>DATNBK010000285.1:0-6327 GCA_035571995.1 Rhodanobacter sp.
CAGGCCGAAGAAGGCGCGGGCAGTCGCCGTGCTGTTGGCCGCCGTCACCTCGACGGGCTCGCCGCGGTCGTGGGCAACCTGCGCGCACACGTAGGCAAGGTAGGCCGGCTCGTTGCGCCGATGCTTGGGCATCGGGCGCACCGTGCGCGGCAGCAGGTACGGCGCGTCAGTCTCCAGCATCAGCCGGTTGGCCGGGATGTCGCGCACCAGCTCGCGCAGGTGCAGCCCACGACGCTCGTCGCAAATCCAGCCGGTGATGCCGATGTGGCAGTCCAGTGCCAGATAGTCGTGGAGTGCCTCGGCGGTATCGGTGAAACAATGCACGACCACGTTCGGCACGCGGTCGCGATAGCGCCCGAGCACGGCCAGGAAATCGGCATGCGCGTCGCGCTGGTGCAGGAACAGCGGCAGACCCGCGTCTGCCGCGATCCGCAATTGACGCTCGAACGCACCCTGCTGCGCCTGCCGTGGAGACAGGTCGCGGTAGTAATCCAGCCCGGTTTCGCCGACGGCACGCACCAGCGGATCACGCGCCAGATCCCGCAATGCGGCGTCGGTCTGCTCGTCATACTCGGCTGCATGGTGGGGATGGACGCCGGCCGTGGCGCACAAAAAGCCGGGGTGCGCGCGCGCCAGCGCCAACGCCTGCACGCTGCCCTCCCACGAGGCACCAGTGACCATGATGCGCTGCACGCCGGCGGCGGCAGCCCGTTCCAACACAGTTGCAAGGTCGTGCGCATAAGCCTCATGCGTCAAATTGGCGCCGATGTCGATCACGTCCGTCTCCTCATCGCGCCGGACATTGTCCCAGATCATTCGGGCGGTCTGCGCTGCCCGTCAGCAGACCGATTCCAAACGCACAGGTGACGCCGCTGCGCACGTTGCCACGACGACACGAAAGCCAAACCAACCATTCCCCAAGCCCATCGCATCCACAATGTGATTCCCGTCACGTGGGCAAAAACGTTGATTCCCCTATGGATTCCGGGCACGAAGAATTTGCGTCATGATTCGGCCAAAATCCTATAAGCTGTGCATCAGCACAGGGGTGCCAGGGGAACACAATGAGTGAGACTACGCACTCATTTGCCGACGCAACCTCGCCGAGGCAAAGCGTGGACTTGCCATGCCCGGATCAGGTCAGCGCCGACCATCGCGCCGCAATGCCACCGGGCGTCGCCGCAGCCACGCTGCTTGCGGGTGCGCTGCTCTCCGGTTGCCCGGCGGGCGGTTACCAGGCACCGAGTGGCGCAGCCCCGACTTCAGGTCCACCGCCATCCCCAACGCCCAACCCAAGTACTCCGGGTGCACCGCAACCGCCGCCACAACCCGCGCAGCAGCCTCTTCCGACCCAGGCGGAATCCTCACGCTTCCTTGCACAGGCCGGCATCGCCGCGTCCATGGAAGATATTGGCATCGTGTCGACCATCGGCTACGCGAAGTGGTTGGACCAGCAGTTTGCACGACCCCTCAGTAAACCCTCGGCATGGTCCTGGATCCAAACCCAGGCGCAGGGCGGGCCGGTCTCCGGCGGCCAGATTGACGCCGCCGTCTGGCGCCGCCTCATCAGCGGACCAGACCAGTTGCGCCAGCGCGTGGTCCTGGCGCTGTCGGAAATCCTTGTCATCTCGGCTGGGCAATTGGACGGGGTCAGCGACCCGACCTCGATGGCGGGCGCCTTTTGGGACACGCTGGAACAACATGCCTTCGGCACGTTCCGCCAATTGCTCGAAGCTGTAACCCTGTCCGGTGCCATGGGCGCATTCCTCAACATGCGTGGCAGCAAGAAGGTCAATCCGAGATCGGGCGGGCAGCCCGACGAGAATTACGCACGGGAAGTCGTGCAACTTTTCTGCATCGGCCTGGTGGAGCTGAATCCGGACGGCAGCTCTGTCCTGGATCGCAACGGCCAGGAAATCTATACCTACACGCAAGAGCAGGTCACTGCGTTCGCGGCCGCGTTGACGGGATGGGACTTCGACCTGGCCGCGGGGAAAAAACAACAGGACGATCCGGCCTTTGCCACCCGTCCGATGATCAACAACCCCAGCCAGTTCTCCACTGGCGACAAGAGCGTGCTCGGTACCGTGATACCCGCGGCACTGGATGGCCCTGCCGCACTCGCCATGGCGCTGGATGTCCTTTGCAATCATCCCAACAACGGGCCGTTCATCGGGCGGCAGCTTATCCAACGGCTGGTCTGTTCCAACCCCAGTCCAGCCTACATAAGTCGAATCAGCGCCGTGTTCAACAACAACGGCAAAGGCGTGCGTGGCGACATGCGCGCGGTCGTCACCGCCGTGTTGCTGGACCCCGAGGCGCGTTTGCCAGCGGCGGGTCCGGCCAGCGGCAAACTCCGCGAGCCAATCGTGCGCTTCGCGCAGTGGGCCCGGACATTCGGCATGACCTCGTCGGACGGGACCTGGCAGATAGGCAATCTCACCGGTTCGCTTGGACAGAGTCCGTTGCGTGCGCCATCCGTGTTCAACTTTTTCGAGCCGGATTACGTGCCATCAAATTCCACGCTGGGAGACAACGACGTTACCGCGCCGGAGTTCCAGATCTGCACCGAATCCACGGTGGTGGTTTACCTCAACTACATGCAGAGCGTGATCGCGTCCGGCTTGAAGAGCTCGACCAGTGTGTGCGCGCCCGATTACAGTGGTGAACTTGCATATGCCAACGACGCCGCCGGCCTCGTGGCGCGCTACAACCTCCTGCTGGCAGGCGGCGGACTGGGCGCTGACACGCTGTCCATGATCACCAGCGCTGTCAACAACATCAGCGTGAGCGCCGCGACCCCGGAGGCCGGTTTGAAAAATCGCATCTGGGCTGCGATTTTCCTGATCATGGCCGCCCCTGACTATCTGATACAGCGCTGAGGTCGGCATGCATATAGACCGGACTATCGATCTGCAGCGTCGTGAATTCCTGCGCCGTTCGCTCATACTTGGGGCTTATGGCATGGCCGCCCCACTGGTGTCGACCCTGGGGATGGTCGAGGCAGCGTCGGCTGCCGGGGGACCCGCCGACTACAAGGCGCTGGTCTGCGTTTTCCTCTTCGGCGGCAACGACTACGGCAACACGATCGTTCCCTACGATCCGCTCAGCTACAGCGCATACAGCACGATCCGGCAAACCCTGGCCACCCCGCGCGAACAACTGGCAGCCACGGCCCTCAACCCTTCGGTGGCACTGCCCAACGCGCGCACCCTGGCACTGGCGCCCCAGCTGGCGCCGTTGAAACCGATCTTCGATGCCGGTCACCTCGGCATCATGCTCAACATCGGCAATCTGGTCCAGCCGACGACGCTGGCGGAATACAAGGCGCGCAGTGTTCCACTACCGCCCAAGTTGTTTTCCCACGCCAACCAGCAGAAAGAGTGGCAAACCGGAGGCTCGGACAAGCTCACCCGGGGTTGGGGCGGCGGCATGGCCGACTTGATGATGAACGCCAACAGCATGCCCACGTTTTCATGCATCAGCGTCGCGGGCAACGCCGTGTTCATGTCCGGCCACGAGGCGATCCAATACCAGATGTCGTCGAACGGGCCGCCGGAGATCCGTAACCTCGGCACCCGCATCTATACCTCCAGCAACGTGTCCTCTACGTTGCGTGCCTTGATCACCAGTCCCCGCAGTCATTGGCTCGAACAAAATCTCAACCAGATCACCAAACGCGCCATCGATGCCCAGGCGGCGTGTGCGCCGGCGCTCGCGGCCGTGCCTGCTTTTGCCACCGCCTACGATGCGAGCAACGGGCTTGCGGGGCAGCTCAAGATGGTGGCGCGCCTGATCGCGGCACGAACAAGCCTGGGTGCCACCCGACAGGTCTTTTTCGTCTCCACGGGTGGTTTCGACCTGCATAGCAATTTCGTGACTGGCCATCCCCGAGTGCTGACCACCGTCGCCAACGCGTTGGCGAGTTTTTACGCGACCACCGTCGAGCTCGGCGTGGCCGACAAGGTGACCTCGTTCACGGCCTCGGATTTTGGCCGCACGCTCAGCTCCAATGGTGATGGCGCCGATCACGGCTGGGGCAGCCATCACTTCGTCATGGGCGGCGCCGTCAAGGGCGGTCGTTTCTACGGGCAGGCGCCCGATGTCAGTGTGAGTGGACCGGACGACGTCGGACAGGGTCGCTTGCTGCCGACCCTCTCGGTCGACCAGCTGGCGTACACGCTGGGTGGCTGGATGGGTATTTCCGACACGAACCTCGCCAGCCTGGTCGTGCCGCAGATACGCAACTTCTCCGCGCGCAACCTGGGCTTCATGGCGGCCTGAAAACCGGCGATGTCGGCCGGATTCCCCGCAGCGCATGGATCGGCGCGGCATGCCCATGACGCAAGGCGAAAGTCGCCAACGCCCATATACTGCCATCGTGGCTATCAACCGGTGTGATTACACTTGGTGGGGATGATGGTGTTCAAGAGAGCAGTCAAGTGACAGCGGCGAGCAACTGGACGGCGCCCGATGCCGCCAACCGGATGGTGGAGCGCGAGGAAAAGGTCTGCGCCTGGTTGCTTGCCAATGACCGCCTGAAGGACAGCGACCTGGAACGGGCACGTCGCCTGCATGAAGAATCCGGGGAAGGCACGTTGACCGCGATGCTGGCGCGCCTCGGGCTGATATCCGAGCGTGACCTCGCCCTGGCCTGGTCGAAGTTCCTGCGCCTGCCGCTGCTGGCCCTGCAAGACGCCCCCGAGCTGCCGCCGCCCGAGCTGGAGCTGTCGGTGCGCTTCCTCAAGCAACAACACGTGGTGCCAGTGCGGGTCGGCGAAGACGGCGTAGGCCTGGTGATCGCCGACCCCGCGGACACCTATGCGCTGCGCGCCGTGCGCCTGGCCGCGCCCAAGCGCGTTTCCGTGCTGATCGGCATGCGTTCGGAAATCGACGACCTGATCGAGCGCTATTACGGCCAGGGCCGCTCGGCCATGGGCACGATCGTGGAGAACCTGGACGGCGCGCCCAACGACGAGGACGACATCGAGCACCTGCAGGACCTCGCCTCCGAGGCGCCGGTGATCAGGCTGGTCAACCTGATCCTGCAGCGTGCCGTCGAGCAGCGTGCGTCGGACGTGCACATCGAGCCGTTCGAAAACCGGCTGAAGGTGCGCTACCGCATCGACGGCGTGCTGCACGAGGTCGAATCGCCACCGGCAAGCTCCACCGCCGCCGTGATCTCGCGCGTGAAGATCATGGCGCGCATGAACATTGCCGAACGGCGCCTGCCGCAGGATGGGCGCATCCAACTGCGCGTGCAGGGCAAGGAGCTCGACCTGCGCGTCTCCACCGTGCCGACCAGCTTCGGCGAATCCGTGGTGATGCGCATCCTGGACCGCGAGTCGGTGGCGTTCGACCTTGCCGCGCTGGGCTTCGACGCCGGCTTCGCGCAGCGCTTCATCGAGGTGCTGGGCAAGCCGCACGGCATCCTGCTGGTGACCGGCCCCACCGGCTCGGGCAAGACCACGACACTGTACGCCGCGCTCTCGCGCCTCAACACCAACGACGTGAAGATCATCACCGTGGAGGATCCCGTCGAGTACCAGCTCGAAGGCATCAACCAGATGCAGGTGAAGCCGCAGATCGGGCTGAACTTCTCCGGCGCGCTGCGCTCGATCATGCGCCAGGATCCGGACGTAATCATGATCGGCGAAATGCGCGACCTCGAGACTTGCCGCATCGCGATCCAGGCCGCGCTCACCGGCCACCTCGTGCTCTCGACGCTGCACACCAACAGCGCGGCCGGCGGCGTCACCCGCCTGCTCGACATGGGCGTGGAGGATTACCTGATCGGCTCCACGATCAACGGCATCCTGGCGCAGCGCCTGGTGCGGCAGCTCGATCGCGAGACCGCCACCGCCTACCCGGCGCCCCCCGAGGTGGTGGAGCAGTTCGAGCTGGAGAAATACACCGATGAACGACCCGTCCGGCTGTGGCGACCGGGCACCAGCACCGCCAACCCCACCGGTTATTGCGGGCGCTGCGCGATCATGGAATTCCTGCCCATGAACGAGACGCTGCGCCGGCTGGTCATGCAGCACGCGGACGAGCGCTACATCGAGCGGCAGGCACGGGCGCAAGGCATGCGGAGCATGTACGAGGACGGCCTGGCCAAGGCCGTCGCCGGCGTCACCACGCTGGAGGAGGTGCTGCGTGTCACCCAGGAACAGTGACCTGCGCCAGACAAGGGGGCGAAGTAAGCCAGGCGGCGCGAATCCACCCCGTCGTCATTCCCGCGAAAGCGGGAATCCAGGTGCTTTGCATTTCCGCGGCCAGCGTCAAAAGTCCTGGATTCCCGCTTTCGCGGGAATGACGAGTGGGGTG
>DATNBK010000286.1:0-14484 GCA_035571995.1 Rhodanobacter sp.
GGCCTGCACTTGGGGCGGCGTACGGTGAGGCAGAGCTTTTCGCGCTGGGTGCCCGCGGTCGGTGCGGTCGGCGTCGGCGCGTATGCGTATTACGACACCATGCACGTCGCCGAAACCGCGCTCGAACTGTTTTCCAGCGAGGTGGCCGTGGAAGACGCGCCAGGCATCGTGCCGACTCCCAACGCGGACGCGGAAGCCTGAGCGGCGCGCAGGCGGCTGCGGGCGCGCTCGCCTTGGCGCGTCGCGGGGCCGGGTTGCCTGGGCTCTCGAACTTGCGGCAGATGACGTGCCGCGTGCTTTGCGGCAAGCTGGGCATCCGCGCGGAGGGCAGGGCATGAACACACACCGCGAGTCACCGGTGGCGTTGATCACGGGCGCCGCACATCGGATCGGAGCGGTGATCGCGCGTCATCTGCATGCGGCGGGCTACGACGTGGCCCTGCACTATCGGCATTCCCAGGCGGATGCCGAGGCACTGGCCGCGGAACTCGAGGCACGGCGTGCGCGCAGCACGCTGCTGCTGCAGGCCGACCTGGCCGATCCGGCGGTCATGCCGGGTCTGGTGGCGGACGTGCACGCGCGCTTCGGGCGACTCGATGCGCTGGTGAACAATGCCTCGACCTATTACGCCACGCCGGTGGAGAGCGCCACGCCGGCGCAATGGGACGAGCTCTTCGGCGCGAATGCCCGCGCCGCGTTTTTCCTGAGCCAGGCCGCGGTGCCGGCGTTGCGGGCGGCGCGCGGCGCGATCGTCAACATCGTCGACATCTACGCGGAACGTCCGCTCGCGGCGCACACGCTGTATTGCATGAGCAAGGCGGCACTGGTGATGCTGACGCGCAGCCTGGCGCTGGAGCTGGGCCCCGACATCCGCGTCAACGCGGTCGCCCCCGGCAACATCCTGTGGTCCACGAATGCGGTCAAGGCGGAAACCAAGGGCATGGTCGAGCAGCGCACGACGCTGGCTCGCCAGGGCACGCCACAGGAAATCGCCGATGCCGTGCTGTATCTGTTGCGCGACGCCAGCTATTGCAGTGGTGTGGTGCTGCCTGTCGATGGCGGACGGCTATTGCACGTCTGAGCCGGCCTGGCCGGCGCTTGGTGTCGACAGCGCAGCCTGGAGTACGACCTCCGCGCCAGCCTGCTGCAGCAAGCCGCGCACCAGCGCACGGGCGAATTCGTGCTTGTCCAGCGCGTGGGCGTGGGCACGCCACTGGCCGTGGGTGAAACGCGCGAGCAGGTCGATATCGATCGCCACCTCGTCATCGCGGCTGCGATCGCGGCCAAGCGCCGACTCGATGTCCCGGATCCGCGCCTGCGCATCGAGGCTGTCGTCCGCCAACGTCCATTCCGCCAACGCGTTGTAGAACACGAGGTCGCTGCCGTCGTCCGCCGGGAAGCGCCGGATCGGAGTCAGCAGGCGTGCCGTACCGTCCTTCCCGAGCCGTTGCACCGCCTCGCGCAGCAGCGTGTCGGTGGTGCGGCTGGAACCAAGCAACAGCAGCCAGCGCGCGGCGGGCTCACTCATAGTCGCGCTGCAGCCGGATGCCCACGCGTGCGCAACCCAGCGCGACAGCGGCGAGCGGCTTGTCGATGCGCAGTTCGATCGAACGTGGGTGGAAGCGCCCGGCCAGCAGCGTGCAGCAGCTTTCCGCGAGCGTCTCCAGCAGTTCGTCGGTGCGCGTGCCGACATGCTCGCGCAAGGCCTGGGCCACGCTGGCGTAGTCGATCGCCGTGCCAAGCGCGTCCACGCTGCGGTTGTCGTAACCCAGGCGGACGCCAATCAGCAGCGGCTGGCGCAAGCCGCGCTCCCAGTCATAGGCGCCAATGGTGGTATCCACGCGCAGGTCTTCGATGCAGACGGTATCCATCTCATCCAGGGGTGGCGACAGAGGCGGTACAGGTTCGCGGAGCGGGCAACCGGATGCAAGTGCGGCGTCGGGCAGCCAGGCGCGCGTGCGATCATGCACGGATGACCGCCTTCTCGACCCTCGCCTTGCTGCCAGCGCTACTCGCCAGCCTGGAAGCACTCGGCTACGAACAAATGACTCCGGTTCAGGCGCAGAGCCTGCCGCCGATGCTGGCCGGACGCGACGTGGTCGTGCAGGCGCAGACCGGCAGTGGCAAGACGGCGGCATTTGGCCTGAGCCTGCTGCAGGGCATCGACGTGGACGTGATCCGGCTGCAGGCACTGGTGCTGTGTCCCACGCGTGAATTGGCCGACCAGGTCAGCAAGGCAATCCGCAAGCTGGCGGCGAACATTCCAAACGTGAAGCTGCTGACCCTGTGCGGCGGCATGCCGCTCGGCCCGCAACTCGCGTCGCTGACGCACGACCCGCATATCGTCGTGGGCACGCCGGGCCGCGTTCAGGAGCATTTGAAAAAAGGCAGCCTGCACGGCGGCGGCATCAAGGTGCTGGTGCTCGATGAAGCCGACCGCATGCTGGACATGGGCTTTACCGAAGCAATCGACGACATCATTGGCCGCATTGCCCGCCACCACCAGACGCTGTTGTTCTCCGCCACTTATCCCGAGGGCATGCGTGCAGTCAGTGCGCGCGTGCAACGCGATCCGGTGGAAGTCGCCATCGAGGCGCCCGCCGACGAACGGCCCGCAATCGAGCAACGTTTCCACGAGGTCGAAGCTGCACACAAGCCCGATGCGCTGGCGCAATTGCTGGCTGCCGCGCCCGCAGGCGCCGGCGCCACGCAGCAGGCACTGGTGTTTTGCAATATGCGCCGCGAAGTGGATGCCGTGGCGCAGGAGCTCGATCGTCGCGGCTATTCGGCGCTTGCCTTGCATGGCGACATGGAGCAGCGCGATCGCGACGAAGTGCTGGTGCGCTTCAAGAACCACAGTTGCAGCGTGCTGGTCGCGACGGATGTGGCCGCGCGCGGACTCGACATCATCGCGCTGCCGCTGGTCGTGTGTTACGACGTCGCGCACGATCCGGAAACGCACACCCACCGCATTGGCCGCACGGGTCGCGCCGGCATGCGCGGCCTGGCGATCACGCTGTGCACGCCGCGCGAGCGCCCCAAGCTGGAGGCGATCGCGGCGCTGGCCGGCCAGCCGCCGCCCTGGCGGGCGTTGAAGGTTGCGCCGGTGCGCGGCAAGACCCTGCACCTGGCGCCCATGAAGACCCTGGTGATCGATGCCGGGCGCCGCGACAAGTTGCGCCCTGGCGACATCCTCGGCGCGCTCACCGGCGACGCCGGCTTAAGTGCCGAGGACGTCGGCAAGATCGACGTGTTTGCCACACGCGCCTATGTCGCGATTGCGCGCGCACGTGCCGGCAAGGCGCTGGAACGCCTGCGTGCCGGCAAGATCAAGGGCCGGAACTTCCGCGTGCGCGAGCTGGGCTGAGCGGAAGCGGCGCCAGGAGGCATCAGCGCAAGCCTCGTACCTGGGCCGCGTGTGCGCGATCGCTTACTGCTCGGTCTGGCCCATGCACTGCAACGCCCACTTGCGCGCCGTCTCGGCACCGCCCGCGTCCTGCAGGCGCAGGCGCACTTCGCGGACCAGTTGCCAGTTCTGCTCGCACAGGCTGCCGTGGCGGGTGCCGGCGCGCCAGGAGCGCAGCGCGAGCGCCTGCGCCATGTCGTAATTCGATTGCGCCAGCGCGGTTTGCGCCTGTTGCTGCAATACGACGGGGTCGGCGGTGGCGGGTGCTGTCACTGCCGGAGCGGCGGCCGGGAGGGGCTGGGGCGGCGCGGCCTCGGCCGGCAGCGGCGCGGTGACTGCCGGTACGTACGTCGTGGGGCGTTCCCGCTCCTGCGCCTGCGTGCGCAGCGGTGCCAGCGATTCAAACTTGCGCTGGTAGTCGTCGGTGATGCGCTTGGCGTCTTCCTCGCCCTGCACCACGCGCGGGGTGATCAGCACGATCAGCTCGGTGCGGTTGCGGCTGCGGTCGGTGTTGCCAAACAAGTGGCCGAGGATCGGCACGCGGTTGAGCCCCGGGATGCCGGTATCGGTGTTGGATTCCGCTTGCTGGATCAGGCCGCCGAGCAGCACGGTCTGGCCGCTCTGGACTGCGACTTGCGTCGCCAGCTTGCGTTCGGAAATGGAGGCGTTGCCATTGACCAGCGGCACGGAGCGGTTGGGCTGGCTCACCTGCTGGCTGATGTCCATGTACACCAGGCCACCTGGATTGATGCGCGGCTGCACCTTCAGGATGACGCCGGTATCCATGTACGACACCTGGTTGTAACTGGTGGCCGCGCCGACGGCAGTATTGATGCTGGTCTGGTTGACCGGGATCTTGTCGCCAACCTGGATCATCGCGACCTGGTTGTTCATCACCACCATGGACGGCGCCGACAGCGTCTTGGTGTTGCCGCTGGTCTCGATCGCGCGCAGGGCTACCTGCAGCTTGTCGTTGAAGAAGGAATAGAAGAACGCGCCGCCGCCAAACGGCACGCCAGCCTGGAGCGCCGCGGCCTGCTGCGCTATCGCCTGTTGTCCCGCCGCGCTGCCCGCGAGGTTCTGCAGGTTCTGCAGGTAGTACTGCACGCCAAACTGGAACTCGCCCGTCAGGCTCACCTCCAGGATTCGGGTCTCGATCTGCACTTGCAGTGGCACGTGGTCGAGCTTGGCGATTGCCGTCTTGATCTCTTCCCATTGCGAAGCGCGCGCGCGCACCAGGAGCTGGTTGCTGCTGTCGACCGAGCTGATGCGGATGCTCCCGTCGTTCGAGGTGTATTGCTGCGCGCCCGCGTTCGTGCCGTAGCCATTTGCCGTCGTCCCCAGGTCGGGCGCCGAGCTGGCGCCAAGGCCGTTGGCGTCCGCCGTACCGCCCGGCACGCTGCCGAAACTCCCGGCGCTGCTGCCCATGGCGTTGAAGGCATTGGCATTGTCCGCACTGCCGACCGTGGCGGCGCCGAGGCCGGGCCCAACCCGTCCCCCGGTGTCGATGCTCCCGCCGCCGGCGCCGCCGTTGGTGTAGATCTGTCCCAGGTAGCGGGCGAGGTCGGAGGCCTTGATGTTGCGCACGTCGTAGACGAAGAGCTGCGGCTGGTTGCCGCCGCCGCGGTCGATGCGCGTGATCCACTCGCCCACCTCCTGCAGGTATTGCGGCTGCGTGCTGATCACCACCAGCGCGTTGGTACGCTCGAGCGGGATGAAGCGCAGCATGCCGGCCAACGGAGTGTCGCCGCGCGCGCCAAACATGGCGTCGAGCTTGGGCATCAGTTCGCCGACCGAGGCGTATTGCAGGTTGAACACGCCCACCGACATGCCGCGCAGCCAATCCACGTCGAACGTGCGCACCATGCTCTGGTAGTTCGCGAGTTCATCCGGCGTGCCGGAAACGATGAGCAGGTTGCGCGCGGGATCCGCCAGAAGGATCGTGCCGCTGCGCGCAAAGGGCTTCAGCAGCTTCTCCATCTCGGTCGCGGAGATGAAGTGCAGTGGGAACAGGCGCGCCTGCGTGCCACCGGCCGGCGCGTTGGCGCCCAGGCTGGGCACCACGTTGCCGGCCACGGCGTCTTTTTGCGGCAGCACCACGTAGCCGCCGGCACGGCGGACCAGGGCGTTGCCGGTCCAGGACAGCAGCGTTTCCAGGATAGGCAGCGCCTGCGCCTGCTCCACCGGTTCGGAGGTGGAAAACGAGACGTTGCCCTGCACGCCCGGGGCGATGCTGTAGTTCTGCTTCAGCAGGTCGCCCAGGATTGCCTTGACCACGGCCTGGATCGGCTGGTTCTCGAAGTTGAAAGTGACTGCCTGCGGCCCCTGCGCGGCCGGGCGCGGCGTGCGCAAGCCCTGGGGCTGGATGAACTGGCCGCTGCCGCGGCTGATCTGTGGCGCCGTCCCGACCGGCGCGTTCGTCTCGTTGCCGGTATTGAGCGGCAGCGGCAGCGGCACGGGATCATGGGTGCCGGCCATGGCCTCGCGCTGCAGGCGGCCATCATCCGGCGCGGTACGCAGGTGCGTGCAGCCGACCACGGCCACGGCAATGGCCAGCACGGCCGTGCGCAGGATCCGTGGCGTGGGCAGGTGGGACATCGTCAGCGGACTCCTTGCGGTGGCGCGGCCGCCTGTGCGGCGCGGCGTTGTTGCACGGCGGCGCGAACGCGTTCGGCGGCACCGGGGGGTCCGGCATGGTGGTCCGCCTGGCGTGCTCTGTCCATCGCAGCCGGGACCGGGGGCGGCGGCTGTCTGGACGGGCCGGCCACCTGTACGCCCGTGGGCTGCGGCTCGCTGCGACCTCCGGGCAAGTCTTCCGCACCCGGCGGCGGGGTCATGGTCGCCATGGCGCGGCTGTCCATTTCCGAGCCTTCGACGGTCTGGCCGCCTGGTCCCTCCGTCGCCGGCGCCAAGGGCGCGCCGGCCGGCAATTGCAATTCCACGCGACCCAGCGGCGAGTCGAACACCGCCGAGCGCGGGCGAACCTCGACCAGGGTCACGCTGCCATCGGCCGAGGCTTCGCCCTCGTGTATGCGCAGCTCGCGGTCGCCATTGCGGTCGTGCAGCAACGCCAGGCGCAGGGTGGGGGTCATGATCACCCCGGTCAGGGTGAAGTCGCCGACGCTGCTGCGCCCCGTGCCGGCGCCGACGATTGGTTGGCGATCGGGATTGAACAGGGGCTTTTGCCAGGCCAGGGCAAACTGCTGCAGGGGTGGACCCGCGGCAATCGTGCGCACTGCCGTGGCAGGGGGAATGGGTGGCACGACCGCTGGCGCGTCCCAATGCGCTCCGCGTCCGATGCCGGCTGCAAGCAACAGCACGACTGCACCCAGGGCAACCGCCAGCGCAGCCAGGATCGGCGTCAGCCTGCGTTGCCCGGCAGCGTTCACGGCTCTGCCCCGCTGGCAGCGACGGGCGGAGGCATGGCGAGCGCGTGCAGCGGACGCAGGTAGCCGGACAAGGTGAATTGGACTTCCAGTGGTGGCCCCTTGCCCTGTTGCGCGGCCACCGGGTTGCGATAGATGCTCAGGTCATCAACGAACGCGTACGGCGAGCCTTCCTCGAGCGAGTACAAAACCGCCACCAGCGGCTGCATGTTGCAGCTGAGCTTGATGTTCACCGCCGCCTGGCGATAGGGCTCGTCCGGTTTGGAAGGCTGATCCGGCAGCAGCAATTTCTGATTGACGGTGCAGCTGCCCCCGGCCGTCTGCGCGGCGACTGTATCGGTGACCCGCTGCATCAACGCTGCCACGGCGCTGTTGGAGTCATCTCCGCCCCAGAACGCCGTGTTCGCCGTCTGCAGCGTATCGAGCGCCTGGATGCGCTCCCGCAACGCCGGAGCCTGCGCCAGCGTCGCGGCGTATTGACTGTGCGCTTCGCGCAATTGGCGCATTTCACTGCGCACCTGGAGCAGCGGAGCGACGAACCACCAATGCAGCAGCACCAGATAGGCCAGCAACACCACGCCCAGCAGCAACCCCACCGCAAGAACGCGGCGATCGCGCGCGCCAAGGGTCAACAGTTTCATGCCGCGCTGCCCCTGGCCACGCTTGCTCCGCAATTCGGGGTTCCCTGGCGCCAGTTCACGGACGGTGCTCTTGTGCTGGCTGGCGCACGCGGGCCACCAGGTAAAAGCGCTCCTTGCCGGTGGATGCTTCCGGCTGGATGCTGCCCTGGAAACTGGCATCGGTAATGACGGGCGACCCGTTCAGCGCGTCCAGCAGTTTGGCCGCCTGCTGGCTTTGTCCCTGCAGGCCGATCTGCCCGCTGCTGTCGACGCTGAAGCGTTCCAACCAGGCGGTGTCGGGCAAGCGGGCGGTGAGGTCTTGCAGCACGGCAAGCATGGTCACCGCGTTGTGTTTGCGTTTGGCCAGGAATGCGGTGGCCGCCACGCTGTCGCGCAGTTGTTGGCGGAGCGCGATCACTTGTTCCGCGTCGTGCTGCAGGTTTGCATTCGTGGTTTGCATTTGTGCCAGGGCGATGCGCTGGTTGTGCAGCCATTCGTTGAGCCCGAACACCAGCAACAGCAAGCAGGCGGTGGCCAGCAGCCAGTTCAGGCGCTGGCGTGGCCGGACGTGGCGGGGCCGACGTTCGCGTGGCAGCAAGTCGACGCCGAGACGGCCCTGGCCGGCCGCCACGTCGACCGAGTCCGCGACCAACCCCTGGCTGGCCAAGTGCGCGAGGTGGAGATCGAGAACCGTCCGCGGCACGACCACCAGGTCCACGTGGAAATGCCCCGGCGGTGCCGCTACGCGTGGATCGTGCGCGGCGTAATAAACCTGCGCGGCAGTAAACGGCGTCTGCCGGTCCATTTCAAACGAAAGTGCCTGGGCCAGGTCGTTGCGCGCTGCCAGCGGCAAGGTGAGTCGACGGCGCAGCACCGCCGATTCGGGCAGCAGCAGCCGCAGCCGCAGATCCTCCGTGTCCACCGCACCCAACGCACGATGCAATGCGGCCACCTGGGTTCGCGCATCGCTGCGGAGATCCCAATGCACCGCGGGTCCACTCGCGTCTTCGCGGCGCAGCGTCCAGCCGGCGCCCACCGGCAGCAGCTGATACCACTTCACGCCGCTGCGGAACACGGCACGACAACGCGCAGGCAACAAGGGGCTCAATTCGGCGCCCCACCAATGGAGGAAGCCTGGCCACGGCGATGCCCGCCATGAGCGGCGCGCGCCATCCACCCAAGCCTGCATTGTCTGCACCCGCGTATTCATTCATCAACCCCTTCGCGCCAGCGTAACACTGCATAGGGTGGCGCCCCGGTCTGGCTCGCGCGCCAGCGGATCGTGGCGCGCAACTGTGCCTTCGTACCATCGGCCAAAGTAGCCACCGACTTGATGCTTTGTGTGCTGCCGTTGTCGATATTTTGCGTTGGATTGGGGGACTGGCCCGCGCGCGCGGCAAGCAAGGCCTGCACCTGCGCGGCGCTCAGGCCCGGGATGGCCTGCAGCGCCAGTGGCGGTGCGGTATTCGGGTTGGGAACCGGGCGGCCTGACCAGATCGTGACCTGGGACGCCAAGCGTGCGTACAGTTTCGGTGTCATGCCCCACACCAGCTGCAATTCCTCGATGCTGGCGAATGGGCCGTGCCGGGGCCGGTAGTCGCGCCCGGCTGCCACGTAATCCAGCGGCGCGATGCCCGCTACGCGCGAGGCCGCGGGCGGTTGGCGCCAGGCCACGATATGCGTGGCCAGTTGCTGCGCCGCGTCGGGCGACAGACCTGCGGCGCGGAGCAAGCCCTGCAAGACTTGCGGCATGGCAGTATTGAGGTCCACCTTGCCGTTCTCGCCGACCGCCGAGACTTCGACTTGAGCCTGGCCAAAAGCGACGCGGTAGCTGCGGCCATCAGCCACCCAGCGCCGGGTCGGGGCGTCGTAAAGCGCCTGGATGGCCCGCATCAGCCCAGCTTGCGCCGCATAGTGGGCCTGCGTCTGTGCCACCCGATAGCGCGCCTGCAGGCCTTGTGTGCGTGCCAGCACCGCATAGCCGCCAAGCAGGATCGCCAACAGCGTGCCGGCCCACAACACCAGCAGCAGGGCCATGCCGCGCTGTCTGGCCCGGATGGTTGGCGCTGCGGCCCTCACTGTGCCTCTCCGGCCTGGACTGGCGACGTCAACGCCGTGGTCGAGGCAAGGCGCAAGGGGATCAGCATTTCCGGCCAGCTGGCGTTGCCACGCAAGCGCAGGTTGATTCGAACCAGGCTGGGCAACTGTTGTCCTTCGGGCCAAGTCGAGGTCCACGTCACGGGGCGCCCGGCCGCATCGGTGCCGGTGTAACTGAAGCGACCCTCGAGAATTCCATCGACCAACACCTGGGGCTCTCCCAGCGGGAGACTGCTCCCGCCATCGGGCGCCAACATGCCCAGCCTGACCTCCAGCCGCAGGCCGCCCGCGCCGTCAGGGACCAGTTGCACCTGCTGCAGCTGTGGGCCAAGCGGATTGAGGTAGCCCGGGAGTGGGGCGACATAACGCAGCTCGTGCACGCCTCCGACAAACACCACGTTGCTGCCGTCCGCGCCATGGCCGATGGTCTGCGCCAGGACCTGGCTCAGCTCGCGGCGCAGGAACTGCTGGGCGGTGGCGAGCTGCTCGTTGCGCTCGATCGCCGCGCTGCCGGCGCGTACCGTGGCTGTGGCAGTGCGTATGCCGGCATAGATGCCGAGCATCAACAGCGCCAGCAGCACCATCGCCGCGAGTACCTCCAACAGCGTGAAGCCGCCTTGGCGAGGTGCCTGCGCGTTCATGGCGAACCGCCTTCCGCCATGCCCCTCGGTCCTTGCACCAGCTGCAGCGTGCGGAAGTGGGTCGAGTGCCTGCGGCCAGTTGAACCCCAGGCCACTTCAAGGTCGAGCTGGTAGAGCTGCATCGACCCGGTCGCGTTGCGCGCGGCGCTGTCGGCCCAGGGACTGACGTCGAGTTGCCAACTGAACTTGTCGTCAAAGCGCCCCGAGCTATGCCCGACGGGGGGCGGCGCGGTCACGAAGCCACCATCCAGCATGCTGCGTGCCCAAAGCGCCGCCGCGCTGCGGTCGGCCGCGTTTTGCGTCAGCGCGGTGGACGCGCCGGCCACGCCGAGCAGCGCCGTGAAGGCAATGCCCAGCAGCATGATCGCAGCCAGCACCTCGATCAGGGTGAAGCCGCGTTGCGGCACGCCGTGGCGCCGCGGGCCACCCACCACTTTGCGTGCCGCCTTGGTTGCCGACGCCCGCCGTGGTTGGCGTTGGCTGCCCCATGAAGTGAAAGCACACAGGCTCATGGCGCGACCACGGCATCCTGCACCCGGACTTCGCCGGTGAGCCAGGACACGTTGACGTGCCATTCCCGCCGGTCGGCACGCAAGGTGATGCGCCCGCCGGTGGAGCTGCCATCGGGAAAGAAGCGGATGCGGCCGGTCCAGGCATTCGGCGCATCCTGCGCGGCACTGGTCATGCTGACCTGCATGCCCTTGGGCAAGGCCACGGCTGCACGCTGTGCCTCGCGGTAACTGTTGCTGCGCGTATCCAGTTCGAACGTCCGCTCACTGGCGTGCACGATGGCCTGGGCGCGGGTCGCCCGCAGGGCAGCGGCGAGCTCGTTGCTGGCGCTGCGCACGCGCGCGCTGGCCAGCCCCTGGGTCACCGCCACCGACGCGGCAGCCACGGCAATCGCCACCAGCACGATCACCGCCAGCATCTCCAGCAGGGTAAAGCCGCGGGTGCGCGCGCGGGTCACGCTCCTAGTCCCAGTTCCCCACGTCCTTGTTGTAGCCCTCGCCGCCGGGCTTGCCATCCTGGCCAAAGAAGATCAAGTCGAAGCTGCCGTGTTGGCCCGGATACTGGTAGCCAAAGGTATGGCGCCAGGGGTCCAGCAGCTCGGACTCCTTGGCGTACGGGCCCTGCCAGTTTGGCGCATCGGCCGGCTTCGCCACCAGGTCTTGGAGCCGCGCCGGCGGCGTGCCGTTGTCCAGCGCGTAGTTCTCGATCTTCTGGCTGAGCGTGATCAACTGGGTCTTGCCGGCGCCGTACTTGCCCTTGTCCACGTTCTTGCCGACCTGGGTCACCACTACGCTGCCGATGACCCCGATCAGCACGATCACCGCCAGCATCTCCAGCAAAGTGAAGCCGGCCTGGGTACGGGTGGGTTGTCTATGTGGCATGGATGACGCCCTGGCGCTTGGTCCGCGCGGTTTCTTGGGGTGGCTGGTCGAGCGTGGCGGGGCGGCACGCGGTCCACGCCATCCCCCGGGCTAACCTACCGCAAAATCGGGGTGGCGCGCAGCGCGAACCGGACCTGCGTCACAGCGGCGGGTGCAAATCCGGGCGACGTCGCGGCAATACGCCCGCTGGCGGCCTCGTCAGCCCCGGGTTCGCGTCGTGCGCCCCGTAAGACAGCCTCGACGAAGCAGGCGCTCCGCGCGCATGACGTGCACGACGAAGACCGCGCGCCCGTCGTAACGGTGGAAACCCGCACGGCGGTTCCACGATCCGGCAATACCGGATCGGATAGTCGGCCCGAGGCAATCCGGCGTAGAAGAATTTGAAGTTGACCGTGATTTCCCCGGCCGCACCGAGGCCCCGAAAAAAGGGGACAGCTTGGCTGAAATGTGAGCATGGCCCGTTTCGCTATAACCCTGATTGCTATAATTCGCCGGCTTCGGCAATGAATGCCGGGCTTCGGCGGTGACGCCGGCTTACTTTTGACAGGGGATTTTAATGAACAAGACGTATGCAATACTGGCCATTGCGGTGGCCAGCGCTTCCCTCATGCCTAGTGTGCATGCAGATGATCTCACCGGTTGGTTTGTCAACGCAGGTGCCGGTCGAGCGAACTATCATGCGACCGTTGATCAGTACGACCTGGGAAGCGAACACGGATCGGCTGGGATCGTCAACTTCGGGTACCGCACGCAATTCATAGGCTTCGAAGCCGGCTATACCAATCTGGGCAGTGTCACTGGCACCGTGCCAGATATGGTCCGCGGCAAGCTCTCCGGCGATGGTTGGACCGCCGGCATCAACGGGCACTTCAACTTGGGCTCGCCATGGTATATCTCCGCGCGCGCCGGCTTTTTCATGTGGAAACTGCACGCGACCCTCACCGACTACACCGTCGATCCCAGCGAAACCTATAAAGCCAGTCGTCAGTCACTCGATGGCTATGCGGGTGTCGGTTTCGGTTATGACTTCACCCGCAGCTGGAGCGTAGGCGTCGCGTTCGATTACTACCGCATTTCCAAGAGCCACGACGAGATTGGTCATCTGGATATCGGCAGCCGCGTGTGGACCTTGAACGCGGAATACCGCTTCTGAGTCCTGCCTTGCCGATGCGTGTCGGCGTAGAGAGGGGCTGGCTCACTATCTGGTCCTCTACTGACCGGGTTGTCTGTGTCAGGCCTGCGCGGCAGGCGGGCAAAGTCACCGGACAGCACGATTAAATGCACCAGCCCCTTTTACCTTGTATGTGCCTTTAGGGAAGGTCTGAATAATTGCCGTCATCCCCGCGAGACGCCTTTCAACAGCCGAATGGCTGGTCAAGCGGGAATGGCGATCAAGAGCGAATTGTTCAGAGCTTCCTTAATTTGCCGCGTTCCCTTTATTGGTGCGGTAGCGCTCGAACCAGGCGAGGATGGCCGCGGTTTTCGCGGCCGACTGCGAGGGACGCGCGGCCAGGCCGCCATGGTTGGCGCCCGGCACCTTGACCAGCATGGTCGGAATGCCGCGCAGCTTCAGTGCCTCGTAGAACTGCTCCGATTCGCTGACCGGCGTGCGGTGGTCGACTGAGCCGACCACGACCAGGGTTGGCGTCTTCACGTTGCCGGCCAGGGACAAGGGCGAGCGTGCCCAGTAGCCCTGCGGGTCCTGCCACGGCAGGTTGCCGAACCAGTAGCGCGCGAACATCGGCGTCATGTCCGCGGTCAACACGAAACTGGCCCAGTTGATCACCGGCTTCTGCGCCGCCGCGGCACGGAAGCGGTCGGTCTTGCCGACGATCCAGGCGGTCAGCAGGCCGCCGCCGGAACCGCCGGTCACGAAGAGGTTCTGCGGATCGACATGCCCCTTGGCGATTGCCGCGTCCACCACGGCCATGAGGTCGTCGTAGTCGTGGGCGGGGTAGGTCTTGTCGATCTTGTTGGCGAAGGTTTCGCCATAGCCTGTCGAGCCGCGGGGATTCGCGTACACGACGACGTAGCCAGCGGCGGCGTAGAGCTGGTCATCCGTGGAGAACGAGGGCCCGTAAGCGGAGAACGGGCCGCCGTGGATTTCCAGGATCATTGGGTACTTGCGCGAGGGGTCGAAGTTGGGCGGTGTCACCATCCAGGCATCGATCGGCTGTTGCTCGTAGCCGGTGACGGCCAGCGGTTCGACTGCACCCAGCGTCTTGCCGCCGAGCAGCCCGGCGTTGAGGTCAGTCCATTGCCTTGGCTTGGCGTTGCCGCGAGCCGTCCAGACGTCCGAAGGACGTTGGGTGGTGCCGCCCGTGTACGCGATGCTGCCGTCGCGTGCGACGCTGAACGCACCGCCCGAATACGGCCGGTCGAAGTCGCTGCCGGTCAGGCCGGTGGCAACCGTGTGGATCGTGCCATCCAGTTGCACCCGGGCCACTTCGGTGCCGCCGTGCTCGCCGTAGCTGACGTAGATGGAGCGGCTGTCGGGGGCCCTTCCGGGTTGCCGACGCTGCGGTCGAGCTTCGCGGTGAGCACGCGGCTGTCGCTGCCGTCCGCGCGCATGACCGACAGGCGCCGGTTCTGGTAGCCCAGGAACTTGTCCTCATAACCTATGTAGGCGATCCACTTGCCGTCCGGCGAGACGCTGGGGTCGTTGTCCGGCCCCTTGCGCTGGGTCAGCGTGCGGACCGCGAGCGTGTCGAGCGCGACGGTGTGCACTTCGGTGTTGGCGGTTTCGAGCTCCCATTCCGGCGTCAGGTTGGCGCTGAAGACGACGGCGCTGCCGTCGGCCAACCACGACAGCCCGCCGCGGATGTTGTGCGCACCGAAGGTCAACTGGATCGGCGCACCGCCATCGGTGGAGATCCAGAACACCTGCGTGTAGCCCGGCTTGGTGTCGCCGCCCTCGTCGGTGCGATAGACGATGGCGTCGAT
>DATNBK010000287.1:0-3149 GCA_035571995.1 Rhodanobacter sp.
GCCGCGCATCTTTTCCGGGTTCAGGAACAGGTCGGAGAACAAGCGGTTGTCGCTGGACTGGTGGTGCTCGAGGCCGCCACCGTGGCCCTTGGTCTGGTCGGAAAGGGACAGCAGGAAGTGGTAGGCGCCGTAATGGTGGGAATCGAACAGCCGGTTGGCCTGGACCACGAGGTTGCGCAGGTCCGCCGTGTACTTGGGGCCAAGTTCAAGCGCTTGCGGGTAATCGGCCACCATGTCCAGGTAGTGGTGCACCGGGTTGCCGGGCGACAGGTCCACCTCGCTGAAATATTCGCCCGCCATCACCGGCGAATCGACCAGGTTGTTGAACGTCACCGGCGCAAAGTTGTGCGTGTCGCCATTGCTCGAGGTGGTGACCAGGGCGGTGCCGTAGCGCCAGCCCGCGGGCAGGGTGAGGCTCGGGTGGACCTCGATCTTTGCGGTCGGCAGCCCGGCCGGGTACAACGCCACCTCGTTCCACTCCAGCACCATCAGCCGCGGCGTCAGGGAGATGTCGTTGCTGGCCGGCAGCAGGTCGAAGTTTACCGTGAGCGCATGCGCGCCATTGGGTACGTCGACATGGAAGGTGTACATGTCGATCGGATCGCGCTGCCAGTCCACGGTCTTGCCTTCCGCGTGGAAAAACAGCCCGGCCACGCTGCTGATCGGGCCGTTCGGGCCGTGTTCTCCGGGTATCCACTTCGGGTAGTAGAGGGTGAGCGGGCCGGGCGTGACCGGGATGGTTTCGGTGACCCGGTAGACATGCTGTTGCGGAGCGCTGACCGACACGGCCAGGTTGATGGGCGCGTTGGCGTAACCGGCGAGGGCCGGAGTGGCGAACAAGCCAGCCACCACCAACAAACAGGACATGGCGATTGCACGCATGGAGATGCCTTCGTGGACTGGACCGCCGTACTCTACTGCGCTTGCCGACCCATGGCGGGCGTCCGCCTCCACTGG
This sequence comes from Rhodanobacter sp., assembly GCA_035571995.1. Classification (GTDB taxonomy): domain Bacteria; phylum Pseudomonadota; class Gammaproteobacteria; order Xanthomonadales; family Rhodanobacteraceae; genus Rhodanobacter. The sequence goes on from DATNBK010000287.1 coordinate 958, forward strand.
CCCGGTACGTCGCCAGGCAGCGGCCGCCGGGGTGGTGCGTGGCTTGCGCGCGCATGTCATAATCGACGATCTTTATCAGGTATTCGGCCACATCTTCCCGCCGAATCCACAACTTGCGAGATGAATGATGAGTCTTCCGATGACTACCGTGCTGGCACAAGCTGCACCCGCGCAAGCGGAGGGCGGCGGCCTGTCGATGATATTGATGATGGTCGTGCTGTTCGGCCTGATGTATTTCATGATGATCCGGCCGCAGATGAAGCGGCAGAAAGAGCATCGCGCGCTGGTGGCCAGCCTGGCCAAGGGTGACGAAGTGGTCACGGGTGGCGGTATTGCCGGTCGCGTGGACGAAGTGGGTGAGACTTTCCTGACCGTCGAGATCGCGCCCAACATCAAGGTCAAGGTACAGAAGGGCGCCGTGCAACAGGTGCTGCCCAAGGGTTCGATAAAGTCCGCCTGAGTGGCCCATGGGGTCGCGGCCGGTCGGCGGCCGCCTGTTGCTTGAGTCTTTCCTTTTGCCAATCATCGCTGCGATCCCTCGCGACGGTTTTTCCGGGTTCAACGTATGAATGATTTTCCGCGCTGGCGTTATTGGCTGGTAGCCGTGGTGATGCTGTTTGGCGTCGTCTACGCGCTGCCCAACGCCTACTTGTCCATTCCTGGCGTGCAGATCACGGCCAACCGCGGTGCGGCGCCGGTGGACAATGCGTTGCGGCAAAAAGTAGTGGCCGCGCTGGACACGGCGAAGATTCCCTCGAGTGGGGTCGAGATCGAAAGCGACCACCTGTTGGCCACGTTTGCCGACGCCGACACCCAGCGCCGCGCCGCCGACGCACTGCAGACCGCCCTGGGCGACGGGTACACGGTGACCTTCAAGCCCAAGTCCACGGTGCCGGCGTGGCTCCAGCTGATTGGCGCACGGGCCATGCCGCTGGGCCTGGACTTGCAAGGTGGCGTGCACTTCGTGATGCAGGTCGACCAGAAGGAGGCGATCGAGAAGCAGGAGGCGAGCTACGCCGACGACATCCGCATCAACCTGCGCGACAAGAACCTGCGCTACCAGGCGGTGACCCACAAGCCCGGCGGCGGCATCACCGTGGTCCTGCGCTCGGCCGAGGACCGCAACACGGCAGCCAACATCATCGCCAACCAGAATCCCGACCTGAATGTGGCTGACGGGCCGAGCACCGGTGACCGCTTCATCCTCAACGTGGTCATCAAGCCGGAGAAAGTCCGCGACATGTCGCTGAACGCGATCCGGCAGAACCTGGGCACCTTGCGCAACCGCATCAATGCGCTGGGGGTGTCCGAGCCGCTCATCCAGCAGCAGGGCGACAGCCACATCGTGGTGGAGCTGGCCGGTGTGCAGGATCCGGCCGAAGCCAAGAAGCTGATTGGTGCCACGGCCACGCTGCAATACCGGCCGGGCATCGGCCAGCCGGGCGACGCGCGGGCCATGGAGGCCGCGCGTACCGGCAGCATCCCGCCTGACGCCAACCTGTATTACATGCGCGACACGCGCCAGCCGGTGCTGGTCAGCAAGCAGATCATCGTCACCGGCAACCAGCTGGTGGACGCTACCTCCGGCATCGACCAGCAGACCGGCACGCCGAAGGTCGATGTCACCCTGAACGCCGCCGGCGCCAAGCGCATGGCCGATTTCACCAATGCCAACGTCGGCAAGCCGATGGCCGTGGTCTACGTTGAGCGCGTGGTCGAGACCAAGATCGTCGATGGCAAGGAAGTGCGGACGGCCAAGATCACCGAGTCGGTGATCAACGACGCCTCGATCGCCAGCCCGTTCAGCAAGCAATTCCAGACCACGGGCCTGGCCAGTCCCAAGGAAGCTTCGGAACTGGCGCTGCTGCTCAAGGGTGGTTCGCTGGCCGCGCCGATGGATATCGTCGAGGAGCGCGTCATCGGTCCCAGCCTCGGCCAGGACAACATCGAAAAGGGCTTGAATGCGGTGCTGATCGGCCTGGCCCTGGTGCTTGGCGCGGCGGCGGTCTACTACAAGCTGTTTGGCCTGGTGGCGGACATCGCGTTGTTCTTCAACCTCGTGATCCTGGTGGCTGTGATGTCGCTGATCGGGGTCACCCTGACCATGCCGGGCATCGCCGGTATCGTCTTGACCCTGGGCATGGCGATCGACGCCAACGTGCTGATCTGCGAGCGCGTGCGCGAGGAATTGC
>DATNBK010000288.1:0-22390 GCA_035571995.1 Rhodanobacter sp.
CTCCTCAAGCCTCGAAGACGAAAGCCCGCCGTGTGGCGGGCTTTCGTGGTTGGCCGCGCCCTGCCGTGCGGCTTATAGGATGTAGACCAGGACGAACAGGCACAACCAGACCACGTCGACGAAGTGCCAGTACCAGGCCACTGCCTCGAAGCCGAAATGGTGGTCCTTGTCGAAGTGTCCGCGCAGCACCCGCAGCCAGATGATGGCGAGCATGATCGTGCCGATCGTCACATGCAGGCCGTGGAAGCCGGTCAGCATGAAGAACGTCGAGCCGTACACGCCGCTGTGCAGCGTCAGGTTCAGCTCCTGGTAGGCCTCCATGTACTCATGCGCCTGGGCGTACACGAACAACGCGCCCAGGAGCGCGGTGATCCCCAGGAACGCCAGGATCTTGCCGCGGTGGCCAGCACGCAAGGCGTGGTGGGCAATGGTGATGGTGACGCTCGAGCTGAGCAGGATCACCGTGTTCAACAGTGGCAAGCCCCAAGGTGCCACAGTCTCGAACGCGCCGCCGAGGTTTTCAGGGCCGTTGCCGCCACCGGCGCCCCATGAGGCGGTGTAGTCGCTCCACAGGAACTGGTGGGTGAGCACGCCGTGGCCTTCGCTGCCGCCGAGGCCTGGAATGGCGTACAGGCGGATGTAGGCGAGGGCGCTGAAGAACGCGCCGAAGAACATCACTTCGGAGAAGATGAACCACATCATGCCCATGCGGAACGAGGTGTCCACCTGGTCGTTGTAGTGGCCGCCCATGGATTCATTGATGACCGAGCGGAACCAGCCAAACAACATGCCGAAGATGCCGAACAGGCCCAGGAAGAACGCGGTCTTGCCCAGCCCCGTGCTTTCGGCGTTGACCAACGCATTGAACCAATGCGCCAGGCCGAACACGGTGATGAACATGACCAGGGCGCCCACGATCGGCCAGTAACTCTTGACCGGGACGAAGTAAACCTCTTGCTGCTGATCCATGGAGAACCCCGCGGACTTTCCGAACTGACTTGCCCCGTGCGACGCACGGGGAGTTGTAGGTTGCGCCTGGCTGCGCGCATGGCGGCCAGCCAGGTGGTTTAGTGCATCTTCGCGATGATGATCTGCACGAAGAGAATCAGGTAGAACACCAGCGCGATCGCAACCAGGATCGCCACGGTGCGGCGTACCCGTTTGCGCCGCAGCCGCATCGCCGCCTCGTCAAGCACCGGGGGCGGCACCACTTTGCTGCGCATGAACCCCTCACTCACCCATGTGCCCATGGGCGGCCTCGGTCATTACCGGTGGAATGGTGAACGTATGGAACGGCGCCGGCGAGGGCACTGTCCACTCCAGCCCCTTGGCGCCTTCCCAGACCCGTTCGGTGGCACGCTTCTTGGAGAAGAACACGCAGTGGATCAGCACGCCGATGAAGATGAGCTGGGTGGCGCCAAACAGGAAGCCGCCGATCGAGCTGACCATGTTCCAGTTCGCGAATGCCACGTTGTAGTCGGGGATACGCCGCGGCATGCCGGCCAGGCCCAGGAAGTGCTGCGGGAAGAACAGCACGTTCACCCAGACCAGGCTGTTCCAGAAGTGCATCTTGCTCCAGAACGTGCTGTACATGTTTCCGCTCCACTTCGGCAGCCACAGATAGACCGCGGAAATGATCCCGAACAAGGCTCCGGTCACCAGCACGTAATGGAAATGCGCCACGATGAAGTAGGTGTCGTGGTATTGGAAATCAGCCGGCACCAGCGCCATCATCAGGCCCGAGAACCCACCGATGCTGAACAGCACGACGAACGCGATCGCGAACAGCATGGGGGCTTCAAACGTCATCGAACCGCCCCACATGGTGGCGGTCCAGTTGAACACCTTCACCCCCGTGGGCACCGCGATCAGCATGCTGCCGTACATGAAGAACATGTCGGCGCCAACCGGCATGCCGACCGCGAACATGTGGTGCGCCCATACGATGAACGAGAGGAAGGCGATGCAGGCGATGGAGAACACCATGGCCTTGTAGCCAAAGATCGGCTTGCGGGCGAACGTCGGGATGACCTCGGAGATCACGCCGAACGCCGGCAGGATCATGATGTACACCTCGGGGTGCCCGAAGAACCAGAAGATGTGCTGGTACAGCACGGGGTCGCCGCCGCCGCCCGGGTTGAAGAAGTTGGTGCCGAAGAACTTGTCGGTCAGCAGCATGGTCACTGCACCAGCCAGCACCGGCATCACCGCAATCAGCAGGAACGCGGTGATCAGCCACGACCAGACGAAGATGGGCATCTTCATCAGGTCCATGCCTGGGGCGCGCATGTTGAGGATGGTGGCGATGATGTTGATCGCGCCCATGATCGAGCTGATGCCCATCAGATGGATGGCGAACACCGCGTAGGGCAGCGATGCGCTCTGCAAGGACAGCGGCGGGTACATCGTCCAGCCGCCGGAGGGGCCGCCACCCGGGAGAAACATGGACGACAGCAGCAGCACGAACGCGAACGGCAGGATCCAGAACGACAGGTTGTTCATGCGCGGCAACGCCATGTCCGGCGCGCCGATCATCAACGGGATCATCCAATTGCCCAGGCCCACGAATGCCGGCATGATCGCGCCGAAGATCATGATCAGCCCGTGCATCGTGGTCAGCTGGTTGAAGAAGTACGGCTCCATCAGCTGCATGCCGGGCTTGAACAGCTCGGCGCGGATGAGCATCGCGAACGAGCCGCCGATGAAGAACATCGTCAGCGCGAAGATCAGGTACAGCGTACCGATGTCCTTGTGGTTGGTGGACATGCACCACCGTTGGAAGAAGTTCTTCGGTGCGCCGTGGTGATCATCGTGCTGATCGGTGGTGGCTGCGTAGGACATGGCCTTGTACCTCTGGAACCTTGTGTTGTGAATGCAACGGGGTGGACGTCCGCCAAGCGCGGAGGTCAGTGCTGCGGCGGGTTGCCTGCCACGACGGCTGCAGCGACGCCCGGTACGGCGGGCGCTTCAGCCGCGCCGGCAGTAGCGGTGGACGCTGCGGTTGCAGGCTTGGCGCCGGCCGCTTCCTGCTCGGCCAGCCATTTGGCGAAGTCAGGCTTCGACTTGACCACCACTACGATAGGCATGAAGCCATGGTCCTGGCCGCACAGTTCGGCGCACTGGCCGCGATACGTACCGGGCTTGGTGATGTTGGTCCAGGCCGCATTGATGATGCCGGGCACGGCGTCCAGCTTCCAGCCGGTGGCCGGCACCCACCATGAGTGGATGACGTCGCCGCTGGTGATCAGGAAGCGCACCTTGGTGTCCACCGGGATGACCAGCGGCTTGTCCACGTTCAGCAGGTAGGTGTTTTCCCCGTCGGTCTTCACCGCCCACGGGCTGAGGCCCGAGCCGAGCTGGCGGGTGTCGTCGCTCAACTGGTCGAGCTTGGATATGAAGCCGACGTTGGCGACTGGCTTGTCCAGGTAGGACACGTAGTCGTAGCGCCATTTCCACTGGTAGCCGGTGACTTTCACCGTCAACTGCGAATTCTCGGTATTCGCCCACGACACCAGGCCACCGCTTGCGAGGTAGGCCAATACCGTGAGGATGATCACCGGGATGGTGATCCAGATCACCTCGATCGTGGTGTTGTGCGACCACTTCTCTGCCACCGCGCCGCGCGACTTGCGGAAGCGGATGATGGAAATGAACATGGCCCCGAACACCAGCACGCCGAGCACCACGCAGATGCCCAGGGCGATGTTGTTGAGTGAATACGGGACGTGCGACCAGGTGCTCTCGCCTGGAGTCAGGTTCAGCTGCCACGGTCCCGGGACCGTCGGCGCGTGCGCCTGCACCGCGCCACACAGCATGGCGACGGTGAGCGCCGTACCTGCCTTGATGAGTCGACTCGTGCCGCCAAATGTCATGTCTTGCACCCTTGTTGAACCGGTTCATGCAGCTGATTGTGGTATCTGGTCAGCAACGCCATGAGTTTTTTTGACAGTGCGACGCGTTCAGGCTCCGCCAGAAACACGCCGATTTCCAACGCATGTCCATGGGCCGACAACACCAACCGTTGCCGTCCGTGGCTCGGTTCCAGTCGCACACGCACCCAATACGACGGGAAACGCGTGTTGCGGCCGCTGGGCAATTCACTTACTTCCAGCGACGATCCATCCAGGGTGATGCGCTCGCCACGATCGCCTGCACGCCACGCGATGCCCAGCGCGTACGCCAGAACCACCGATTCGAGGGCGGCAAACAAGGGCGCGAAGACGTTCCCCTGCCATGCTCCCAAACCAGCCGTACCCAAAACCAGCACAACCAGTACCGTGATCACGCGGCGCAAGCCGCGATGGCTGAGTGTGCGATTTGGCTGCAGCCACATCGTCGTGCACCGCCGCTCTGCACCAGCTGGTCGAAGCACCACCATGAACTGTCCGACTGGACCGGGACTGACAGATGATAGGCCGCGCCGGGTCGCTGGGCAACAACGCCGCAGCGTCTTGACTTGGGTCAAGCACCTGTTGTAACGGGCGGTACGGACGTCCATATCGTGGGGCGACGGAATTGCCGCACTACCGTACAATTCGCTACTTGCCTTCGGCAGCATCCTTTGCATCGACACTTGGCGTAGCCGTGAACCAACTCATTCTCAGTCCCGAGCTCCCTGCGGACGTTGCTCCGGCGCGCGCGCGCATCACCGCGGCGTGGCTGCGCGACGAAACCGAAGCCGTCAACGATTTGCTCGATCAGGCCGATTTCGCCCCACCCGAGCGTGAACAGGTGGTTGATCTGGCGGTGGGCCTGGTGGAGCGCGTGCGCGCGCGCGCCAAGGACCAGGGCGCGGTGGAATCGTTCATGCGCCAGTACGACCTGTCCTCGGAAGAGGGCATCCTGCTGATGTGCGTGGCCGAGGCCTTGCTGCGTATTCCCGACAACGCCACGACGGACAAGCTGATCCGGGACAAGCTGGGCGATGCCAATTGGCGCAAGCACCTGGGGCAAAGCGATTCGGTGCTGGTCAATGCCTCCACCTGGAGCCTGATGTTGACCGGTGAGCTGGTCAACCTGGAAGACACCCGCAAGGACTTCAATGGTGCCCTGCGCCGCCTGATCAAGCGGGCCGGCGAGCCGGCGATCCGCATGGCGGTGCGCCAGGCGATGCGCATCATGGGCCACCAGTTCGTCATGGGGCGCAACATCCAGGAGGCGCTGGAGCGTTGTGCCAAGAAGGAAAACGCCCGCTACCGCTATTCGTTCGACATGCTGGGCGAGTCGGCCGTGACCGCGGCGGACGCCGAGCGCTATCAGCAGGCATACCGCGCCGCGATCGCCGCGTTGGGCGCCCGCGGCCCCTACGTGAGCCACCTGGAGGCGCCGTCGATCTCGGTCAAGTTGTCCGCGCTGTACCCGCGGTATGAAGTGGCGAAGCGCGCGCTGGCGCAGCGGGCGCTCACCGAAAAGTTGCTTGAACTCTCGCAACTGGCGATGCGCGCTGGCATAGCGCTGTCGGTGGACGCCGAGGAAGCCGACCGCCTGGAATTGTCCCTGGACATCATCGGCGCGGTGTTCGTGGATCCCTCGCTGGAGGGCTGGAACGGCCTGGGCATCGTGGTGCAGGCGTATTCCAAGCGCACGCCCTTCGTCATCGACTGGCTGGTGGAAATGGCACTGGCGGCGAACCGCCGCTGGTACGTGCGCCTGGTCAAGGGCGCGTACTGGGATGCCGAGATCAAGCGGGCGCAGGAAAATGGCCTGGCCGGGTACCCCGTGTACACCCGCAAGCCGAACACCGATGTCTCCTACCTGGCTTGCGCGCGCCGCCTGTTCAACGCCGGTGGCGACCTGATCTATCCGCAGTTCGCCACGCACAACGCGCACTCGATCGCTGCGGTCTACCATATTGCCCAGGGCCGGCCCTTCGAGTTCCAGCGCCTGCACGGCATGGGTACCGACTTGTATGCCGAGGTCATCGGCAAGGACAAGCTCAACGTCCCGTGTCGCGTCTATGCCCCGGTGGGCAGCCATGAAGACCTGCTGCCGTACCTGGTGCGCCGATTGCTGGAGAACGGGGCAAACACCAGTTTCGTCAACCGCGTGGTGGACGAGAACACGCCGGCGCGTGAGCTGGTGACCGACCCCTGCGAGAGCGTGCGCGCGTTCGAAAGCATTGCCCATCCGCGCATTCCCTTGCCGGCAAATCTCTACGGTGAACTTCGGAAGAATTCCATGGGTGTCAACTTTTCCAACGACGATGAATTGAGGTCACTGGCCGAGGCGGTCAACGCCTTCCAGGGTCCCTGGACTGCCACGCCGCTGGTGCCTGGCGCGACCAGTCACGGCCCGGCTGTCGCAGTCACCGATCCAGCCGACCGCAGGCGCCAGATCGGCAGTTACGTCAGCGCGGACGCCGCGACGGTGGAGCAGGCGCTGGCCAACGCGGCCGCGGCGCAGCCCGACTGGGACCGCTTGCCGGTGTCCAACCGCGCCGCGATGCTTGAGCACGCGGCCGACCAGTTGGAAGCGCGGCGCGCCGAGTTCATCGCCCTGTGCGTGCGGGAAGCCGGCAAGAGCCTGCCCGACGCGATTGCCGAGGTGCGCGAGGCGGCCGATTTCCTGCGTTACTACGCCACCATGGCGCGGCGCGCGTTCAGCGAGCCCGAGGATCTGCCGGGCCCGACCGGCGAGAGCAACAAGCTGCTGCTCGGCGGGCGTGGCGTGTTCATCGGCATCAGCCCGTGGAACTTCCCGTTGGCGATCTTCACCGGCCAGGTCAGCGCGGCACTCGCGGCCGGCAACTCGGTGATTGCCAAGCCGGCCGAGCAGACCAGCCTGATTGGTTTCCTTGCCACCCAGCTCCTGCACGAAGCCGGCGTGCCGCCCGCGGTGCTGCAATTCCTGCCCGGCGATGGCCCGACCGTGGGTGCGGCCCTCACCAAGGACTCGCGCGTCGCCGGCGTGGTATTTACCGGCGCGACCGAAACCGCCTGGGCCATCAACCGCAGCCTTGCCGCGCGTGACGCGCAGATTGCGGTGCTGATTGCCGAAACCGGCGGGCAAAACGCGATGATTGCCGACTCGTCGGCCTTGCCCGAGCAGATCGTCAAGGACGTCATTGCCTCGGCCTTCCAGTCTGCCGGCCAGCGCTGCTCCGCTTCCCGCGTGCTGTATGTGCAGGAAGACATTGCCGACAAGGTCGTCGAAATGCTCGCTGGTGCCATGGCCCAACTGAAGGTCGGCGATCCCGGCTTGCTGTCCACGGATGTGGGACCGGTGATCGACGAGGATGCCAAGGCAATCCTCGTGGCCCATGCCGAACGCATGGACCGCGAGGCGAAGAAAATCGCCGAGGCGCCGATGGATCCGGAGCAAACCGCACACGGGACCTTCTTTGCGCCACGCGCCTATGAGATTCCGTCGCTGACGACGCTGAAACGCGAAGTCTTTGGGCCGGTGCTGCACTTGATCCGCTACAAGGCAAAGGACCTGGACAAGGTCATCGACGAGATCAACGGCACCGGCTATGGCTTGACGCTCGGCGTGCACAGCCGCATCAATGACACGGTGGAATACATCACGAGTCATGCGCGGGTAGGCAATTGCTACGTCAACCGCAACCAGATCGGCGCTGTCGTTGGCGTGCAGCCGTTTGGTGGCGAAGGCCTGTCGGGGACCGGGCCCAAGGCCGGTGGTCCGCACTACCTGTTGCGCTTTGCCAGCGAACGCACGGTGACCATCAACACGACGGCCGCCGGCGGCAACGCCTCGCTGCTCACCATCGGCGAATAGGCTGCCGGAACGGGGACGCCAGCAGGATGTGGGGCCCGCCAGCGGGCTCCACATCCATCAAGGTCAGAACTTGTATTGGGCCGACAGGGCCAGCACGTTGCCGTAGTCGTCGAATTCGCCGGTCAGGACGTCCCCGGTCGCACTCGCCGCGCCATTCAAGTGAGCGGCGTTGACGAAGACATGCAGGAACGAGGCGTTGAGCTCGAAGTGTTCGCTCGCCTTGTAGCCAATGCCGACCGAAGCCAGTTTCCGGGTTGAATCCGGCACCCGCGGATCACGCGTGCCGGCGCGCGTCGGTGTGGTATCGAGGGCGATACCGCCGCGCAGGGTCAGCTTGTCGGTCACATACCAGTCGGCGCCCACCGAGGCGTACCAGGTGTTGTGCCAGTTGAAGTCCAGAGAGCTTGGCGGTTGCGCCGGGTTGCCGTAGTTGACGGTCAACTGCTTCATCACGTTCCATTGCGTCCAGCCGAGGTCGATGCCGAGGCCAAACGCCTGTTCCTGGTGCCAGTAGCTCAGGCCGGCAGTCGCCGGGGTGGTGAAATTCGCCGTGCCGGTGGTGTGCTGGAACGGGACGCCGTTGGCCAGCAAGGGCGCGACCGCAGGGTTGGACAGCAGCAAGCCCACCGCTGCCGGAATATTCGTGAAATTGGCCGTGCCCTTCAGCTTGTGGGTAATCCGCGAGCGGTAATCCAGGGCCAACGTGTCGTTCGGGCTGAACTTCCACAGCGCGCCCAGCTGCCAGCCCCAATCCGTACTGTCGCCGTAAATGCGGGCGTGCCCGTCCGAACCCGGGGGCAGCAAGGTGTTGACTGCGCCAAGCAACGCCGGTGCCTGGGCCGGCGGGATCGCACCGGCGCCCACACCCTGCTGCACCAAGCCGAGCCCGACACCATTGAAGTTCACCGCGTTGGTCAGTTCGGCAATGGTCTTTTCGGCCATGACGCTGGCGCCGACGCTGAATTGGTCGTTGACCTTGAAGGACGCGGACAGCGTGGCATCCATGGATTGGAATCGGGATTTCAAGGCGCCATAACGCCCCATCCAGTCGTGGTCGTATTCGGTCTGGAAGCCGAACGGCACGTGGAACCCCAGTCCGACATTCACCCGGTCCGACACCTTGGTGGCAAAAAACAGTGCCGGCACGGGCAAGGTGGTACCACCGTCCCCGCCGTTGCCGCCGCTGATTGGCCGGCCCAAGGCGTCATGGGCGCTGCCCTTGAACTTGGCGCTGAAGTTGATCGCGCTGACGTCGGCCTGCAGGTAGGTGCCGTCGAGCAGGCTCAAGGCCGCCGGGTTGTTGACCACCACCGAGGCGTCGCCGCCGGCCGCGGTAGAGCCGGCATACGCCCGACCCATGCTCTTGGCGCTGTTTTCTTTTAACTGGAAGGCACTCGCATCCGCTGTGCTGGGCAGGGCCAGTGCGCCGGCAATGCTGGCACTCAGCAAGGCCAGCAGCAGTGGTCCTGTCTTGCTGGCCGAGGAATGGATTGGCTTGGTCATCAGGGACTCCTGAGAGGCTGGCGCCGTCCAACGAATGGCCGGCAAAGGGAAGTCATACGCTTGTTTGAATTTTGTTTCCACTGTGCCTATTCGTGTCCTGTGTTGCAAGTAGGTGCGACCCGTCGCCGCGACTGACTGCGGTGTGCTGCCGCGCTGGCGGCGCACCCCGACCCGGCCGCGTGGGCGGTCATGGACGCCTGTATCGCATTCCAATCCAGCTGCGGCTTTGGCGGTGGCGTTTAACACTTGATTACCGTCTGTGCAGAAAGTGGTTTCTATACTGTGGAGATGAGTCAACCCAAACGGCGCCGCCGTCTTTCCGTGCAAACGCTGCTGTGGTTTTTGCCCAGCCTGGTTGCGGTCGCCATGGCGGGCGCGGTGACGCACCCCTTGACCCTGATCCCCTTGCTGCTGGCCAATGCTCTGTGCATGGCAGCCAGTTGCCATGCCATGGGTTTCGACCTGGAACCCGGCTTTGCGCGCACGGTGCTGCGCCGGGGCGCCACGTACCTGGTCCTGTTCACTGCTTATACGGTGCTGGTGTTCGCGCTGGTGGCCTGGCCGATGCTGCGCCTGCACGACTGGCCGGGGATCAGCGCCGCGATGGTGCTCGTGGCCACGCTGCTCCTGGCGTTGGGGGTGTTGTGGCGACTGTGGCCGGCGTTTGGCCTGGTCTGCGTCTGGGATGACGCCTACCCGATCCGCCTGGAAGGCTCGTGGATCTTCACCGCTGTCGCACGCAGCGTCGCGTTCGGTCGCCACCTGTCGCGCGAGGAGCGCGCGCTCACCCACTTCCTGCCCACCGCGATCGCCCTGCTGGTGCTGGCCTTTGGCGCGATCTCGCTGGCCGGCCTGTATGGGGTGTTGCCTACGGAAATGCGCACGGCGGCCATGGGCTTGTACGGGGTCGTAGTGCTTCCGCTCGGTTGCCTGGTGATCGTGGACCGCACGTTGAACGCGTTGCTGCGCGAGCGCTGCGAGCATGCGGGCGAGGCATCGGCGTTTGTCGACCCCTGTCCCGGGGGGCTGGCCGCGGCCGGCGTGCCGGCCGCCGCGGAAGTGGAGCCGCCAGCCGCCGCGCCCGCCGACGCCGTGGCGCCCGTCGTGCAAGCCAGCCCGGCGCCGGTGGAGGGCTTGCTCGAGGCGACCCGCGGGGGCGACATCGAGCGTGCGCTGGCCCTGGTGGCCGAGGGCGCCGACGTGGATGCGAGGCCGCCCCCGGGCGATCGCGACCAGCGCCCGGTGCTGATGTTGGCAGCGCTGCTGCCGGATACCCGGCTGCTGCGCTCACTCATCGCCAAGGGCGCGAACGTCAATCGCGCCAGCGGCGGCATCACGCCATTGCTGGCTGCCACCCGCGACAGTTGGCATGGCCGCGCCGAGGCGGTGCTGACCTTGCTGGCCAATGGCGCCGACCCTCTGCTGGTCGACGGGGCAGGGAACTCCCCCTTGCACGGTGCGGTGCTGAGCGCCGAACCGGGCGTGGCGGCGATGCTGCTCGATGCCGGCGCGCCGATCAACGTGTTGAACGCCGCCGGTGACAGCCCGCTGTCCGTGGCTTGCCACGCCGCGAACTGGCCGTTGGTCGAGTTCCTCCTCGAACATGGCGCCGCTGCCGCCCCGGCTGGCGGCATGCCGGCGCTGGTTGCCGCCGCCGGGGTTGGCGACGACGACGCGACGGGCGTGAAGCTGCTGCTCCGGCAGCGCGCGCCGGTCGATGCGGTCGATGGCCAGCAGCGCAGCGCGCTGGCCATGGCCGCGGCCGAGGGTCACGTGGAGATCGTGCGGGCCCTGTGCCAGGCCCACGCCAAGGTCAACGTCGCGGACACGCGCGGCAGCACCCCCTTGATGGAAGCAGCCCGCGCCGGCGCCGGCGGCGTGGTGCAACTGCTGGTCGAGGCCGGGGCGGACATTGGAGCCCGCGATGCGCTGGGTCGGGACGCCTTGACCTTGGCCTGCCAATCGCCGCACGCGCAAGCCGAGACGGTGCGGGTGTTGCTGGCGCATGACGCCGATCCCAGGCTGCGCGATCCGGACGGGCGCAGCGCACTGGATCACGCCGCGGCGGCGGGGCGCTGGGACCTGGTCGCACTGCTCGACCCGCAAACGCCTCTGCCAGCCAGCCTGAGTGCCGGCCTCTTGCCAGCCGGCGCGGATACGCCGGCGCACCTGCTCGATGCCTTGCGCTTTGGCCATTGGGCCATTGCCTCGACGTTTGCCGAGCGCGTGCGCGAGTGGTCGCAGGCGCAGCGTGCGGCCTTGTTCCTTGAGCTCACCGAGCCGGGCCTGGCCATGGGCCGGCGCTGGCTGCTGGACCACGGCCTGGATCCCGAAGCCCGCCTGGAACCCCCGGCACCCGAGGCGCCCGGCGAAACTGCCGCAACCGCTGATTCCACGCCGCCAGCCGATGCGCCACCAGCCGATGCGCCACCAACCGTTCCGCTGCAACTGGGTGAGCGCCTGTTCGATGCGGTGTTGCGACTGCTGCCGGGCGGGGCCGATGCGGCCAGCGACCTGCTGCAGGCGGGGGCGAGCCCGGCAGGCGCCGGCCTGTTGGCTGCTGCCTTGTCCGCGGGTGCCGATACGCCAGCTGCACGGACCCTGGCCCTGCGCATGCTGGAGTCGGGAGCCGACCCGTTTGGTGCCGATGGACGCGGGCGTTCACCCTTGCACCTGGCCGCCGCCGCTGCGCACGAAGAGCTCCTGCAGGCCTTGTTGCAGCTCGGTTGCAACCCGAACCTGCGCGACGCTGGCGGCGGTACGCCGCTGTTTGTCGCGCTCGGCCATGGCGCCGCGGCGTTGCCGATGGTGCGGGCCTTGATTGCGCATGGGGCCGACCCCGAGGCGGCGGACGTCAACGGCGAGACCCCGCGCGGCCTGGCGCTGGAACATTCCGCCCTGGAGCGCTGGCTGGACTGGCGCGACTGGCCACGGCCAACGCGCCCCTTGCGCGCCGAGGACCTGCCCGCGGCCGCCGGGGCAGGCGCGTTGCCCAGCGTGCAGCGGTTGCTGGAACTGGGCTTCCCGGTGGACGCCCGGGATGCGCAGGGCGCCACAGCCTTGTTGCGCGCCTGTGGCAACGGACACGCGGCGGTCGTCGATTGCCTGCTGGATGCCGGCGCCGATGCGACGCTCGCCGCGCACAGCGGCGCGACTCCGCTGGTGGCGGCCGTCAGCGCACGCCAAACCGGGGTGATCGCCGTCCTGCTGCGCCGAGGCGTAGGCGTCGATCAGCGCCTGCCCAACGCGGCCACTGCCTTGATGGTGGCCGCGGCGCTGGGCTATCCGGAAATTGTCGAGGTGCTGCTTGGCGCCGGTGCCGACGTCACCGCGCTCGACGACGACGGCCGCAATGCCTTGCACGCGGCGGCGCAGTTCAGCTTCGAACACAACGACAGCCTGCGCGCGCGGCGCCTGTTCGACACCTTGCTCAAGCACGGCGCCGACGTGAACCACGCCGATGCCACAGGTACGACGCCCTTGCTGTTGCTGCTGGGTGCGCACATGCCGCCCGGCTGCAATTGCGACGCCACGCATATCGGCGCGTTGCTGCCGTTGCTTCTGGATGCGGGCGCCCACGGCCAGCATGCCGACCAGCGCGGGGTCACCGCTTTGCACGCCTGTGCCATGCACGCGCTGGTGGCGCCATCGCGCATCCTGCTGGCGCATGGTGCCGAGCGCACGGCGGTTGACGGCTTCTCGCGCACTGCGGCCGACGTGGCACGGCAACTGGGCTACGTCGACGTGGCCCAGGAGCTGGCCGTGCGCGGCAGCGTCGTGCCCAGCGTGCGCCAGACCTTGCAGCGGCCGGCACAGCCGGCAGACTAGGAGCCCGGACGGTTTCTGCCGCCCACGCTCCCGGGCGACCGGGCCGGCGCTACTTTGCGCCGGCTTTCAGGCCCCGGTTTTCCAGCATCGGCTCGATGCTGGGATCATGTCCGCGCCAATCACGGTACATCTGCGCCAGGTCCTCGCTGTTGCCGCGGGACAGGACCATGGTGCGGAAGCGGTCGCCATTCGTGCGGGTGAGGCCGCCGCTTTCCTGGAACGCGACAAACGCATCATCGGCCAGCATCTGTGTCCACTGGTAGGCGTAATAGCCCGCGGCGTAGCCGTTGCCCCAGATGTGCTGGAAGTAGCTGGAGCGGTAACGCGGTGGCACGTAGCGCAGGTCGATGTGGTCCTTCTTGAGCGCCGCGGCCTCGAACTGGTCGGCATCCTGCAGCGGCGCGGCGGCGCCGAGCGTGTGCCAGTTCATGTCCAGCAGCGACGCGGCGACGGCTTCGGTCATGTCGTAGCCGGAGTTGAACAACCGCGCCTTGTGCATCTTGGCGACCAGCTCAGCCGGCATCGGCGCACCGGTCTGGTAGTGCTTCGCGTAGTGCGCGAACACCTTCGGGTTGGTCGCCCAGTGCTCGTTGAATTGCGATGGGAATTCGACGAAATCACGGGCCGTGTTGGTGCCGGACAGCGTCGGGTATTCCCCGTCGGCGAACATCCCGTGCAGCGCGTGGCCGAATTCGTGGAACATCGTGATGACATCGTCGAACGAGAGCAGCGCCGGCTGGCCCGCGGCTGGCTTCTGGAAGTTCGCCACGTTGTAGATCACCGGCCTGGTGCCGAGCAGCTTCGACTGTTCGACGAAGTTGCTCATCCAGGCGCCACCGCCCTTGTTGTCACGCTTGAAGTAGTCGGCATAGAACAGCGCGAGCGGTTTGCCGTCGCTGTCGAACACTTCGAACACGCGCACGTCGGGCTGGTATACGGGGATGTCGTGGCGTTCCTTGAACGTCAGTCCGTAGAGCTGGTTCGCGGCGTAGAACACGCCGTTCCGCAATACGTTGTCCAGTTCGAAATACGGCTTGAGCTGGTTCTCGTCCAGGTCGTATTTCGCCTTGCGTACCTGCTCGGCGTAGTAGCTCCAGTCCCAGGGCTCGAGCTGGAAGGTCGGCTGCTCCAGCGCGGCCTGGTCCCGGTCGATCTGCGCCTGGATGTCGGTGCCCTCGCTCCTGGCGCGGGCAACTGCGGCCGGCGCGAGCTTGCCCATGAAGGTCATGACCGTGGCCGGCGTCTTCGCCATCTGGTTTTCCAGTTTCCACGCGGCGTAGTTCGGGAAGCCGAGCAGTTGGGCCTGTTGCGCGCGGAGCTGGGCAAGCCGCTCGATGGTCTTGCGCGTGTCGTTTGCGTCATTGCGCTCGGCGCGATCCCACGACGCCTCGAACACCGCCTTGCGCGTCGCGCGATTGCCCAGGTCGCGCAGCTCCGGTTGCTGGGTTGTGTTCTGCAGGGTCAGCACGTACTTGCCGCCCTGCTTGCGCGCGTGCGCGGCATCGCTCGCCGCGGCGAGCTCGGCGTCGGACAGCCCCGCCAGCTCCGCCTTGTCGTCCACGACCAGGGCCGCATCCTTGGTCGCCGCGAGGAGTTTGTTGGTGAACGCCGTGCTCAGCGAAGACTCTTCCTGGTTCAGTTGCTGCAGCTTGGCCTTGTCCGCAGGAGAAAGCTTCGCGCCGTGGCGCACGAAGTTGCCGTATACCACCTCCACCAGGCGCAGCGATTCGGGATCGAGGCCGAGCGAGGCACGTTCGCCATGGACCTTCTGCAGGCGTTCAAACAGCCGCGTGTTGAGATACACCGCATCGTCGTTCGCCGCCAACTTTGGCGCGAAGGTTTCCTGCACTTTTTGCAATGTGTCATTCGTGTTGGCGCTGGTGACGGCGTCGAACACGGCGCGTACGCGGTTCAGCAGCGTACCGGTCTTTTCCAGGGCCACGTAGGTGTTGGCAAACGTCGGTGGGGAGGAATCGTCGGCGATCTTCTCCACCTCGACGAGCCGCTGGCGCATGCCCGCCTCGAGGGCCGGTGCGTAATCGGCGTCCCCGATCCGGTCGAACGGCGGCGCTTCGAACGGCAAGGTGCTGGGAGCAAGAAACGGATTGCGGGTCATGCCGGGGATGTGTCCTTGGGAGCTGGCCGCGGCGGTCGAAGACGGCGTGGAGGCTTGTCCAGGCGCGGCGGGATTGGCCGCCTGCTGGGAACAGGCGACGAACATGAGCGTGGTGCCGATGACGGCCAGGCGCAGGTAAATCATGGGCTACTCCCAAGCGTGGATGCTGGTCCGCGGCGGGTGGTTGCCCCACTCTACACGGCGGAAACAGCGTAGCGCTCAGGCTGCGTGCATGTCGCGCAGTTGCCACGTGCTGCCGATCAGCAGGTTCAGGCGCTGGCGCAGCACGCTCATCGGCAGGTCGGTCACCACGTCCACTTCGGTATGCAGATCGCGGATTTGTGCGCTGACCTCGGCCGCCGGATCGGTCAGCGCCAGGTCTTGGTCCACCTCATCCGGATCGGCTTGCGCCTGGCGCCAGCGTGCAAACAACTGGTCGGTGCGCAGCGCCTGTTGCAAGGTGGTGGCGAAGGCGGCCGGGCTGTTGCCGTCCCAGGCCAGTGCCTGATCCGGTCCGCGCGCCTTGGAGAGGTCGGCAATCGACAGGTAATAGTGGTTGCGGGTCACGGGGCCTCCAGGTTTGGGTGGTATCGCACGCCAGGACATATCGCGGCTGACGTTTTCCACGCGCGCCGGGCGCGCACCATCCGCTGCTCACGCCGGCGCATGACGCCGGTTGAAACGGTCGGCCACCGGCCCGATCAGGAACAGCAGCGAATACATCAAGCCGGGAAGGACCCAGAGCCACGATGGCGCCGACGAAGGTATCAGCAGCGCGGTGAGCGTGGAGGCAAGGCCGATCACGGCAGGCACGCTCCACACGCGGATCTGGCGCCGCGCGTCCAGGTTATGGAAACCCTGCCGCGCGGAGCTCCGGGCCGCATGCGCAAAGAGCAGGGTGAGCGTGCCGGCCATGCACGCGTACGAGAGTCCATAGCAGGCGAACAGCGTGCGCATGTCGCCGGGACCGCCAGTCGCGCGGAAATTGGCCGGCAGCACGCCGCCGCTCAGCCAGGCAAACGCGCCGGAAAACACCATGTGCAGCGGGTAGACGAAGATCAAGGCGAAGAACACCAGCAGCAGCGACAGCCAGCGGCCGGCTGGATCGGCACTCTGGCACAGCCGGCGCCAGCGCACATGGCCGAGCCAGAAAAAGGCAATCTGGAAGAAGCACACGGCAAATGCGGGGATGCCGCCGAGCGCGCGCAGCAGGCTGGCGGTGCTGTCCGGGATCGATGCGCCACCAATCAAGAGCAAGGTGAGGGTGAAGGCAAACGCGCCGTCCACGAAGGTGTCCAGGCGGCCGGCTTCGATGCCTTCGCGCTGTTCGTTCCAGCTCATGCTGACTGCCTCGTCATGGCCGTACGGGCATAATACGGACTTTGCCGCAGATGCAGGTGTTGCGCCGCATGTTCGAACTGAAACCCCAGAGCCACGCCAGCAAGCGTGAACACTACGCAGACCTGGTCCAGCAGGCGCGCGGCCTGCTGCAAGGCGAGCGCGACCTGATCGCCAACGCCGCCAATTTCGGCGCGCTGGTCTATCACAGCCTGGACGGCTTGAACTGGGCCGGGTTCTACCTGTTCGACGGCACCGAGCTGGTAGTTGGACCATTCCAGGGCAAACCGGCCTGCATCCGCATCGCGCTCGGCCGTGGCGTGTGCGGTACCGCGGCCACGACGCGGCAGACCCAGGTGGTGCAGGACGTCAATGCCTTTGCCGGGCACATCGCCTGCGATTCCGCCTCGCGCTCGGAAATCGTCGTGCCGTTGTACAAGCCGGACGGCAGCCTGCTCGGGGTATGGGACGTCGACAGCTCGCAGCTCAGCCGCTTCGACGACGAGGATCGCGCCGGCATGGAGGCCTTGTGCGCCGTGTTCATGGACTCGCTGGCGCACGCCTGACCGCGACCTCACTGCTGCTATGCGGCCAAGCCGTGGTGCGGTCGCCGCAGCGGTCGCGTGCCGCGCTCAAGCGGCCGGCGATGCCAGCAGCAGGTCGAGCACGGCCTGCCGCGCCTCGTCCACGCCGGTCCCGGCCGTGGCAGAAAAAACCTGCGCGGTGGCGATCAGGTGCTCGGCGGTGAATTGCGCCAGCAGCCGGGCCAGGGACTGCGTGGCCTGGTTGCGCGAGAGCTTGTCGGCCTTGGTCAACAGCACGTGGCAGGGCAGCGCGGTGGCCGTGCAAAACGCCAGCATGCTGCGGTCGAATTCCTTCAGCGGATGGCGGATGTCGACGATGAGCACCAGGCCGCGCAGGCTGCGGCGCTGGTGCAGGTAGGCATCGATCTCAAGCTGCCAGTGCTCGCGCATGGCGCGTGGCACCTTGGCGTAGCCATACCCCGGCAGGTCGACCAGGCGCAGCGCCGGTGGCGGCGCCCCGGCGCCTGGCGGCGGTTGCGGCAGTCCAAACACCACCATTTGCTGGGTGCGCCCAGGCGTGCGCGACGTGCGCGCCAAGCCCTTGTGGTTCGTCAGCGCATTGAGTGCGCTGGACTTGCCGGCATTCGAGCGTCCCGCAAACGCCACCTCCGCGCCGTCGTCGGCAGGCAGTTGCGTGAGCTGGTGTGCGGCGAGCACAAATTGCGCGCCTTGCAGTGAATGGGACATGGCTGCCGTTTGACCAAGTTGGGGGCCGCAGGGATAATTCCAGAGTTTCCGCTGCCTGCATGCCTTCGGCCTGCAACCAACGGCCGTGTTCGCACGCGTCTCGGGAGAGAAGTGTATGAGGTTTCAGATCGGTGGTTTTCGACCTGCCGCACTCTGGTCGGCGATGGCGCTCGCGCTCGCCTTGCCAGTAGGTGTGCTGATGGCGCAGGCGCAGGCCCAGTCGAGTCCGGCCGCCGCCCAGTCCGCTGCGGCACCGGCGACCGCAGGCAGCGCGGCGGCTCCGACCGTGGCGTCAGCAGGCGGCGCGGCGGTCAAGCCCGGTGACGCCACGGCAGGCCAGGGCAAGGCTGCCGTCTGCGGCGCGTGCCATGGCGTGGATGGCAATTCCACCGATGCGCAATATCCCAAGCTGGCTGGGCAGAGCGAGGAGTACATCGTCCTGCAACTGGAGGACTTCAAGTCTGGCGTGCGCCAGAACCCGATCATGATGGGCATGGCGGCGCCGCTGTCCGAGCAGGACATGCGCGATCTCGGCGCCTACTTTGCCAGCCAGAAGGCAGTCCCGGGCGTGGCCGACGAGGCCCTCGTCGACCATGGCCAGACCTTGTTCCGCGAGGGCGATGCCGCGCGCGGCATTCCTGCCTGCATGGCCTGCCACAGCCCCGATGGCCGCGGCAATCCAGGTGCGATGTATCCGCACTTGGC
Source organism: Rhodanobacter sp. (assembly GCA_035571995.1). Taxonomy (GTDB): domain Bacteria; phylum Pseudomonadota; class Gammaproteobacteria; order Xanthomonadales; family Rhodanobacteraceae; genus Rhodanobacter. The sequence goes on from DATNBK010000288.1 coordinate 18,499, forward strand.
CGGCCAGCACGCGCAGTACGTCGAGGCGACGCTGAAGGCCTGGCATGACGGCACCGTCTGGGGCACCAGCGTGCACGCGCAGATCATGCCGACCATCGCCAAGAAACTGGACGCGCAAGACATTGCTGCGTTGTCCAGCTACATCGAAGGGCTGCACACGAACGAGCCAGCGGGCGCCAACCAGCCCTGAGGCACGGCCTCGCTGGTCGTGGCGGGGCTCGTTGCGGCATACGCCAACCATGAGGTTTCCAATCATGTTCAAGCATCTACCTGTCGTGTGCGCGGCGCTGTTGGCGTTGGCGGCATGCACCAGCCATGACCAGGCTGCCGCGCCCGCGCCGGTGACCCCGGCGCCATCGTCCTCCGCCCAGGTGGAAAGCACGCCGGCTGCGCCGACTATGACCCTCTCGTCGGCCAGCAGCGCGCCGGCACCGGCGCAGACGGCCGCCGCCAGCAATGCGCCGCCTCCCGCCCCGTTCGTGGACACTGGCAAATGGGTGGAGGGCAAGAACTACTTCCTGATCGACCCGCCGCAGCCCACGGCCCATCCGGGCGAGATCGAAGTGACCGAGGTGTTCTCCTACGTGTGCCCGGCGTGCAACGCCTTCCACGGCACGGTGGATCGCATCGCCAGCAACTTGCCGGCCGGGGCGGTCATGAATTACGTGCCGGCGTCGTTCCGCCCCGATGAGAACTGGCCGATGTACCAGCGCGCGTTCTATGCGGCGCAGGCGCTGGGCCTGGTCGACAAGACCCATGACGCGATGTTTGACGCGACCTGGAAGAGCGGCGAGCTGGCCACCTACAACCTGCAGACTGGCATGCCGAAGCCGCGATCGGCGTGGCCGACGATCGACGATGCCGCGAAGTTCTATGCCAAGTACGGCGTTTCCACCCAGGAATTCCTGGCCGTGGCCGATTCCTTTGCGGTCAACACCAAGATGAAGCGGGCCGACGACCTGGTGAAGGCGTACGGCGTTGACGCCACGCCCACGATCGTGATCAATGGCAAGTACCGCTTTACGGTGGCCAGCGCGGGCGGTTATCCGCAGGCATTCGAACTTACCCAGTGGCTGGTGTCCAAGGAAGCGGCTGGGAAGTGATCGGGCGCGATGCGCCGCCCATGCCGTCGATTCCGCGTTATGGTGCCATTGGCTGAGGTCTTCACGGAGGTAGGCGCGATGTTTGGGCGATCAAGCGTGTTGCGGGTACTGGTGTTGCTTGGCGGGGTGCTCCTGGCATCGGCCTGCGCGGCGCAAACGGATACTGCGGCCCCGTATACCGAGGGCAAGGAGTACGTGACGCTGCCCACGCCGCATCAGCGCGACAGCAGCACCGGCAAGGTCGAGGTGGTCGAGGTCTTCTCCTACGGCTGCATCCACTGCGCGCATTTCGCCCCGATCGCCGAAAAGATGCGCCAGGAGTTGCCCAAGGGCGTGGAATTCAAGCTGCTGCCGGCGCCGTTCAACGAGCAGTGGCTGCCGTATGCGCGGGCCTACTATGCCGCCAAGCAATTGGGCGTGGCGGAGCGCACGCACCAGAAGTTGTTCGTGGAAAAGTTCGACCAGCATTACCCGATGAACACACTCGACGAGCTGGCCGATTTCTATGCCCGCGAGGGCGTCGACCGGGCCAAGTTCCTGCAGGTGGCAAATTCGCCCGAGGCCACCGCCCAGCTCAAGCGCGACCTGGCGCTTATCCAGCACTGGCAGGTCGATGGCACGCCGGCCGTGGTAGTGGACGGCACCTATCGGGTCGCCGATGTCGAGAGCCCGCAGGAAATGGCGGACGTTGCCCTGTGGCTGGCCAAGCGCGAGCTGGCCAAGCGGAAGTAGTAGCTATGCCTGGGCCATCGGGGGGGGTGCATGGCGGAGTGCCGCGCTTGCTGGCGTTCCGTTCACTACCGATCGTGCATGCTGGGCGTGCGCCGCTGCCTTACGGTGATAATCCCCGACCATGACCGATGCCGCAAAACCAGCCCCTGCCACGCCTGCCGAGCGTCGCTTGCGGTTGCTGAGCTGCAACATCCTGGCCGGGGCCAGCGTGGGCGGCTACAGCGACTATGTGACGCGCTCGGTCGCCGCGTTATTGCCTGGGCGCGTGAAGATGGACAACCTGGACCACCTGGCGGAAGTCCTGCCGCAGTTCGACGTGATCGGCTTGCAGGAGGCTGACGCCGGCAGCCTGCGCTCGGGCTTCTTGAACCAGACCCGTTACCTGGCCGAGACCTCCGGCATGCCGTTCTGGAGCCACCAGCCGAACCGGGCAATGGCGCGGGTGGCGTATTCGGCCAATGGCCTGATCAGCCGGCTGGAGCCGCAGTCGGTGCAGGTCTATCCGCTGCCTTCGCGCATCCCCGGACGCGGCGCGCTTTTGGCCAAGTTCGGGGAAGGCGAGCAGGCGCTGGCGGTGATGATTGCGCACCTGTCGCTCAGCGCGGCGGCGCGGGCTCGCCAGCTCGCCTTCATTGCCGAGCTGCTGCAGGATTTCCCGCATGCGGTGTTGATGGGCGACCTCAACAGCGAGCCGGACAGCCTGGAAATGCGCCAGCTCTTCGCCAAGTCCAGCTTGCAGCCGCCGGCGCAATCCACCTTGACCTTCCCGAGCTGGAAGCCGCGCCGCGCGCTGGACCACATCCTCACTTCGCCGGCGATCCAGGTGGATCGGGTGTGGGCCTTGCCCAAGGCGTTTTCCGATCACCTTCCCTTGGCTGCCGAGATCCGCTTGCCGGCCAACGTGGGCGGCAAGCCGCGGCACCGCCGTCGGCATCGATGAGCCGGTCGGCGATCGCGAACCTGTTGCCCTGGCTGGCCTTGCTGGCAGTCGGCCTCGCCACTGCGTGGCTGCGCTACGGGCTGATCCAACCCAGCCATGTCGCGGCGCTGTGCGGCGATGCCGGCAGTCCAGCCTGGTGTACCTGGCGGCAGTGGCTGGTCCTGGGGTTCCTGCATGACGTCTATGGCGTGCTCGCGCTCGTGGCGGCGGCGCTGGCGCTGTTCTCGCGCCGCCCGGCCGTGGCCTGGCTGGCGGCCGCGCTTGGCCTGTTTGCGCTCGGGCTGTATTGCTACCAGGCTGGCGCGCTGGCCTTTTTGGTGGGCTGCCTACGCCTGTTGCGCCTGCAGGCGGGTACGTCGCCAGGCGCGCAGTACCGGCCAGGCCAGGGCGAGGCTCAAGGCCAGCCATAGCCATGCGGCGTGGGTGATGCCGCGCTCCTGGACCAGCGCGACGACAGCCAGCAGGGGCACGAGGCAGGCGAGGAAACGCGATTCCAGCGGTGGCATGGCGCGCCCGCCGCGCAGGCAGGCGCAGAGCGCGTAGCCAACGCAGGGCAAGGCGAAGAGTCCAAGCGGGTAATCCCGATAGCGGCCATCGAAGGCCAGCAACAGACCGTAGTACGCCAGGGCAAGCAGCCAGGCGCCCTGCAACCAGGACCACCAATTGCCCGACGGCGTCCACTGCGGTGGTTCGTCCATGGTTGCCGGCGTCTCGTCAAGCCGGCCAGCCAGGTATGCGGCGAAAGTGCGCGCCAGGAGCAGGGCGGTCACCAGGGCCGCAGCGCAGGCACCGAGCGAGACCGTCCATTCCCACCAGTCGCGCGCGGCGAGGGCGACCTGCCGGTATTGCCAGGCCAGGACGGCGCCACTGGCGAACCCGGCCAAGGCCAGGGTGATCCAGCCGCCACGCCGGCGGTCACAGCCGCCGAAGCCGAGAAACAGCACAGCGCCCACTCCACCGGCCAGCCAACCCAGCCACCAGCGCGGCACTTCGGTGACCGGACCAGTCATGCTGAACTTCGGTTCGGCCCGTGCATCGAAGATGCCCCAGTAACCGCCGGCAGTGCCTTCCAGGTCCCGTTTCCACGGCTGGTCGAAGGCTTCGATCACGTTGTACG
>DATNBK010000289.1:0-6022 GCA_035571995.1 Rhodanobacter sp.
GGCGAGGTCACGCGCACCGTGATGCGGGTCGATCAGCCGTCCGTCGGCGTCCTGCGCCATGGCGTTGATGGTGAGGTCGCGCCGCGCCAGATCCTGCTCCAGGGTCACCGTGTCATCGGCCTGGAAGACGAAGCCGTGATAACCATGGCCTTGTTTGCGTTCGGTACGCGCCAGCGCGTATTCCTCACCGGTGCGCGGGTGCAGGAACACCGGGAAATCCTTGCCCACGGGCTTGTAACCCTCGGCCAGCATCGCCTCGGGCAACGCGCCCACGACCACGTAGTCGCGGTCCACCACCGGCCGCTGCAACAAGCGATCGCGGACCGCGCCACCAACGAGATAGATCTGCATGGATCGATTGTGCCACGCACGCGCCATCGACTCGCCGCGCCGTGACCGGCCGGCAAACCGTGGCGAGCCAGCCCACATTGCCCATTGAGCGCCCGGATGGCTACTAGACTAGGGCGCGACACGCGGGGAGGAACCACTCCGTAATACGTTCGCGAAGCGTAGCGGGCCGGGCGCGGCCAAGGGAATGTGCATGTACGCGATACAGATCGTCGACATCGGCAAACCATTGCAGGGGCGCGAGCTGCCAGTGCCGGAACCCGGACCGGGCGAGATCCGCGTCAAGGTGCAGGCGGCGGGCATTTGCCATTCGGACGCACACTATCGCGATGGCACGGGCCACGTGGCCTTTCTGCCCCTGACGCCGGGCCACGAGATTGCCGGTGTGGTCGACCAGTTGGGCGCCGGCGTCGACGGCGTATGCGTGGGCGAGCGCGTGGCCTTGCACTATCTCCTCACCTGCGGCCGTTGCGACTACTGCAGTCGCGGGCTGGAGCAGTTCTGCACCAGCGTGCGCATGCTCGGCAAGGATGCGCCGGGCGGCTACGCCGAATACGTCGTGGCGGCGGCACGCAATGCGATCCCGGTGGCCGACGGCGTCAGCATGGCCGAGGCGGCGATCATGATGTGTTCCAGCGCCACGGCCTTCCACGCCCTGCATCAGGCGCGCCTGCGCGCAGGCGACAGCGTGGCGGTGTTTGGCGCCGGCGGCCTGGGCCTGTCCGCAGTGCAATTGGCGCGGGCCTGCGGTGCCGGCGCGGTATTCGCGGTGGACATCGAGCCGGCCAAACTCCAGGCCGCGGCAGCCCATGGCGCGATCGCCATCGACCCGGCCAATGGCGCACCAGAGCACCAGCTGCGCGTTGCCACGCAGGGGCGCGGGGTGGACGTGGCGCTGGAATTTGCCGGCTTGCCCTTGACCCAGCAACAGGCCGTGGCGGCGCTGGCCGTGCACGGCCGCGTCGCGCTGGCGGGGATTTCACGGGCGACGTTCGCGGTGGACAGCTATGCGCACGTGATCAACCGCGAAGCCTGCATCGTCGGCGTCTCCGATCATCTGCGCAGCGAGCTGCTCACCTTGATGGAATTCACCCGCCGCGGCGTGCTCGACCTGAAGAGCGTCATCACCGATCGGTTGGCGCTCGATGCCGGACAGATCAACCATCGCCTGGACGCCTTGGCGACGTTCCATGGGCAGACGCGTTCGGTCATCGAGCTGTCCTGACCGCGGCGCGGCCAGGCTCGTGATCGGTCGCCGCTGCGGGAAGCCTCAGTGCGCCGCGCCACCAAAGACGGCGACGCACTCGATTTCCACCTGCGCGCCAATGGCCAGGCCGTTGACGCCCATGGCGCTGCGCGCCGGATACCGGCCGTGGAAGTAGGTCTTGTAGACCTCGTTGAACTCGTCCCACTTGGACATGTCGGCGAGCATCACCGTGCACTTGACCAGGTCGCGCATGCCCAGGCCCTGCGTCTCCAGCACGGTCTTGATGTTGTCCATGGCCTGCCGTGCCTGGGGCTTGATGCCGCCTGGCACGAGCTGCATGGTGCCGGGCACGATGCCGACCTCGCCGGACAGGTACAAGGTGTTGCCGACGCGGACCGCCTCGGAGAACGGCAGGCCCTGCCCCACGACCTTGCCCGAGTTCAGGAACTCCACCTTGGGGGGCGATTGTGCCCAGGCCGCGCCGGCAAGCCCGCAGCCGAGCAAGGTTGAAAGCAGCAGGGATCCAATCTTCATGGCGCGACTTCCTGTAGATGGGGAACACCGGCGCCCGTGCCGTCGCGCAACGCGGGAGGGAAACGTCAAGACCCGGTTGCGCGCTTCATGGCGCGGGGCGGAGCGGGAAAGACTGGCACGGGACATCGCGAGCCATCGTCCAGTAACGGCGCCAGGGCGTCAACATGGCAGAAGGCGGGCGGTCGCGACGGCCCCGGACACCGCACCCGCCACAAGCCACGTTCGAAGGCCGCGCGTCAGCCGACCGGAGCCTGCGCTGCGGCAGGCACTGCGGTAGGCGCTGCAGCAGGCGCCGGACAGGCAACGGCGGTGCGCGGCGTCTGCGCGTTGGGCACGGCGTAAGGCTGGCCAATCGCGTCCATGCGGATGGACAAGGGCACGGCATCGCCATTGAGGCGCCAGTCGTAGATGACGCTGAAAGCCATGACCCGCGCCACGTACTCGCGGGTTTCCTTGTACGGAATCGTGGCCACGAAGATGTCCGGCGCAAGTCCGCCGCGCTCGGCAACCCACTGCGCCACGCGGTTTGGCCCGGCGTTGTAGGCAGCGCTGGCGAGCCACGGGGAACCGCCGAAACGCGCGGCCACCTGGGCCAGGTAGCGCGTGCCCAGCACGATATTGACGTCCGGGTCATACAGGCTTTGCGCCCCACCCCACGGCAGGCCGTTGGTCTTTGCCACCCGCGCCGCGGTGGACGGCAGCAGTTGCATCAGGCCACGGGCATCGGCGCCCGAGCGCGCATCGCTCATCCAGGCGCTCTCGGCGCGCAGGATGCCGTAGGCCCACGGCGGATAGACGCCCGCCTCGCGCGCCTGCACCACGAGGCCGTCCTGGCTCGCCAGCGGGAAACGCAAATCGTAGAGTTGCAGGGCATCGCCGCTGCTGTAGGTGAAGATGGCGCGGTCGTACCAGCCCCGCTGGTTGGCCAGCTTCGCGGCAACGCGCTTGCTGGCCTCGTCGCTGCCGCGCAGCGCACGGGTCCACTCGCGGCGGGCATAGGTGGGCAAGTCCACCGCAAAGAGCTCGAAGGCACGGCGCAAACCTGCATTGGCCAGCAGGTCGCGCTCGCGCTGCGGATCGGTGGCAAGCGTCGCCGGGCACAAGGCATAGGGCTGGCTTACCTGATCCGCCGCCAGGAAACCGAAGAACGTGGGCTGGTCGGCGAGCGCCGCATAGTCCTGGCGAGCCTCTGCCGCGTGTCCGATGGCGGCGAGCGCACGTGCGCGGAAATACCGCCACTCGCCATCCTGTCGCTCGCTTTCCGGCATGGCTTCGATCGCGGCCAGGACTTCGGGCCAGGACTGCCGCGCCAGGGCGACGCGCACGCGCCAGGCGCGCGTGGCCGGGGACTGCGCGGCCGCCGGCAGGGCCGCCAGCCCGGCCAGCGCCTGGTCGTCGAAGTCGGTGGCATGGAACAAGGCAAGCGCATGCAGCACCTGGTTGCGCTGCTCCACGCTGAAGGCGAAGCGGCCTTGCAGGTCCTGCCAGGCGCGGTCGGCGTTGCTGACCTGGCGGCGCGCAAGCTGGGTCAGGGCCAGGGTGGCAGCTTGCCGATAGCGCGGAGCATCCGGCCATTTGGCGGCGGCGCTCACGGCCGCGACCGGGTCGCGCAAGGCCAGGGCCAGGGCCAGCGCATCCGGGGACTGGCCTGCCGGCAACCAGCCAGCCAGCGCGGCAATCGTGCCACCTTGGCCGGCCGTGGCCGCGCGGTCGATGCGGTCCCACAATCGCGCAGTGGTGAGCAGGCCCTGCGCCTGCGCGGCACGCAACACCGGGTCACACGCGGACGGCAAGGCCGCGCGGGTCCACAAGGTCGCCAGGTCGGCGTCGAAATCCAGCGCCTCGCCGCGGCTCAGGCGCGCCTGCAAGGCGTCGCACGCCAACGTGTCGCCGAGGCCCGGCTGGTACATCGCGCTGAAGCTGCTCCAGTCCTGGCGGCGGGCCAACTCCAGCAGGAAATCGCGGCGCAGGTCTTCGGCCGGAAGCCAGTCCGGATAACGGCGCAGGTAAGCCTCGACCGCGGCCGGATCGAGTTGGCGCAAATCATGTTCCAGCGCCGCGGCTTCCAGGTAGGGATACAAGGGATAGTCGGCCAGGCCGGCCGCCAGCGTGCGCCATTGCGCGTCGCCGGCCTGCGCCGCCGCATAGGCCTGCATGAAGGCCTGGCGTTGGCCGGTATCGACGTCCGCGGCACGCAGCGTGCAGACCGGCGACAACCAGACCACGGCGAGCAGCAGGCCGCTCCATGCGGCGCGCCAGGGCGAGGTGACAGACATGGCGGCTCCCAGACGAAACGCCGGGCATTGTACGGGACCGCGCTTGAACCGCACCGCACCCCAAACCCGACACCCCGCCGCGGGCTCCGATGCGGCGGCGTGGCCGTGGCCGTGGGCTGCTAAGCTGGGCGCGTTTTTTTGGCAACGGATCGACATGGCAGCGCCAGTGGGGTTGCGTGGCATGCGCGCATGGATGTGGCTGGCCCTCGGCGTTATGGCGGCCGCCGCCGCTTGGGGCTGGTGGCGCCTGGGGCAGCCGGTGACGCTGCCCGATGCGCCGTCGGGGCGCATTGCCTGTGTCTCCTACGCGCCGTTCCGCCTGCCCGGCGAAAGCCCCCTCGACGTGCACGCCTTCGTCAGCCCCGAGCGCATCGATGCCGACCTGCAGGCCTTGTCGCGGCGCTTTGATTGCGTGCGCACGTATTCGCAAGGCCAGGGCCTCGGCGCCGTGCCAGCCATCGCCCAGCGCCACGGCATGCAGGTGCTCATGGGCATCTGGCTCGGTCGCGACCGCAAGGTCAACGCCGAGCAGATCCGCCTCGGCATTGCCGCGGCCCACCGCTATCCCCAGGTGTTGCGCGGCATCGTGGTTGGCAACGAGGTGCTGCTCCGCGGCGACCTGTCCGAGGCCGCGCTGGCCGGCTACCTGCGCCAGGTGCGCGCTGCCGTCAGCGTGCCGGTGACTTACGCCGACGTGTGGGAATTCTGGTTACGCCACGCCGACCTGGCCAAGGCCGTGGACTTCGTCACCATCCACATCCTGCCGTACTGGGAGGACCGCCCGGTCGGACCCGAGCACGCGGTGCAACATGTCGCCGCGGTGTACGCCAGGGTGCGCGCGGCATTTCCGGGGCAGTCGGTGATGATCGGCGAAACCGGCTGGCCGAGCGCCGGGCGGCCGCGCCAGACCGCCGTGCCGAGCGTGGTGAACGAGGCGCGCTACCTGCGCGAATTCCTCGATTACGCGGCCAAGGTGCACATGCCGTACAACGTGATCGAGGCCTTCGACCAGCCCTGGAAGCGGGACCTGGAAGGCACGGCTGGTGGCTATTGGGGCATCTTCAACGCGCAGGCCGAACCGAAGTTCAGCATGACCGGCCCCGTCACCGAAGTGCCGCGGTGGTGGCTGGGCTGGCTGGCCGGTGGGCTGGGCGCTTTGCTGTTCCTCGGCTGTGGCGGCGGCGATCGTCGGCGTGGTGGCTGGATCGCCCTGGCCTTGGCCGGGTTCGCCAGTGGCGCCGTCCTGGCCTGGCAATACCGACAGGTCGCCCTGGCCGCGCGCGACTGGTGGGAATGGACGGTCTCGCTCGGTGCCTGCGCCGCGGCCCTGGGGACCGCCCTGCTCCTGGCGCGCATTTTCGCCGCATACCTGGCTGGCCGGCTCGACGAGACGCCGGCAACCATGGACGAACCACCGCAGTTGACGCCGTCGGGCAATTGGTGGTCCTGGTTGCAGGGCGCCTGGCTGCTTGCCCTGGCGTACTACGGCCTGTTGCTGTCCTTCGATGGCCGCTATCGGGATTACCCGCTTGGACTCTTCGCCTTGCCCTGCATTGGCTACGCGCTCTGCGCCTGCCTGCGTGGCGGGCGCGCCATGCCACCGCTGGAATCGCGTTTCCTCGCCTGCCTCGTGCCCCTGCTGGCCGTCGTCGTGCTG
>DATNBK010000290.1:0-2532 GCA_035571995.1 Rhodanobacter sp.
CTACACCCACTTGCGGGTCGATGGCAATTTTCTGCCCACCACCGGCTTTCCGCGCATCGACCGTTTCAAGGAACACACCATCGAGCTGCCGGTCGCCAGCCTCGATGCGACGCCGGAGAACGAGGCGCTTCTGCGCCAGGCGCTGGCCACGGCGCTGGAGCACGGCAAGGGCGTGGTGCATGTGCTGAGTCACCTCACCGGGCTGCGCGCCGCCATGATGGCCGGCACGCCGACGGCCGCGATCGGCCAGCTGGAGGCGTTTTCCACCAAGCGCGCCTGCCCGGTCTGCGCGACCTCCTACGCCGAACTCGACCCGCGTCTTTTTTCCTACAACAGCAAGCACGGCTGGTGCCCCGACTGCGTCGGCACTGGTGTGCGGCTCACCAAAGAGCAGCGCAAGGTATTCGACGACTCGGTGCATGACGACGACAACAAGGGGCGCGAACGTACCTTCGCCGAACCCGAGCTGGAGGACGTGGTGGATGAGACCTGCCCGACCTGCCACGGCACGCGCCTGAATGCCACGGCGCGCGCCGTGCTGTTCGGGGCGGGGCCGGCGCCTGAACCCGGCGTTCCTATTACCGACGTCGCCCGCCTGTCGGTCACCGACGTGCGCCGCTGGATCGAGGGCCTGGCGGCGATCGGGCGCATGACCCAGCGGGAAAAAGACATCGCGCGCGACCTGATCCCCGAAATCAAAAGCCGCCTCGAATTCCTCGAAGAAGTGGGCTTGGGCTACCTCACGCTGGATCGCGGTGCGCCCACGCTCAGCGGCGGCGAGGCCCAGCGCATCCGGCTCGCGGCGCAGCTCGGCAGCAACCTGCAGGGCGTGTGCTATGTGCTCGACGAGCCGACCATCGGCCTGCATGCGCGCGACAACCAGATTTTGCTGAACGCCCTGCACAAGCTCGGCGACAAGGGCAACACGCTGGTGGTGGTCGAGCACGACGAGGACACCATTCGCCGCGCCGACCACATCATCGACATCGGCCCCAGCGCCGGCAAGCGCGGCGGCCGGCTGGTGGCCGAAGGCTCGGTTGCCGACATCGAAGCCGCCGCCGACTCGCAGACCGGCCGCTACCTGCGCCACGCGATGCAGCATCCGCTGCACCCCCGGCGCGTGGTCAATGGCAGCGACGCAGCTGAGTTGGGGTCGGATCCCAATTTCGCGGAAACCCTTCGAAAAGCTAAACCGCGCCCATCGAAATTGGGCTCTGACCCCATTTCAGCGGGCCCCAATTCAGTGGCACCAGAGCCCCATCGCTGGCTCAGCGTGCACGGCGCCAACCTGCACAACCTGCAAGACGTCGACGTCGCCATCCCCCTGCAGCGCCTGGTCGCCATCACTGGCGTCAGCGGCTCGGGCAAATCCACGCTGGCGCGCGACGTGCTGCTGACCAACGTGCAGGCCGCCGTGGCCCAGCGCGCCACGCGGGCCGGGCGCGAGGCGAGCGACGCCGGCAAGCACCCGGCCTGGATCGGCTGCAGCGGCGTGAGCGGCTACGAATTGGTGGACCGCGTGCTCGAAGTGGACCAGACCCCGATCGGCAAGACGCCGCGCAGCTGCCCGGCCACCTACATCGGTTTCTGGGACACCATCCGCAAGCTGTTTGCCGAAACGCTGGAGGCGCGCGCGCGCGGTTACGCCGCCAACCGCTTCAGCTTCAACACCGGCGAGGGCCGCTGCGCCGGCTGCGAGGGCCAGGGCATCCGCACCATCGCGATGAGCTTCCTGCCCGACGTCAAGGTGCTGTGCGAAACCTGCCACGGCGCGCGCTTCAATCCCGAGACGCTGGCCGTCACCTGGCGCGGCAAAAGCATTGGCGACGTGCTGCAGATGGAGGTGGACGAGGCGGTCGATTTCTTCGCCGCCATGCCCAACATCAGCCACCCGCTGCAACTGCTGAAGGACGTGGGCCTGGGCTACCTCACGCTCGGCCAGCCGTCGCCCACGCTGAGCGGCGGCGAGGCGCAGCGCATCAAGCTGGTGACCGAACTCAGCAAGGTGCGCGACGACATCACGCGGCGTGGCCAGAAGGCGCCGCACACGCTGTACGTGCTGGACGAACCCACCGTGGGCCTGCACATGGCCGACGTGGAAAAGCTCATCCATGTACTGCACCGGCTGGTGAGCGGCGGCCACAGCGTGCTGGTGATCGAGCACGACCTCGACGTGATCGCCGAGGCCGACTGGATCATCGACCTGGGGCCCGAAGGCGGCGACGCCGGCGGCCGTGTCGTCGCCGCGGCGCCGCCGGGACAGGTGGTGCAGCTTGGGACGCATACCGGGCTGGCACTCGGGCCGGTCTTGATTGCAGAGCGGAAGCCGCAAACAAAGGTGGCTTGAAGGTCGCCCGGACTGGGGAGCGTTTGTGTCCGCTACGCGCGGCCCGCAGAACCAAACCCTCAGCTATGTGCTTGCGTGTGCTCTGATGAGGCACTCATGAAATGCCTGCGCCACGCGCGATGGTTGCGGTGAGCGTCGTACCAGGCTCACAAACTGACATGCGTAGTGGAACAATGCGGGCCGCA
>DATNBK010000291.1:0-2436 GCA_035571995.1 Rhodanobacter sp.
GCCATCGCATCGGCGAGGAACGGGATGCGCGGCGGATCAAAGATCGGCTCGCCCATGTCAACGGTTACTTCCGTCGGACTGAGCAGGCGTACCGAGACCGGGCCGGAAGGACTCTGGAGCTGCACCATGGCATCCAGCGCCAGCAAGCCTGCACGATGCAGCCACGCAGCCACGCAACGTACGCCGTTGCCGCACTGCCCGACCGCAGAGCCGTCCGCATTCCAGATGCCATAGGCAAATGCGCAGGCTGGATCGCGCGCGGGCTCGATGCTGAGCAACTGGTCGAAGCCGACCCCGGTGCGCCGGTTGCTCAACGCCTGCAACTGCATCGTATCCAGCGGCATGGGCTGCTCGCGGCAGTCGACCATGACGAAGTCATTGCCCAGTCCGTGCATCTTGCTGAAGCGCAAGACCGGTTGTGTGTTCAGCATGGCGCGCGCTCCGTGATGGTCGGTCGGCAAATTCTTGCGCAACGGACGCAGAAAATCCTGCGCTTGCCCGAGTTGCCATTGCCGGTTCTCAGGCGCTTTGCCAGTGGTCGGCGGCGAGCTCGTCGCGGACCATGTCCTCGCGGCTCTGGGCGCGACGGATGATGGCGTAGCGGCCGCGGTCCAGCAGCACTTCGGCAGCCAGCGGCCGCGAGTTGTAGGTTGAGGACATGGAGCTGCCATACGCGCCTGCGGACTTGATCATGAGCAGGTCGCCGGCACGGCACTCCGGCAGTTCGCGGCCGCGCGCGAACGTGTCGCCGGTTTCGCACACCGGCCCGACGATGTCGTACGTGGCCGGTGCGCGTTCGGGGTGGGAGACCGGCACGATGTCGTGCCAGGCGTCGTACATGCTGGGCCGCACCAGGTCGTTCATTGCCGAATCCAGCACCAGGAACTGGCGCTCGGTGCCGCGCTTGACGCGGATGACGCGGGTGACCAGCACGCCGGCCTCGGCCACCAGGTAGCGGCCGGGTTCGAGCAGGATCTGGCCGTGGAAGTCCGCCAGCGTTTCGCGGATCGCGCCCACGTAATCGGCGGGCGCCACCGGATGGTCGTGACCGGCGCGATAGCACACACCGAGTCCGCCGCCGACGTCGATGCTGCTGAGCGCATGCCCGTCGGCCGCCAGCTCGCGCCAGAACGCGGCGACACGCTGCAGGGCCTGGCGGAATGGTTCCACGCTCAGGATTTGCGAGCCGATGTGCACGTGCAGCCCGGCGAGCTTGACGTGCGGGAACGTGGCCTGCTGGGCAAACCAGCGTCGCACCTCGGGGATGCTCACCCCGAACTTGTTTTCAGCCTTGCCGGTGGAGATCTTCTCGTGCGTGTGGGCATCCACGTCCGGGTTGATACGGACGGCCACATGGGCCACGGTGTCTTGCGCCTGCGCCACCTGCTGCAACAACCGCAACTCTTCGAACGACTCGACGTTGAGGTGCAGGATGCCGGCGTGCAAGGCCTCGGCAATCTCGTCCCCGGTCTTGCCGACCCCGGAAAACACGATGCGTTCCGGCGGCATGCCGGCCCGCAGGCACCGCCACAATTCGCCGCCGGAGACCGTGTCGGCGCCGACGCCGGCGTCGCGCATCAACTGCAGGATGGCGAAGTTGCTGTTCGCCTTCACCGCATAGCAAATCAAGGCGTTGAGCCCCTGCAGGGCATGTTGCAGCCCGTTGACGCGCCCGCGGATGGCGCTGGCCGAATAGGCGTAGAACGGCGTGGGGACTTGCCGCGCCAGGCGCTCCAGGTCGACCCCGTCGAAGGTGGCGGCGGTGGTGGCGCCTTCCGGGACGTCGGCCAGATTATTCATGCGGCATGCTCCATGGCGATTGGCGTGTGCCGCTGGTGACGGCGTTGCGCGCAGCATCGTAGCGCCGATCGCATCTTCTGGCAGGGCGCGCTCCTTCCACACCGGAGCGCGGGACTGGCGGGCCATGGCGCCATAGTGCATGCGCGGATGCGCGTTCACGCTTGGCCAAATCCTTGGACAAGGCACTGATGATCGGCATGCCCGGCACTAAGCGGTGACATGACTGGGTAGGCCTTGTGGCGACCTGCCGGACGGATGGACGTCTATAGACGGATGCCTGGTGAGGGACTAAGCTCCGGTGGCACGGTCCGGTTTGCCAGGGGAGGCCATTTCGGGCGCGGTGCTCTGCGGGGGGATTTCAATGGACGCATGGTCCCTGGGGACTCGGGGATGGCGCGCATCTTCAACGCTTGCCGGGGAGAAACCAATGAAACCTGCTGACAACCGTCTGTGTATCGCTGTCCGGATGGCTCTGGCCGTCGGCGTGTTCGCCGTCGCCGGGGGCGTAGCCCAGGCCCAGGATACGGGCACCAACCAGGCGTCGCCCACGCAAACCCAGAATCTCAAAGGCGTGGTGGTGACCGGGTCGTTGATCCGGCGCGTGGATATCGAGACCGCCAGCCCGGTGATCACCAT
>DATNBK010000292.1:0-18423 GCA_035571995.1 Rhodanobacter sp.
ACCGCATGTGGAACATACCGGGGCATGACGAACAGCATACCCAGGCCATGGACAAATTTCATGCTGCGTCTCTGTCCCATTCAGCGCAGCAGCAGCCACAGCGCCAGGACGGCCAGCAGGCCCAACGCCACCCAGCCGACCCACTCGATGTTCCGGCGTAGCAGGCGTTCGGCGCTATCGCCAAACCAGCGTATCAACAAGGCCAGCAGCCACACGCGCTTGCCGCGGCCGACGGCGATGCACGCCAGGAACGGCCCGATAGGCACGCCGACAATGCCTGCCGCCCAGGTCACCAGCTTCATCGGGATCACCGGTTGCAAGGCCGCCAACGTCAAGGCGGCCAACATGGTCAGCCAGTGCTGCTGCATGTCCTGTTGCAAGGTCGCCACCCAACTGGCAATGACGGCCTGTACGTGGGCGCTGAACAGGGGCCTGATCGCCTCGTACGCCCAATGCCCAAGAGCGTATCCAACCAACGCGCCAAACAGCGAAAACAACAGGGACATGTTGGCGTAGAAGAAGGCCCTCGTCCGCCGCGCCAGCATCATTGGTGCCAGCATCACCTCCGGCATGATCGGAAAGATGAACGCCTCGACGAAGCTCAGGCCGCACAGGTAATACAGCGCCCGTGGATTGGCCGCCCACGACAGCGCGCGGGCGTAGAGGTTCGCGAACAACTGCATCAACCAATCCCGCCGAGCAAGGGGACGAAACTGACGGCGCCAAGTTCCTCCAGGGCAAAGTCGCCGTGGCCATCGCCGCGCATGCGGATCAGGGTCTGGTGGCTTGGGGAGCCGACCGGCGCGACCAGCACGCCGGCAGGACTCAACTGGTCGATGATGCGGCTGGGCACGGTGTCGCCCGCGGCAGTCAGGATGATGCCGTCGAACGGGGCCTGGTCTGGCCAACCGAGCTTGCCGTCATCGTGCCTGCTGCGCAGGTTGGCCAGGCCAAGCTGGCGGAAGCGGCGACGCGCCTGGCGTAGCAGTTCCTCGATGCGCTCGACGGTGAACACCTCCGGGACCAATGCCGCCAATACCGCAGCCTGGTAGCCCGAGCCGGTGCCTATCTCCAGCACCCGCTGCGGTACGCCGAATTCCAGCAAGGCCTCGGTCATGCGGGCCACGACCCAGGGCTGCGAGATCGTCTGGCCGTGGCCGATCGGCAAGGCGGTGTTCTCGTATGCCCGCGCGTGCAATGCCTGGTCGATGAAATGGTGCCGCGGCAGGTTGCGCAGGACGTCGATGACCCGGGGGTCGGCGATACCGGACTCGCGCAGCGCGGCGGCAAGCTGGTCACGGGACCGCTGCGAGGTGAGCCCCGCTCCGCGTAGTTGCGCCGGCGGCAATGGATAGACGCCATTCATGACTGGCCCGGTTCGGCCGTCGTCGTGCGCTCGGTCAGCATGTCGTCGCGCAGGCCTTGCATCCAACTGCTGACCTTTTCCAGCGCCTGTACCCGGGTCAAGTCGACATGGATCGGCGTGACCGAAACGAAGCCGCGGCGCACGGCATTGAAATCGGTGCCCGGACTGCCGTCGTCCACCTCGCCGGCAGGACCGATCCACCAGATCGGCCGCCCGCGCGGGTCGGTCTGCTGCACCGACGGTTCCGAGCGCCGCCGCCGTCCCAGGCGGGTCACCTCGAAGCCGCGGATCTCGCTCCATGGCCGGTCCGGCACGTTCACGTTGAGGATGGTGTCCGCCGGCAGCGGATCGACCAACAGGCGCCGCATCAGCAGCAGCACCGCCTCGGCCGCCGAATCGTAGTGCTCGCCGACGTGGTCGGCGGTGACCAGGGACACGGCGATGGCCGGCAGGCCGAGGAAGCGCCCTTCCATGGCGGCCGACACCGTGCCGGAATAAATCACGTCGTCACCGAGGTTGGCCGAGTTGTTGATGCCGGACACGACCATGTCCGGCTCTTTTTCCAGCAGGCCAGCCAGCGCCAGGTGCACGCAGTCGGTGGGCGTCCCGGCCACGCAGAAATAGCCGTTGCTCATCGGCATCACGCGCAAGGGCACGTCCAGGGTCAGCGAATTGCTGGCCCCCGAGCGGTCCCGATCCGGTGCCACCACGGTGACGTCGGCGACCGCACTCAGGCGCTCGGCGAGCACGTGGATGCCCGGTGCGTCCACGCCATCGTCATTGCTGACCAAGACTCGCATGTGGCTCCGCCAGGTGGAAACATGAACACGCCAGGCAGGAGTTGCGTCGACCCGGGTGTACTGCACGCAGCAGTCTACTCGACGGAGTGCGCGGAAGCACTCGGCGGCTGGCCAGACGGCCAGCCATCGCTGCCACGCTCGACCACCAGCAGGGCCTACGCCAGCCGGGCAGTCCGTTCATTGCAGCAGCTCACGCACCACCACCGTGGCGTAGCTGCCGGCAGGCAGCTCAAAGGACAGCTCCAACATGTCCGGCTCCAGCCACTGCCAGTGCAAGTCGCGTGGCAGCAGGCGCAGCGGGCGGCGATCGTGACGCATGCGCGCGGCTGCCAGGCCAGCCACCAGGTCCGGATGTGCCGCGGCGACGCCGCGTTCCAGGGCACCGGCCGCATCCGCGCTGGGTGGCTCGCCCTCGCCCCACAACGGTCCGGAGGGGGCGATGTCGCCATCGGTCAGGCGTGCCGCCAGGGCCGGAGTGAAGGCTTCGGGTCCGAACCACGAATGCGAGCCGGCCAAGGCCCAGATGTCCCCGTCCATGGCCTGATTCCAGGTGCCGAGCGCGACCCGCGCGGCAAGCACCTCGTTGAAGATCTGCGAACGCGCCGCCGACAGCAGTAGGGAGCGCATTTCGCGCCGCACGCGGCGACCGGCAAACATGGCCCTGGCCTGCTCGAGGTTCCTGCCGCCCAGCCCAAAACGCTGCTCGCCGAAATAGTTCGGCACGCCGCCGGCGGCAATCCTCGCCATGACCTGCTCCGCATGCTGGCGGTCGCCCTGCACCTCGCGCAGCCGCAACACGAAGCGATTGCCACGCAAGGCACCGCGCTTGAGCTTGCGCCCGTGCCGGCTGACCTCGAGCAACTTGACGCCCTCCGCAGCGAAAAGCGACCAGTCCGGATCAGCCTTGCCCGGCAGGTGCAGCGAAAAAGCCTGGCGGGTCACCGCATGGCGATCCTTCAATCCGGCATAGCCGACATCGGCTGCCGGAATGCCGCAAAACCCGGCCAATTGCCGGGCGACCCACTCGGTATTGGCACCGCGCTTCTCCACCCACAGCCACGCATGCTCGCCGCTGCCATCCGCGACGTAGCCCGGCAGCTCCTCGACCACGAAATCCTCGGGTTGGGCGCGCAAGATCGCATGCAACGGCGGCGGGGCGTAGGCACGCGGCAGCTCGCCGGCTGCCGCATCGCCGCGCATGGACTCGGCTTCGGGCTGCCCGCTCATGCCGCTTCCAGCAACACGCTCGCCTGGGCGGCAATACCCTCGCCGCGGCCGAGGAAGCCCAGGCCTTCGGTGGTGGTGGCCTTGATGCTGATGCGCTCGATGGCCACCCTGAGATCGAGCGCCAGGATTTCGCGCATGCCCGCCACATGCGGGGCAATGCGTGGCGCCTGCGCCATGACCGTGACGTCGGCGTTGCCGAGCGCGTGACCGTGCTCGCGCATCAGGGCCCCGGCCTGGCGCAGGAAGATGCGGCTGTCGGCTTGCCACCAGCGCTCCTCGTCCGGCGGGAAATGCGTGCCCAGGTCGCCGAGCGCCAGGGCGCCGAAGATGGCGTCGCACAGCGCATGGATCACCACGTCCCCGTCCGAGTGTGCGAGCAGCCCGGAGCCGTGTGCAATCCGCACGCCACCCAGCACCACGAACGTGCCGGGGCCGTAGCGATGGACGTCGAAACCCGTGCCTATGCGCATCATGCCATCCTCGTCAGCAGGAACTCCGCCAGCGCAAAGTCTTCGCGGGTGGTGATCTTGAGGTTGTCCTGCGCGCCTTCGACGAGCAGGGGCGCGTGCCCGGCCAGCTCCATGGCCATGGCTTCATCACTGACCACGACTCCGGCTGCGGCTGCCGCAGCCAGTGCAGCCGCAAGTGGTGCACGCCGGAACAACTGCGGGGTCAGCGCACGCCAGTAGTGCTCACGCGGCTCGGTGCGGCTGCTGTGCCCCTGTGCATCGGCCACCTTGAGCGTATCGCGCATCGGCATGGCCAGGAGGCCACCCTCGGCGCGGCTTGCCTGCTCCAGCAAACGCGTCACGTCCAGCTCGCGCACGCAGGGCCGCGCCGCATCGTGCACGAGGACAAAATCCGTCTCGGCCACCTCGGCTGGCAAGGCGGCCAACCCGGCCAGCACCGAGTCGGAGCGCGTGGCACCACCAATCGCGGTCAATACCGGTTTGCCGGCCAGCTCGTGCCAGCCCGGCCAGCGTCCATCGCCCTGTTCGAGCACCACCAGCAGGCCGGCGATCCCCGGGTGTGCGGCCAGGCGGCGCAAGGTGTGCCAGATCAGGGGCTGGCCAGCGAGTGGCAGGTATTGCTTGGGACAGGCGTCGCCCACCCTGCTCCCGCGACCCGCAGCTGGCACCACGCACCACAGGGGATGCATGTTCACGGCCGGCTGGAAGGCGTGGCGGGTGGCGGTGGCGGCAAGGCGCTGGCGGCGCCGGCCGGGCGTTCGACCACCTGGTAGAACAACTCGCCAGGCTTGATCAGCCCGAGCTCGGTGCGCGCGCGGGCCTCGATGGCCTGGTCTCCATGTTTCAGGTCGAACACGTCGGCGGCCATGGCCTGGTTGCGCTGCTGCAGCCTCTGGTTTTCCGCCGCCTGCTTGCTCACGCTGGCGCGCAGGCCGTCGACCACCTGCATGCTGCCATTGCCGGTCCAGATCTTGACCTGCAGCGCCACCAGCATGATCAGCAGGATGAGGGCAATCCAGCGCAGCATCGCGGGGGCGCTCCCGCCCTCAACCGGGCAGCCGTCGCAAGTTCGGAAACGCCTTGCGACCGGCGAAGCTGGCCTTGCTGCCAAGCTGTTCCTCGATGCGCAGCAGCTGGTTGTACTTTGCCACCCGGTCCGTGCGGCACAGCGAGCCGGTCTTGATCTGGGTGGCCGTGGTGGCCACCGCCAGGTCGGCAATCGTGGTGTCGCCGGTCTCGCCCGAGCGGTGCGAGATGACCGCCGAATAGCTGGCGGCATCGGCCATGGCGATGGTCTCGAGGGTTTCCGAGAGCGTGCCGATCTGGTTCAGCTTGACCAGGATCGAGTTCGCGATGTGCTTGGCGATGCCCTCGCGGAAAATCACGGGGTTGGTGACGAACAAGTCGTCGCCGACGATCTGCACCCGTTCGCCCAACGCGTCGGTAAGCAATTTCCAGCCCTCCCAATCACCCTCGGCCATGCCGTCTTCGATGCTGACGATCGGGTACTGCTGGGTCCAGCCGACCAGCAGATCGGCAAACTGTGCCGAGCTGTATTTGCGCCCTTCGCCAGCCAGCGAGTACTTGCCGTCGACATGGAACTCCGAGCTGGCGGCATCCAATCCGATGAGCATGTCGGCCCCCGCCTTGTAGCCGGCGCGGTGCACGGCCTCGAGGATGGTGTCGATGGCCTCCACGTTCGAACGCAGGTGCGGTGCAAAGCCGCCCTCGTCGCCCACCGAGGTACCCAGGCCGCGCCCATGCAATACGTCCTTCAAGGCATGGAACACTTCCACGCCGGCGCGCAGTGCCTCGGAAAAAGTCGGCAAGCCCAAGGGCAGGATGAGGAATTCCTGTACGTCAATGTTGTTGTCGGCGTGGACGCCGCCGTTGATGATGTTCATCATCGGCAAGGGCAGCATGCCGGGCTCGCCGGCCGAGAGGTACGACCACAGGGGTTCGTCGCGGGCGGCCGCCACGGCATGGGCTGCGGCCAGGGACACCCCGAGCAATGCGTTGGCGCCCAGCCGACCCTTGTTCGGTGTGCCGTCCAGGGCAGCCAGCTTGGCGTCCAGGCCGGACTGGTCGGCCGCGTCAAAGCCGCGCAACGCATCGGCAATGGTGATGTTGACGTTGGCCACCGCCTTGCGCACCCCCTTGCCGCCGTAACGCGCGGCGTCGCCATCGCGCAATTCCACGGCCTCGCGCGAACCGGTGGATGCCCCGCTCGGCACCGCGGCCCGGCCGAAGCCGCCGCCAGCCAGGGTGACCTCGGCTTCCAGGGTGGGATTACCGCGCGAATCGAGGATCTCACGGGCGTGGATGCGGGTGATCGTGGTGGTCATGGTCGTCCGTCAGTTCAGTGGTGTTTTTGACTCGTGCCTTCCATGCGCAACAACTGCCGCCCCTCAATACCTTGCCCGCCGTGGCAGGGCAGTCGGCTTGCAGCGTCCTACGCCTGCAGGCTGTCCTCGAGGAAGCCGCGGCGCTTGGTCACGGCGTCCAGTTCCAGCAAGGTCTCCAGCAAAGCTTCCATCTTGCCCAGCGGCCAGGAGTTCGGTCCGTCGCTCAGCGCATGCTCCGGGTCCGGGTGGGTCTCTGCGAACAAGCCGGACACGCCGGCTGCCACCGCCGCCCGTGCCAGTACCGGCACGAACTCGCGCTGGCCGCCAGAGCGCGCGCCCTGGCCGCCCGGCAACTGCACCGAATGGGTGGCGTCAAACACAACCGGGCAGCCGGTCTGGCGCATGACGCTCAGCGAGCGCATATCCGAAACCAGGTTGTTGTAGCCGAAGCTTGCGCCGCGCTCGCACACCATGATGTCGTCGTTGCCGACCGCCTTGGCCTTGGCCACCACGTGTTGCATGTCCCACGGCGCCAGGAATTGCCCCTTCTTGATATTCACCGGCCGGCCGGCGCGCGCAACCTTGTGGATGAAGTCGGTCTGGCGGCACAGGAAGGCGGGCGTCTGCAGCACGTCGACAACCGCGGCGACCTCGTCCATCGGTGTGTATTCATGTACGTCGGTGAGCACGGGCACGCCGACCTGGCGGCGCACCTCGCCAAGGATGCGCAGGCCCTCCTCCACCCCAAGGCCGCGAAAACTCCCGCCCGAGGAACGGTTGGCCTTGTCGAAGCTCGACTTGAAGATGAAATGCATGCCGAGCCGGCCGGTCATTTCCTTGAGCAGGCCGGCGACATCGACCTGCAACTGCTCGGACTCGACCACGCACGGGCCGGCAATCAGGAACAGAGGGTGCTCGAGGCCAACCTCGAAACCACAGAGCTTCATGGACGCACCGCGGTGGCGACTGAGCATTGCGGCTGCCGGGACCGGGGGGCGGACAGTGGCGCGGCAGGCCTCATGAGGCCACCTTTTCAGCCGCCAGCGCCGGCGCCTCGCGCACGGCCTGGTACTCGCGTGCGGCCTGCACGAAACCACTGAACAACGGATGGCCGTCGCGCGGCGTGGAAGTGAACTCCGGATGCGCCTGGCAAGCCAGGAACCACGGGTGCTTGGCGCGCGGCAACTCGATCATCTCCACCAACAGGCCGTCCATGGAAACTCCGGAGATCACCAGCCCCAGGTCCTCGAAACGCTGCCGATAACGGTTGTTGAACTCGTAGCGGTGCCGGTGGCGCTCGCGGATCACATCCTGGCCGTACAGCTCGTGCGCCAGGGTACCCGGCTTCAGGCGGCACTCCTGCGAACCAAGGCGCATGGTGCCGCCGAGATCGGACCCGTCGTGGCGTTGTTCCACCGCGCCCTCGCTCGTGGTCCACTCGGTGATCAAGGCGATGACCGGATCCTTGGCGTTGCGGTCGTTCTCGGTGGAATTGGCCTCGGGCAGCCCGGCGATGTTGCGCGCGAATTCCACCACCGCGGCATGCATGCCGTAGCAGATGCCGAAATACGGCACGCCGTGCTCACGCGCGTAGCCGGCTGCCGCCACCTTGCCTTCGAAGCCACGCTTGCCGAAGCCACCAGGCACCAGGATCGCGTCGATCCCGGCCAGCACCTTGGCCGCGCCCTCCGACTCGATCTGCTCGGCATCGACCCAGCGCACGTCGACCCGGGTCGAGCGTGCGATGCCGCCATGGCGCAAGGCCTCGCCCAGCGACTTGTACGCATCCTTGTGCTCGACGTACTTGCCGACGATCGCGACGCTGATCGCGGCTTTCGGGTGTTCCATGGCGTCGACCGCACGCTGCCAGCTGGACAGGTCGGCCGGGCGGGCGACCAGGCCGAGCTGCCTGACCACGATGTCGTCCAGGCCCTGCTGGTGCAGCCACAACGGTTGCTTGTAGATGATGTCTACATCGGCTGCGCTGATCACCGCCTCTTCCGGCACGTTGGTGAACAAGGCAATCTTGCGCCGTTCGCCCTCGGGCAACGGTTCTTCGCAGCGGCACAGCAGAATGTCGGGCTGGATACCGATGGAACGCAGTTCCTTCACCGAGTGCTGGGTCGGCTTGGTCTTGATCTCCCCCGCCGCCTTGATGTACGGCACCAGGGTCAGGTGCATGAACAAGACCTTCTGCGCACCGTGCTCGATGCGTAACTGGCGGATCGCCTCGAGGAAGGGCTGCGACTCGATGTCGCCCACGGTGCCGCCAATCTCCACCAGGGCCACGTCGAAGCCGCGTGTGGCCTCATGGATGCAGCGCTTGATCTCGTCGGTGATGTGCGGGATCACCTGCACGGTGGCGCCCAGGTAATCCCCGCGACGCTCCTTGCGGATGACGTTCTCGTAGATTTTGCCGGTGGTGATCGAGTTCTTGCCGCTCAGCCGCGTGCGCACGAAGCGCTCATAGTGGCCCAGGTCGAGGTCGGTCTCGGCGCCATCGTCGGTGACGTACACCTCACCGTGCTGGAACGGGCTCATCGTGCCCGGATCGACGTTGATGTACGGATCGAGCTTCATCATGGTGACAGCGAGGCCGCGGGCCTCGAGGATGGCTGCCAGTGAAGCCGAGGCAATACCCTTGCCTAGCGAGGAAACCACGCCACCAGTGACGAAAATCAGGGGAGTCATGAACATCTGCCATGCGCGAAACTGGCATTTTAGCGACAGTTTCCTTTCCTTGCGCGGAAGGCGTGGCAAACGCCGCCTCTGTTAGCATTTTTCACATGCAGACTTCCGTTCCCGACCGGCTTGCAGCCTTGCGTGCCACCATGCGGCGGCACGGCGTCGATGCGCTGTTCATCCCCGCCGCCGATCCGCATCTTTCCGAGTACCTGCCTGCACATTGGCAGGCGCGCCAGTGGTATTCGGGCTTTGACGGTTCGGCCGGCAGCCTCGTGGTGACCGCGGACGAGGCGGCGCTATGGACCGATTCGCGCTACTTCGCGCAGGCCGGGCAGCAACTGGCAGGCAGCGGCATCGCCCTGGTAAAGGAGGGCCTGCCCGACACCGTCGACCAGGAAGCATGGCTCGAGGCGCGGCTTGGCGCCGGGCAAATCCTGGCAGTTGCCGGCGACAGCATCTCGCTGTCTGCACGGCGCCGCCTGCACGATGCCATGCACGCCCATGGCGTGACGTTGCGCATCGACCTCGATCCCGCGGGGGAGGCCTGGAGCGGACGCCCGCCCCTGCCCGCGGCACCGGTCGTGGCCCACGACCCGAAGTACGTCGACCAGGCGCGCGCCGGCAAGCTCACCCAGCTGCGCGAGGCGATGCGCGCCCATGGTGCCCGCTGGCATTTGCTGTCCAGCCTGGACGACATCGCCTGGCTGCTCAATCTGCGCGGCAGCGACGTGGAGTGCAACCCGGTCTTCCTCGCCCACCTGCTGCTGGACGATGCGTCACAGGCGACCTTGTTCGTCGGCAAGGGCAAGGTCGGTGCCGACGTGCAGGCCGCCCTCGCGGCCGACGGCGTGGTGCTGGCCGACTATGCAGCCATCGGTCCGGCGCTGCAGGCGCTCGCCGCGCCGGACAGCATCCTGTTCGACGCGGCGCGGGTGGCCAGTTCGGTCGCCGCGTGCATCCCGCCGCAAGTGCGATCCATCGAGGCGGCCAATCCAAGTACCGCGCGCAAGGCAATCAAGAGCGCGGTGGAAATCGACCATATCCGCCAAGCCATGCGTCACGACGGCGCCGCCCTGGTACGTGCCTTCTGCCGCATGGAACAACGCCTGGCGGCGGGCACGGCCACCAGCGAGTTGGACGTGGACACCCTGCTGCATGAGGAACGCACCCGGCAACCCGCCTGGGTCGGCGAGAGTTTCGCCACCATCGCCGCCTACCAGGCCAGCGCGGCCTTGCCGCATTACCGCGCCACGCCCGCGCAACACCGCCAGTTGCAGCGTCGCGGCCTGCTGCTGGTCGATTCCGGTGCCCAGTACCTCGGTGGCACCACCGACATCACCCGCGTCCTCGCGCTCGGTGAAACCACGCCGGAACAGCGGCGTGACGCCACCATCGTGCTCAAGGGCATGATCGCGCTGTCGCGCGCACATTTCCCCGAAGGCGCCAGCGGCCCGCAACTGGATGCGCTGGCGCGCGCGCCGCTATGGGAATGGGGCCTGGATTATGGCCACGGCACCGGGCACGGCGTCGGCTACTTCCTCAACGTGCACGAGGGCCCACACGGCATCCGGCCGCCGCGTTCCGGCGTCGCCCTGGTGCCATTGCAGGAGGGCATGATCACGTCCATCGAACCCGGTGTGTACAAGCCGGGCCGGCACGGCATCCGGCACGAGAACCTGGCCGTCGTGGTGCCCGTGCAGCACACCGAGTTTGGCGCCTTCCTGGCGTTCGAGACCCTGACCTTGTGTCCCTTCGACCGCCGGGCACTGGAGCCCGCCCTGCTCAGCGAGGAGGAATGCGCCTGGCTGAACGACTATCACATGACCGTGCGCGCCGCGCTCGCGCCGCTGCTCGACGGCGACGCACTGGCGTGGCTGGATGCGCACTGCGCACCGCTGTAAGCGTCCACACCGTGCCGGCCCTCACGCCGGCGGCGCCTGCGTGAGGTGCTGCCGGCACTGCCTGGGCGTCAGCGGAAGTGCTTGGCGCCTACTTCGACCGCGTCGGGGTGCATGAAATACTCGTGCAGGTATTTCTCGCCTTCGTCGCAAAACGCCGTGACGACGGTCTTGAGCTCGGGGAAGTTTTCGCGGATGCGCTTTGCCGCAATCAGGTGGGCGCCCGAACTTGGGCCACAAAACAGGCCGTAGGTGCGGGCCAGGCGCTTCATCTCGCTCACGGCCTCGGCGCTGGATACGCTGAGGATCTCGTTGATCAGCCCGGCATGGCGCTGGAAGATGCCTGGGATGAAGCCGTCGGAAATGCCTTCGATGTTGTGCGTGGCAATCTCGCCGCACAGGATGGTGCAGGATTCGGACGGCTCCATGGCAAACAGCCGCACGTTCGGATTGACTGCGCGGAACGCCTGGCCAGCACCAATCAGGGTGCCACCGGTGCCCACGCCAAGCACCAGGGCGTCGGGCAACTGGCCCGCCGGCAGTTGGGACAGGATTTCCGGGCCGAAGACCTCGCGGTTTTCCTCCACGTTCCATTCCGACTCGAACTGGCCCGGGGCAAAGTATCCGGGCTGCTGTCCAAGTTCACGGGCGCGGTTGAGCGCCTCGTTGACGTGGAAATTGCCGCAGAACAACACCTCGGCGCCAAACGCGCGGGAAATGGCGACGCGCTCGCTGGACATGCCCTCGGGCATCACCACCAGCATGCGGTAGCCCTTGACCGCGGCCACCATCGAGAGCGCGTTGCCGGTATTGCCGCTGGTCGCCTCGACGATGGTGTCGCCAGGCTTGAGCAGCCCTTCCTGCTCGGCCTTCTCGATCATGTACTTGGCGATGCGCGCCTTGATCGAGCCCGACGGATTCACGAATTCGAGCTTCGCATACACGCCCTCGAGGTGAAGCAGTGGCGTATCGCCCACGGCGTCGAGGATGTTTGCGGATACGGAGGTGAAGCGAGTGGCCATGCGCGGTTACTCCCCTCGGGGATGGCGGGTGGTGGAATGGCGCCGCGAGTGCGGGCCGACACTGCGCAGTGTACGCGGTGGAGCCGTGTTGTTCACGCCGCCAGCCATGCCAGCGGCGTGGCGAGGACTGCGGTCAGCCGGCGCCCTTGTCCTTGGCGACTTCGGGATGCGCATGCTGCATGACATCGATGGCCAGCGCGGAATGCGCATAGGCGGCGCCGGCACGCATTTCCGCTGCCACCCAGATCGCCTCCATGATCTGCTGTTCACTCGCGCCGTGCTTCATGGCCTCGGCGGTATGCCCCTTGATGCAATACGGGCATTGGGTGGTGTGGGCGACCGCCACGGCAATGAGCTGCTTAGTGACATTCGGCAGGGCGCCATCGGCAAACACGGCGGCACTGAAAGCCTTGAATGCCTTCAGCGGTTCCGGCGCGAGCTCACGGCGCTTGCGCGCAATGTCGATGGTGGCTTGGGGGTACAGCGGTGCATCCATAACATTCTCCTTGGTTGGCCGGCAGTCGCTGCAGGCGTGCCACACGCTGCCGCAAACATAGGACATACAGTGTCCCACTTCGCTGCTGGGCAGGCGTTGACCCAGGGCAGCAATCAGCTTGAGCCACCCCTGGCCGTCGCACCTGCAGGGCCTTGCGGTTACCTGCCAGCGCACGGCGGTCCGAATCCCAGGCGCGCGATTACAGGCCGAGGTTATTGCGCTCGAGCACCCGTTCCGCGCGATAACTGGAGCGTACCAGGGGGCCGGCCACCGCCTCCAGGAAACCCATGTCCAGCGCCTGCTGCCGATAGGCGTCGAACTGCTGGGGAGTGACGAAGCGCTCCACCGGCAAATGGTTGGGGCTTGGACGCATGTATTGGCCCATGGTCACCACGTCCACGTTCGCGTCGCGGATGTCATGCAGCGTGCGCTCGATCTCCGCGTCGGTTTCGCCCAGGCCCAGCATCAAGCTGGTCTTGGTCAACGTTTTCGGCGCGTGGCGCTTGGCAAAGCGCAGCACGTCCAGGGTGCGCGCATAACCGGCGCGCGGATCGCGCACCGGATGGGTCAGGCGCTCGACCGTCTCCAGGTTTTGCGCATAGGTCACCAGGCCCGCATCCAGCACCTTGGCCACCGCATCCAGGTTGCCGGCGAAATCAGGCGTCAAGGCTTCCACCGCGGCGCTCGGCACCATGTCGTGGATGGCCGTGATGCAGGCGGCATAGTGTGCCGCACCACCGTCGGCCAGGTCGTCGCGGTCGACCGAGGTCAAGACCACGTACTGCAGGCTCATCAGGCGCACGGCGTCGGCGACCTGCATCGGTTCGAGCGGATCCAGCCAGCCATTGGGGTTGCCGGTGCTGACCGAGCAGAACCTGCACGCCCGGGTGCACACCGAGCCCATCAACATCAGCGTCGCCGTGCCGCGGCCCCAGCATTCGGCGATGTTCGGGCACTTCGACTCGGCGCACACCGTGCTCAGGTGATGACTGCGCACGATGCTGCGGACGTCCTCGTATTGCGCGCCACTGGGCAGCTTGACGCGCAGCCAGGGCGGCTTGCGGCCAACGTCTGGGACCGCGTTCAGGGCGTTGGTCTTGATGCCCCCCTTGATCGCCCGCGTTCCCTGCGGACTGACGAATTTGGTTCCATCGGCGACCCGCGGTGGCCGTCCATCCCCGCCGTTACCGTCACTTGCCATCGGCACACGATCTCCTGGCTGCCGGCAGCGTCAACTGCCAGCAATCTCTCCACACGTGGTAGGCACGCCTGCAACGCAGCCTGGGAAACCGCAAACCCGGCCGGACTCAACCGTGTTTGGGTGGAACCAGCCTGAGCTTGACTGGCGCATGGGCGTAATTGCGACAAAGCATACGCTCGATCTCGCCGGGCGCCAACGGATAGGCGTAGAGATAGCCTTGGCCTTCGGCGCAACCGGCGCGGGCCAGGAACTCGTGTTGCGCCTCGTTCTCGATGCCTTCGGCGATGGTGCTGAGGCCCAGGCTTTGCGCCATGGCCAGCATGGCCATGGCAATCGCCACGTCGTTCGGGTTTTCCGGCAGCCCGGTGACGAACGAGCGGTCGATCTTCAGATGGACCACCGCCGGGAGCTTGAGATAGGACATCGAGCTGTAGCCGGTACCAAAATCGTCGATCGCCACGCCGATGCCCAGCTCGGCCAGCGTCTCCATGGTGCGGGTCACGTCGTCGCCCAGGCTGAGCATGGCGCCTTCGGTGATCTCCAGCACCAGGCGCTGGGCCGCCACATGGGTGCTTTGCAGCGAGCGGGTCACGCGCTCAAGGAAGGCCGGATGGCCAAACCAGCGGGCGGAGGTGTTCACCGCCACACGGATCGGCGGCACGCCGGCGCGGTTCCATTTCTGGATCTGCCTGCACGCGGTATGCAATACCCATTCGTCGATGCGACGGATCAGGCCAAGACTTTCCGCCACCGGGATGAACTCTGCGGGCATGACTTCCCCGCGCTCCGGATGCTGCCAGCGCAACAGCGCCTCCACCGCCACGATGCGGCCGGTGCGCAACTCCACGCTCGGTTGGTAAACCAGGTGGAATTCATTGTTGGTCAGCGCCTGGCGCAACTCCGCAGCGAGCTGCAGGCGCTTGCGCTGGCTGGTATGCATCATCGGGGTATAGAAGCGCACCGCGTTGCGCTCCTCGGTCTTGGCCGTATACATCGCCGCATCGGCATTGGCGATCAAGGTTGCTGGGTCGGAGCCATCCAATGGATAGCCGGCCACCCCGATACTGGCGCTGAGTGCGACCTCGCAATCATCCACTTGCAGCGATTCGGACAACGCGGCCAGAAGCCGGTTGGCCAGCGAGCGTACATCCTCGCGTATGTCCACCTCGCGGATCAGCACGGTGAACTCGTCGCCGCCGATACGCCCGACCAGGTCGCGGGCGGAAAGCTCGCGGCCGATGCGCTCGGCCACCTTGATCAGCAACCGGTCTCCGACGGCGTGGCTGTAACTGTCATTGACGATCTTGAACGCGTCCAGGTCAATGAACAGGACCGCCACGGCACAACGCTTGCGCGCGGCCGCGGCAATGGCCTCCGCGCAATGACGCTCGAATTCGGCACGGTTGACCAGGCCGGTCAACGGGTCATGCCGGGCCAGGTGCTCGAGGTACTGCTCATTGGCCTTGCTCGCGTAGATATTGGTGAACACCGCCACGAAGTGCTGTACCAGCCCCTCGGCATCGCGGATCGCGCTGATGCTCAAGCGCTCGGGGTAGTGGCTGCCGTCCTGGCGTTGGCTGGTCACTTCGCCGGCCCAGTTGTTGCCGGCGGCAATCTCATCCCAGATCGAAAGTGGCAGCGGGCTGCCGTCCGGCAAGGTGCGGTAGGCATCGATGCGCGTGCCCATCAGGGCCGCGGTGGAAAATCCGGTGATGTGGAACTGCGCGGCATTGGCCGAGATCACGCGACGGTCGGCGTCGGCAATGAGCACGCCTTCGGCGATGCTGGCCAGCGCCTCCGCGGCAATGCGCCGCTCGCTCTCCATCGCCATGCGGTCGGAGATGTCGCGGATGATCGCCTGGCGCACGGGACGGCTTCCCCAGGTGGCGACGCTGCTTTGCGTTTCCACCGGCCTGGTGGCGCCATGGGCATCGAGCAAGGCATTGACCGCGGCCACGCCGGCGGTACGCGGCACCGGGTGCTGGAACAGATGCAGGAAGCGGTCGCCCAGAAGCTCGTCGACGTCGCGGCCGGTCCAGGCCTGGGCCGAGCGGTTGGCATCGAGGATACGGCCGGTGTCCTCGTCGACCATGACAATGGCGTCCGCCGCGCTGTCGAACAGCAGGCGATAGCGCTCTTCGGTGCCGCGAATGCTGGCCAAGGTGCGCCGGGCCATGGCCAGCCACAATGCCGCGGCTATCAACGCCGCTCCGAGTACCCCGATGAACAAGACCCGGCCGAGCCACGCCGACCCCGCCGCGATCTGCAACGAGAACGACTTGCTGCGGGGTTCGATGAAATCGTTGATCGCACCGATACGCTGTCGTTGACGCACGATTTCCTGGTTCGAGATGCTGCCATCCGCGTAGGCCAGCTCCAGCTCATGCGAAATCACGTCCAGTTGGGATATGGAAGTATCGACGGAACGAAAGTCAGCCAGCGCATCGCGCATGTATGGCGCCGCCGAGAAATGGCGGGCCAGGAAGATCACGCCCGGTATGGCCGACGGGATGGTGTCAGTGCGCCGCAGCGCGCTGGCCACCGCGTCGTAATTGAAGCGATCCGTGGAAGCGGAGTCACGGGCAAAGCGGGCGGCATCCAGCACGGCGTAATTGCGGCGGAACCGCGCGAGGTCCTGGCTGGTCCCGTTCGTCGCATAGGCGTCCAGATCAACCACGGCTTGCTTCTGCGCCTTGGACCAGACGCTCTCGCTGTTGAGGAAACCAGCGAGAGCGACCTGCAGTTGCAGCGCTCCCCAGGTCAAGGCCAGGATCAGCCCCATCATGGCCAGCAGCGCATACACCAGCGGCAACAATCGCCGCGACAAAGGCTGGTTCATATGGGGCAGCAGCTTACGCATGATCTTGGTCG
This sequence comes from Rhodanobacter sp., assembly GCA_035571995.1. Taxonomy (GTDB): domain Bacteria; phylum Pseudomonadota; class Gammaproteobacteria; order Xanthomonadales; family Rhodanobacteraceae; genus Rhodanobacter. Next base: position 16,382 of record DATNBK010000292.1, read on the forward strand.
TCTCGACATCGGTGCATCAGGGTGTTGCCTGTGGAAGCACCCGGTCGGACGCAGCGTATCAGGCTGCCACCACTCGCCGAAGCTCCACGGTACTGCCGGGTTGGGCGCAGCGATCAAGCAACAAGTGCATGGTCGTGTAGCTACGCTTGATGCATCCGGCAATATGCGCAATTTCGTCGATTGCCGGTGCCGTGCCCATCAGGGTACAGACGATCTCGAGCGCCTCCCACGGGTGGATATCGTCATACTCGGCGTGCAACTGTAGCCAACGCAGCGTCCGGGTTCGTGTTTTGGCTGGAAATTTGTCGGCATATTTTTTGCTTGCGAAAATATACTGGGCAATCTCCCCGGTTGCACCTTCCACAGCATAGTTCGATGCGGCAATCCCGGCGGCCAAGGAGCCATTGGTACATACATCTTCGCACCAATTGGCGAGCGCTTCCGTGCCGCGGATCGGCCGGCCAAACAACACCTCGTCGCGCGCGACGCTCTCGCCTTCGGCCCAGTCCAGCCAATATTCCGCATGATTTTGCTCGACCCGGATATTCCGTACCAGCCAGCGCCGGGCCAGATTGTCGCCCGCGCTGCGACCATATCGCGTCTTGAGCAGGTTCAGCGCCATGTACCCGGGAAAGCGTTCGATGACCGGCCAGATGCCTTTCATGAACGTCGCGGTGCCGGCATGGGAAACCTTTCCTTCGGCCATCATCTCCCGGAATTCGTGACGCGCCAGCTTCTCCCTGCTGGGTTCGCAATCGACAATCATGTCCTGCGCCCATTGCGGATAACTGCTCAACTCGGTCAACGGGCCGGTACGTTCGAAGCATATGCTCATGGTGATTCTCCTTGGAGATGCAAATACGCTGTAAGTACTACAGGCGCGACAAATCGGCAGTGGGACTTGAGGATCCCTTTCGCCGACCCATGTTCGACGCCACAGGCGGCGCCGAAAAAACCTTGAATTACCAAGTGGCGCGTCAAAGGCACGCCAACGCCATGCGCATCCAGCAGCTGGATCGAAACGGCGCAGCCGCCAGGTTTGCGTTCCTGATGCCGAGTGCGGAAAGCCAAAGCCACGGGTGCGGCGTGACTGTTCGTCAGCCGACCAGTCCGCTGGTTTGCCTGCCGCCCCCATGAAACCCGCATATCCGTCGCGCTCCAATCCCGTTCGCCACCCAGAGGCGTTGGCGCAAGGTGGTGCTCGCGTTCATCGTACCCACAAAATCAGGCGATGGACGTGAATTCTGTCAATAAATTGACGCCGATGGGGGAATAAAGACGAAATGGCGGCCCGGCCAATAGGCGGAGAACCGGCATTCAAGCCGGAATAAGCGCCAAGTGCCGGTATTCCAGCGGCATGCAGGGCCGCAGCACCCGTCGGCGGGCAAAGCACACATGCATGCGCAAGCCACCCACAAGTGCGTGGCGGCAAGCCAGTCACCCCTGGTATGCGGCTACTTCGATGGTGGCGCCGGCGGCGTTGCCTGCTGGGCTGCTTCGTGCATGTAGGTCGGCGTGTTGGCAAAGGGCGCCGGCACCTTCCACATGCTGGCCGCATACCACACCGCCCAGGCCACGATGAACAGGCACATCACCCAAACCCATTGCGGGACCGAAGAGCGGGCCTCGGCACGGCGCGGATCAAACGGATCATCCGCACTGAATGCATCTACCGTGAAATTCACTTCGCCACGGCGCGTGGAATTGGGCCGCAAGCCTCCCACCAGGATGCCTGGGCCGTTGTGCACCCGGAACGGGATCTCCTCGACGCCTTCGCGGCCGTTCTGGCCCTCGGCACGGATGGTCAGGCGATGCGGTCCATCGGCCAACTCGCGGGTATCAAGGGTGATCCGGGTTGGCAGCTCGCGGTCGATGATCGGTTGCGGGTCGTCGTCCAGGTAGACGCGCACGTGTGGTTTGTCCATGGCTTCGCCTCCCTCACCGATCGTTGCGCAAGACGGCGTATTTGGGATGCTTGCGATCCTTTTCGCCGGGCCGGATGAGCATCCAGAACATGGCCACGAAACAGGCCACGGTGATCG
>DATNBK010000293.1:0-6272 GCA_035571995.1 Rhodanobacter sp.
GAAATACGACGCAAATCGACTGTCGCGAGCCATCGGCTTGGCTCTGGCAGCTGGAGCCTTCACCCTCATGGGCGTAGCTCAAGCGACGGAGTCACCTGCCGCGGAGGCGCCGCAGGACCAATCGGCCTCGCAGGCCCCCACTGCATCCAGCGCGCAGAACCTCAAAGGCGTGGTAGTCACCGGCTCGCTGATCCGGCGTGTCGACATCGAGACCGCCAGCCCGGTGGTGACCCTGGATCGCGCGGCCCTCACCGCGGCAGGCTCGCCAACCCTGGGCAACGTGCTGCAGCAGCTGCCGAGCGTTTCCGGTATCGCCACCAACCCGGCCAACAACAGCAACGGCGGCGGTGTCGCCAGCCCGTCGCTGGAGGGCGGCAACGGTGCCTCGCGCGTCTCGCTGCGCGGCCTGGGCACCAACCGCACCCTGGTGTTGGTCAACGGCCAGCGCCTGATCAATGCGGACCTCAACATGATTCCGCAGGCCATGATCGAGCGCACCGACGTGTTGGCCGAAGGCGCTTCGACCGTATACGGCTCCGACGCGGTCGGCGGCGTGGTGAACTTCATCCTGCGCCAGCACTTCAATGGCGTCGAAGCCGACGTCAACAGCGGCATTTCCAGCCACGGCGACGGCCAGCGGCACTCCATCCAACTCATGGGCGGCAAGGACGGTGACAACTACAACATCGTCGGCGGCCTGGGTTACAACAAATACGACCCGATCTTCGCCACCCGGCGTGCGTTCTCCAAGAACGCCTTGTACCTTTACAGTGGCGTACCCACGAAGAGCGGCTCGTTCTCCATCCCGACGGGTCGCATCCAGATTCCGGCCTCATTCAACAGCATTTACGGCAATTGCCCGGTCACCAGCAACACCATCCGGGTTACCCGCTTCCAGGGCGACGGCTCGAGCCTGGGTGACTATCGTTGCTTCAACGGTGCCACGGACGCCTACAACTACGCGTCCTACAACTACGTCCAGACCGAGCAAAAGCGTTACAGCGGCTTCGTCCTGGGCAGCTACAACCTGACCGACAACGTCACCGCGTTCGCCAATGTGTTCTACAACCGTACGCGTTCGGCCGGCCGGGACGCCCCCATCCCGGTGGGCGTCGGCACCGTGTTCAATATCCTGGCCAGCAACCCGATCAACCCGTTTGGCGTCACCTTCAGCCAGAACCCGCTCCCGGGCCAGGAAGCCACCAGCGGCTACGCCTTCAGTACGCGCCTGACCGGCGCCGGCGCCCGTGTGCACACCTTCGCCACCGATACCGGACAGGTGAACGCCGGCTTCCGCGGCAACTTCGGGCAGAGCAGCTGGGTCTGGGATGCCTCGGTGAACTACGGGCATACCAAGCAGCACATGATCAACTTCAACGAGCTGGTCATCCCCAACATCAACAAGGCCGTTGCGGATGGCGCCAACATCTTCAACCAGGCTGATCCGACCGCTACCGACAAGCTGCGCGCCGGTGTGGTCAACCCCTGGTACACCTATACCCGGGCCTTGAAGGAAGCCAAGTTCGACGCCAACGGCAACCTGTTCGACATGCCGGCGGGGACGGTACAGCTCTCGGCCGGCGCGTTGTATCGCGAGCAGTTCATGAATTACGTCGTGTCTCCCAACGCGGTCCTGAACATCGATACGTTGGAATGCGGCGTGTCAGGCGAAGCCTGCGGTTCCAACGGCCGCGGCCATGACAACGTCAAGGAGGCCTATGCCGAGGCCCTGATCCCGCTGCTTGCCAACCAGCCCTGGGCCCACACGCTCAACCTCGACCTCGGCATGCGCACGTCCGACTACAGCACCGCGGGCACCACCACCAACAAGAAGATCGCCATCGAGTGGCGGCCGGTCTCCGACCTGCTGGTACGCGGCACGATTTCGCAGGTCTTCCGTGCGCCGAGCCTGAACGACCTCTACGATGGTCCGTCCGTGCTCGAGCCATCGTACAACGATCCCTGCGTCGGTCTTTCCGCCGCGCAGTTGGCCCAGCATGCGAAAGCCTGCCAATACGTGGAACCGAACTGGGACGGTGGCGGCGCCCACCAGTTGACGGCGCTCTATCAGGGCGCGGCCACCCTGGGCCAGTCACTGAAGCCCGAGCAGGGCAAGTCGGTCGACATCGGCCTAGTCTACGATCCGGACTGGATCCCCGGGCTGTCCACCAGTGTCGACTTCTGGCACGTCTACCTGGTTGACACCCTGGTACCGGTCGCCGGCAACACGGTCGTAAATGCCTGCTTCAACAACAACGACAGCCCGTTCTGCCCATTCATCACCCGCCAGAGCAACGACACCAAGCAACCTGGTGCCATCTTCAGCGTCCGCGCCCCCGCGTTCAACCTGGGCAGCCTGAGCACCACCGGTATCGACTACACGTTGCGCTACAGGATTCCGCATTTCGACCTGGGCAGCTTCGATCCCGGCCAGTTCCAGGCGAGCCTGAACACCACCTACGTCTCAACCTACAAGAACAGCGCGACACCGGGTCAGCCGGGGGCCGAGTCGATCAACTATGCGGGCACCTACTCCAGCCAGTTCGGCAACATCTCGCGCTGGCGCGGTACCCTCACGTTCAACTGGGTCAAGGGCAACTGGAGTGCCCAATGGCAGTCGCGTTACATCAACAGGCTGACTGCACTGAACGCCGACGCCACCACCGGCGGGAATGCACCCTTGGCTTCGGTGCTTTACCACGCGATCACGCTGGGCTACGAAGTACCCAGCTGGCACACCCGGTTTGACATTGGTGTCGACAACCTGAGCGACAAGCAGCCGCCGCTGGTGTACCAGAACAGCGGCAACTACAACGTGGATACCGCCACCTACGACTCGATCGGCCGCTACTACTGGGCCCGCGCGACCATCAAGTTCTGATATCGGGGTAGCGTTTCAGCAACAGCAGGTTCGAGCGTTGCAAGAGGGCCGCGACCCAGGTCGCGGCCCTCTTGCATAATGCACTCTCGAATGCGAGCAATTGGGAAGGTGATGTCCCGCCCGACGACTGACATTGCGGCCGACATGGTCGCGGCCTGGAACGCGGGTGATCCCGCGCGCATCCTCGACCTCGCCAGCAGGGTGACCGGTGCGGCCGCCGGGCATGAGGACATCCTGTTGCTGCTTGGCATGGCGCAACAAGACACCGGACTTTACGCTCAGGCGGTGGTCACGTTCCGTCGGCTGACCGAGCTGCGACCTGGCGTCTCCGCCTACTGGAACAACCTGGGCGTGGCCTGCCGGCTGGCCGGAGACCTGACGGCATCGGAACAGGCCCTGACGACCGCACTCGCGCTGGCGCCACGGGATGTCGAAGTCATGTACAACCTTGGCCTTCTCCGTCTTGGCCAGCGGCGCTGGTCGCAGGCACGGGAAGTGTTGCTGGACACCGTCGACCTTGCCCCGGGCTTCATCGAAGCGCGCCTGCAGGCGGCACACGCCTGCTACGTCTGCGGCGACAACACCAACCAGCAGGAGATGCTGGACGTCGCTGCCGACTGGCCTGGTCAACCGGCTGAGCAGGCGTTGGTGCTGGCCTCGATGTTGTCGGTACAAGGGGAGCTGCAGGCAGCCCTGGACGCCTTGGACAAAGCGAAATTGCCCGGGGGACCGGCCGCCGAGGCCATGCGACTGAGTATTGCCGCGCAGCGCGCTGCTTTGTACGAGCGAAACAACCAGCTCGACCAGGCCCGCCGGGAGCTCCTGAAACTGCCCTTGGCAGCGCTCGACGCGCTGCCGCCGAATGCCACGCAGGCGCGTGCGGATGGGTGGCGCGCCCACGCGGCACTGGCCATGCGGCGTGGCGCGGCAGCCGAAGCCGCTGCGCTGTACCAGGAGGCGCTGGCCGTGGCCACCGATGAGGAAACCATCGCCAGCGCCAACTTCGGCCTTGCCGCCGCGTACGATCGCCAGGGACATCACGGGCAAGCCTGGGCTGCCTTGCACGCTGCCCACACCATGCAACTCAGGCTGGCACAGGAGGTGACTCCCGAGCTGCTGGCCGCGGACAGCCGGCTCCTGCCGATCGCCGAGCACACGGTCAGCACAGCCGAGTATGCCGAATGGAAGCCGGCAGCCGCGCCGGATGGCGCCCACAGTCCGGTGTTCGTGGTCGGCTTCCCGCGTTCGGGCACCACCCTGCTCGAACAGATGCTGGATGCCCATGCGGATTTCGCGTCGATGGACGAGCGTGCCTTTGCCCACGAATTGACCGGGCGCATGGAGCAGGCCGGGCAGAAGTATCCGCAGGACCTCGCCAAGCTGACCCAGCATGAAATCGACCAGTTGCGTGCGGTCTACTTCCGGATGGTCGCCGACGTCCTGCCGGATCTCGGTTCGCGGCGCCTGGTGGACAAGAATCCGCTGAACATGCTGTGCCTGCCCATGATCATGCGACTGTTTCCGGAGTCGCGCATCATCCTGTGCCTGCGCCATCCATGCGACGTGCTGCTGAGCTGCAGCATGCAGCCATTCCGCTCGCCCGCGTTCATGGTCCTGTGCTCCTCGCTGCAGCGCCTGGCGCAGGGTTACGTCCGGGCCTTCGAATACTGGTATGGGCAGGCCGAGGTATTCGCCCCGCACGTACTGGAGTGGCGCTATGAATCGGTGGTCAGCGACTTCGACGCCGAGGTCGCACGCCTGGGCCGGTTCCTCGAAGTCACGGATACTTCCGCGATGACGCACTTCGCCGAGCACGCCCGCAACAAGCAGTTCATCAGCACGCCAAGCTACGCGCAGGTCACCGAGGCCTTGTATCGCAAGCGGGTCGGCCGCTGGGAAGCCTACCGCGAGCAGTTCACGCCCGTGCTTCCCGTCCTGCAGCCTTGGCTCGACCGCCTCGGCTACGAGGCCTAGGAAACGGATGCGGCGGCGGCGCGTATCGCGAAAAGCGGCGACCTCATGGGCGCCTCCCGGCAACACCGCGCCAGCCAGCCGTCGCGGCTGGCCGGAACGGAAGGGTTGCGACGCACGAGCCGGCCGTCACGGGCCGCCTCGGCGCACTCTCACATTCCAGCCAACCGGTAGCCAACTTGCAGTTCGGTCAGCAGATATTCCGGCTGCGCTGGATCGTCCTCGAGCTTGTGCCGCAAGTTGGCCATGTGCACGCGCAGGTAGTGGGCGCGATCGACGTAGGCCGGTCCCCAGACTTCGTGCAGCAGTTGCCGGTGGGTCAACACGCGGCCGCGGCCGCGAATCATCGCCACCAGCAGGCGGAACTCGATCGGCGTCAGATGCACAATCTCGCCGCGTCGGCGCACTTCGTGACTGGCCAGGTCGACGTGGATATCCCCGAACGAAACCACGCTCGAACCCGTCGCTGAATCGGCCTGCCGCCGACGCAACTGTGCGCGAACGCGCGCCAGCAGCTCCGGCACGCCGAAAGGCTTCACCAGGTAGTCATCCGCGCCGGCATCCAGCGCCGCGACCTTCTCTTCCTCGCGCTCGCGAGCGGACAGCACCACGATGGGCAATGCCGACCAGCTGCGCACCTGGGCGATGAGGAGCTTGCCGTCCGCATCCGGCAGGCCGAGATCGACGATGGCCAGATCGGGCTGCCGCGTGGAGGCTTCGATCAGCGCGCCCTTGCTGGTTTCGGCCTCGAACACCTCGAAACCCTCGTCCTGCAGCGCCGTGCGCACAAAGCGGCGGATGTTGGCGTCGTCTTCGACCAGCAGGATGCGCGCGGTGCTCATGCCGATTCCACTTCAGGTGGCGGGGACGCCGGCAAGGTCACCACGAAGACCGCGCCGTGCGGATGTCGCTGTCGCGCCTCGATCTTGCCGCCGTGGGCCTGCACGATACGGCGCGCCAACGCCAGACCCAGGCCCGCGCCAGCGACGGCGGACTCCCGCCGGCCCCGCTCGAACGGATCGAACAACTTGTCCACCGCGACGGGTGGCAGGCCAGGTCCGCTGTCACTCACCTCGATCAATACACTGCCGCCTTCGTGACGCACGCGGACTTCGATCGGCGTACCTCCGGGAGTGTGCTTGGCCGCATTGTCCAGAAGATTCACCAATACCCGTTCAATCAGCGTGGCATCCACTTCCAGCAGCGGGAAATCCGCAGGGATATCGACGCTCACCGGATGCGCGCGCAGCGGCTCGCGCAATTCGCGCAGGGCGATGCCGAGGAGCTCCTCGAGCGAGTGCCATTGCCGCGTGAGTTCGACACCACGCGCCTGCAATCGCGCCAGATCCAGCAGGTTCTCGATCAGGCGCAGCATCGCCTGGGCCTGTTCGTCGATGGACGCCACCAGCGCCTCGGCGGA
>DATNBK010000294.1:0-2188 GCA_035571995.1 Rhodanobacter sp.
TGGTGGGCGGTACAAGGATCGAACTTGTGACCCCTACCATGTCAAGGTAGTGCTCTACCGCTGAGCTAACCGCCCGTATCGCCGTGCCGCGCGATGCAAGCGGGGCAGTATAAAGGAGCATCGGCCGGGCAACAACGCCGGCCTGGCGCAACAAGGGCGCGGCCGTGGCCTGGCCAGCCCAACCCTGGCCCGCCTCACCTGCCCTGGCCTGCCCTTGCGCTGCTTGGTCCCGGCGCTGCAGGGACTGCAGTGCAGCAACCCGCATTGTCCGGGCACCGCTTGCTCCCCAAGACCGCCGGCGCTCAGCGCAGCGCCTGCTCGCGCAGCTCGTGGATCTGGTCGCGCACGTGGGCGGCCTGCTCGAACTCCAGGTTCTTGGCGTGCTGGTACATCTGCGTCTCCAGCTTCTTCAGCATGGCGGTGGCCTCGGACGCACTCAGGTGGGCGTATTCGGCGCGCTCCTCGGCCACCGCGCGCTGGCGTGATGGCGTGGTGCCGCCGCGGCGCTGGCGCCCGCCGTTGGCGGCGTGCGCGCCTTCCATGATGTCGGCGACGCGGCGCACGATGGTGGTGGGCGTGATGTCGTGCTCTAGGTTGTACGCCACCTGCTTCTCGCGCCGGCGCGCAGTCTCATCCATGGCCGCGCGCATCGACGGGGTAACCACGTCGGCATACAGGATCGCGCGCCCACGCACGTTGCGCGCGGCGCGGCCGATGGTCTGGATCAGCGAGCCGGTGGAACGCAGGAAGCCTTCCTTGTCCGCATCCAGGATCGCCACCAGCGACACCTCGGGCATGTCCAGCCCTTCGCGCAGCAGGTTGATGCCGATCAGCACGTCGAACACGCCCAGGCGCAGGTCGCGGATGATGTCGGCGCGCTCGACCGTGCCGATGTCCGAATGCAGGTAGCGCACGCGGACATCCTGCTCGTCGAGATACTCGGTGAGGTTCTCGGCCATGCGCTTGGTCAGGGTGGTCACCAGCACACGCTCGCCGACCGCCACGTTCTTGTGGATCTCGCTCAGCAGGTCGTCGACCTGGGTGCGCACCGGACGCACCTCGACCTCGGGGTCGACCAGGCCGGTCGGGCGCACCACGAGCTCGGCGACGGCATCGCCGGACCTGGCCAGCTCGTACGTGCGCGGCGTGGCGGAAATGAAGATCGCGCGCGGCACGCGCGCCTCCCATTCCTCGAAGCGCAACGGCCGGTTGTCCATCGCCGAAGGCAGGCGAAAGCCGAACTCCACCAGGGTTTCCTTGCGCGAGCGGTCGCCCTTGTACATCGCGCCGAGCTGCGGCACGGTGACGTGCGATTCGTCGACCACCAGCAGGCCGTCAGCCGGGAGGTAGTCGAACAGCGTCGGCGGCGGCTCCCCCGGGCCGCGCCGGCTGAGGTGCCGCGAGTAGTTCTCGATGCCCTGGCAATAGCCCACTTCGGCCATCATCTCCAGGTCGAAACGGGTGCGCTGGTCCAGGCGCTGCGCCTCGACCAGCTTGTTCTCCTTGTACAGGATATCCAGGCGCTCCTTGAGCTCCACCTTGACCGTCTCGATGGCGTTCAACACGCTGGCCCGGGTACTGGCGTAATGCGTGCGCGGGTACACCGTGTAGCGCGGCACGCCGCGGATGGTCTCCCCGGTCAACGGGTCGAACAAGGCCATGCGCTCGACGTCGCCGTCGAAGAGCTCGATGCGCAGCGCCTCGGTCTCCGACTCGGCCGGGAACACGTCGATGACCTCGCCGCGTACGCGGTAGGTGCCGCGGCGCAGCTCGGTCTCGTTGCGCGTGTATTGCAGCTCGGTCAACTGGCGGATCAATTTCCGCTGGTCCATGTGCTCGCCCACGGCCAGGATCAGGCGCAGGCTGAGGTAGTCCTCGGGGTTGCCCAGGCCGTAGATCGCCGACACGGTGGCGACGATGATCGCGTCGCGCCGCGACAGCAGGGCCTTGGTCGCGGACAGGCGCATCTGCTCGATGTGCTCGTTGATCGAGGCGTCCTTCTCGATGAACGTGTCGGAGGCCACCACGTAGGCTTCGGGCTGGTAGTAGTCGTAGTAGCTGACGAAGTACTCCACCGCGTTGTGCGGGAAGAACGTCTTGAACTCGCCATACAACTGCCCGGCCAGGGTCTTGTTCGGCGCCATCACCAGGGTCGGGCACTGTACCCGCTCAATCACGTTGGCGACGG
>DATNBK010000295.1:0-2496 GCA_035571995.1 Rhodanobacter sp.
CTTCTCGCGGAAATCCAGGAACAACACCTTGCCATCGGCCAGCCGGACGGTCATGAAGCCGCCGCCGCCGATGTTGCCGCAGCACGGATGGACCACCGCCAGCGCGTAGCCCACGGCAACAGCAGCGTCAATGGCGTTGCCACCCTGCTTCAGGACATCGACACCGATCTTGGTGGCCAGATGTTGCGCCGACGCCACCATGCCATTCCTGGCGGTGACCTTGGGCTCGTCCGGCCGTTGCGGGGCCTCAACCTTGGCCACCCTGGATTGCAGTGGCCCGTCCTGCGCCGCATGGCTGTCCTGAGCCTGGACCAACGCCGCCGCAGACGTACCCAGGGCAAACAAAATGCCCAGCGCCAACGTACCTACAGCCGTCCCGAATGTCCGCATCACCAACCTCGACCAGTCATGAACCGAGCTTACCCAGTGCCACATCACGTCGCCCGCAGCGCCTCGGCTACTTGCTGCTGACTCGGCGGCCAACAATACACTGCCGGCACGTCCACGCGAACCCCGCCATATGGCCTATCGAGGCGCGCACGAGTCAACGGAGCACACGCGGCACGGGATCACACAAACCCCTTGATCGAAACCCGGCCAAGGTCGCCGGCAACGGGTTCGCCGAGGTTCGCGATCGGGCTACACTCGGGTCCAGCATCGGGAACCCGGCCATACGCCCGCGCACGCTGTGACGTAGCCGCCCATGCAGGCCATAAGGAGATCGTCATGCCCAATGTTTATCCGGTTGATCCCAAGTTTGCCGCCAAGGCCTTGCTGCGGGCGGATGACTACCAGCGCTTGTATGCCGAATCGATCCGCGATCCGGCGAAGTTCTGGAGGGAAGTGGCCCAACGGCTGGACTGGATCAAGGCCCCGACCAAGGTCAAGGATGTCTCCTTCGACCCCAAGGATGTCCACATCCGCTGGTTCGGGGACGGCATGCTCAACGTCTCGGCCAACTGCCTGGACCGGCATCTGGAAAAACGCGGCGACAAGGTGGCGATCCTCTTCGAGGGCGACGATCCTGCGGTCTCGCGCCGGATCACCTACCGTGAGCTGCACACTGAGGTCTGCAAGTTTGCCAACACGCTCAAGCACCTGGGCGTGGCCAAGGGCGACCGCGTGGTCATCTACCTGCCGATGATCCCCGAGGCGGCAGTGGCCATGCTTGCCTGTGCACGCATCGGCGCGATCCACTCGGTGGTGTTTGGCGGCTTCTCCCCCGATTCGGTGGCCGGGCGCATCGCCGATTCGCAGGCCAAGCTGGTAATCACCGCCGACGAGGGCCGCCGTGCCGGCAAGCACATCGCGCTGAAGGCGAACGTCGACGAGGCGCTGCAGCGCCCGCGCACCAACAGCGTAGAGACCGTGATCGTGGTGCGCCATACCGGCGGTGCCATCCAGATGCAGGCGCCGCGCGACCGTTGGTACCACGTGCTGATGGACGGCCAATCGGCCGACTGCCCACCGACCCCGGTCGAGGCCGAACATCCGTTGTTCGTGCTCTACACCTCCGGCTCCACCGGCAAGCCCAAGGGGGCGCTGCACTCGACCGGCGGTTACCTGGTGTTTGCCAGCTACACCCACGAGCTGGTGTTCGACCTGCACGAGGACGACATCTACTGGTGCACCGCCGACGTCGGCTGGGTCACCGGGCACAGTTACGTGGTGTATGGCCCTCTCGCCAACGGCGCCACCACGGTCATGTTCGAGGGAGTACCGAGCTGGCCCGACTACAGCCGCTTCTGGCGGGTGGTGGACAAGTACGGCGTGACCATCCTGTACACCGCGCCCACCGCGATCCGCGCGCTGATGCGCGAGGGCGATGAGCCCGTCAAGGCGACCTCACGTGCTTCGCTGCGCGTGCTGGGCTCGGTCGGCGAGCCGATCAACCCGGAAGCCTGGGAGTGGTATTACCGTGTGGTGGGCGAGAATCGTTGCCCGATCGTCGATACCTGGTGGCAGACCGAGACTGGCGGCATCATGATCTCCGCCCTGCCCGGCGCGATTGCCACCAAGCCAGGTTCAGCCACCCTGCCATTCTTCGGCGTCGAACCCTGCATCGTGGACGCGGACGGCAACGTGCAGGAAGGCATGGCCGAGGGCAAGCTGCTGATCGCCGACTCCTGGCCCGGCCAGGTGCGCACGATCTACGGCGACCACCAGCGCTTCGTCGAAACCTACTTCACCGCCTATCCCGGCTACTACTACAGCGGTGACGGCGCGCGCCGCGACGAGGACGGGTATTACTGGATCACCGGACGCGTGGATGACGTGATCAACGTCTCCGGGCACCGGCTGGGAACGGCCGAGGTGGAGAGTGCGCTGGTCGCGCACCCGAAAGTGGCCGAGGCCGCCGTGGTCGGTTGCCCGCACGAGATCAAGGGCCAGGGCATCTATGCCTTCGTCGCCCTGGTGTCCGGCGAAACCGGCAACGAGGCGTTGCGCAAGGAACTGGTCGCCTGGGTGCGCAAGGAAATTGGCCCGTTCGCCGCG
>DATNBK010000296.1:0-16571 GCA_035571995.1 Rhodanobacter sp.
TGGAACGCGTCGTTGACCACCAGCACCTTCTCGATGCGGTGCTTGTGCAGCAGCACCAGCACGTCATCCTGGCTGGCGCCTTCGCGTACCGTGATCAGCTTGTCCTTGCGCGTCATGATGTTGCGCACGGGGTCGTCGTGCTTGCGCTCGAAGCGCATGTCGCGGCTGGTGACGATGCCGACCAGTTGCTCGCCCTCGACCACCGGCACGCCAGAAATATTGTGCGCGTGGGTCAGGCGCAGGACCTCGCTGATCGAGGTGTCCGGCCCCACGGTGATCGGGCTGCGGATCACGCCGGCCTCGAACTTCTTCACCAGCCGGACCTCGGCAGCCTGCTGCTCGGGGCTCATGTTCTTGTGGATGATGCCGATGCCGCCGCACTGGGCCATGGTCACCGCCAGGCGGGCCTCGGTCACGGTGTCCATGGCTGCCGACACGATCGGCACGTTCAGGCGCAGGCCGCGGGTCAATCGCGAGGAAGTGTCCACGTCACGTGGCAGAACCTGCGAATGCGCGGGAAGCAGATACACATCGTCGTAGGTGAGTGCCTCGGCGAGAATGCGCATACACGGATGTCCTACTGCAAAGCGCGATTATACGCGGGCAGCCGCACCCTCGCCAGGCATCGGGCCGGCGCGCCAGCTCAGCAAGCCGCATCCCGCGCGTCGCGGGTGCACGCCGCCTCGAGGGTGTTTTCCATCAGCGTGGCCACGGTCATGGGGCCAACCCCGCCCGGCACCGGGGTAATCCAGCTGGCGCGTTCCGCCGCATCGGCAAAATCCACGTCGCCCACCAGGTGTCCGTCGGCGAGCCGGTTGATGCCGATGTCGATGACCACCGCACCAGGCTTGATCCAGTCGCCGTGCACCAACCCGGGTCGGCCGACCGCGACGATCACGATGTCGGCCTGGCGCACGTAGCCGGGCAGGTCGTGGGTAAAGCGGTGGCAGGCGGTCGTCGTGCAGCCCGCGATCATGAGCTCCAGCACGAGTGGCCGACCCACGTGGTTGGATACGCCGATCACCACCGCATGCTGGCCGCGTACCGGCTGGTCCGTATGCGCCAGCAGGGTCATGACGCCCTTCGGAGTGCACGGGCGCAGCCCGAAGCGGCGCAGGACCAGGCGACCGACGTTGACCGCGTGGAATCCGTCCACGTCCTTGCGCGGGTCGATGCGATCGACCAGGGCGTCCTCGTCGATGTGCGCGGGCAAGGGGGACTGCACCAGGATGCCGTGCACCTCGGGATTGGCATTCAGCCGGTCAATCAAGGCCATCAACTCGGCCTGGGATACGGATGCCGGCAAGTCATGGTCGAAGGAGCGGAAACCCACCTGCTGGCAGGCCTTGCGCTTGTTGCGCACATACACCGACGAGGCTGCGTCGTCCCCGACCAGCACCACCGCCAGGCCGGGCGGCGCCAAGCCGCCCTCGACGCGGGCATCGACTCCCAGCCGCACGCGCTCCAGGAGTTCCTGTGCAATGCGTCTGCCGTCGAGGATGCGTGCGCTCATGCGTATGCCTGTATGCGAAGCCGCCTATTATCCGGGCTGGGCACCGGCGGCACAAACCGAGGCAAAACGGCGCAGTTTGGCGGAGCAGATGCGGGGATTCAGCGCTTGCGCTTGATCAGCCGGGTAACCCGACGCCGGGCCTGTTGCGCTTGTTCCTTGGTCAGCACCTTCTTGCGGCCGGCAAACGGGTTCTCGCCCTCGCGGAACACGATGCGCACCGGCGTGCCCTCGAGCTTGTAGCGCGTGCGGAAGAAGTTCTCCAGGTAACGCTGGTAGGCGGGGGCAATGTGCGCGGTGCGCGTGCCGTGGATGACGATCGTCGGCGGATTGCTGCCACCTGGGTGGGCAAAGCGCAGGCGCGGCGCATGACCATGCACCAGCGGCGGCTGGTAGGCCGAGTAGGCCTGCTCGAGCGTCTTGGTCAGGTCCGAGCTGACCAGGTTGCGGGTGGCCGAAGTCTGGGCGCGGACCACCGCCCGCATCAATTCACGCAAGCCCGAACCATGCAGTGCCGACAGCGGAACCTGCTTTGCCCAAGGCACGAAGCCCAGCCGCCGGTCCAGCTCCCGGGTACAGGCGTCGCGCTGCTGCTTGTCCAACCCGTCCCATTTGTTGATGGCAATCACCAGGGCGCGGCCGGCGTCCAGCACATGGCCAATCAAGCTCAGGTCCTGCTCGGCCAGGTTCTCGCGCGCGTCGACCATCACCACGACGACTTGCGCCGCGGCAATGGACTGCAGGGTCTTGATGATGCTGAACTTTTCCACAGCCTCAGCAGCCCGGGTCTTGCGCCGGATGCCGGCCGTGTCGATCAGGGTGTAGCGGCGGCCATCGCGCTCGAGGCTGACCTCGATGGGGTCGCGCGTGGTGCCAGCCACGTCGGACACGACCAGGCGCTCTTCGCCCAGCAGCCGGTTGATCAGCGTCGACTTGCCGGCATTGGGCCGGCCGACAATGGCCACCCGGATGCTGGTGTTCTCGCCCTCGGCGACGGCTTGCGTCTCAGCCGGCGGCAAGGCCTGCTGCAGCGCCCCCAGCAATTCCGCGGTGCCGCGGTTGTGGGCGGTGGACAGGGGAACCATGGTGCGCAGGCCGAAGGCCGAAAACTCGGCCAGCGCCTGCTCCTGGTCCATGCCATCGACCTTGTTCACGGCGACGATGAGCGGCTTGCCGCTGCGGCGCAGCTCGCCCAGGATGGCATGGTCCTGCGGCAACAGGCCATCGCGCGCATCGACCACGAACACCAGCACCTGCGCCTCGTCGATGGCGACGCGCACCTGCCTGGCGGTAAGTGTGTCCATGGCCTCGTCGAGCCCCGACAGGCCGCCCGTATCCACCACCAGGAACGGATGTTCGCCCAAGCGGCAGGTGCCGTAATGGCGGTCGCGCGTTACCCCAGGCACGTCGGCCACCAGGGCGTCACGGCTGCGCGTCAGCACGTTGAACAAGGTCGACTTGCCGACGTTTGGACGACCAACGAGTGCAACGACGCTCAACATGCTGGCCAGCCCGGCTGAAATGGGAGTGCAACTGCCGGGACATTCTGCCGGCAATGGCTTGAAAAAACGCCCGTCACCAAGATGGCTGCGGGCAACGTGGCCAGGGTTGCCGGCACCGGTCTACGCCGGCGCACGGCCCTTGATACGTGCGCCCGCCTCAGCGCGGGGCCAGGCGGAAGGCCCCGATGCGGCCTTCCACATCCTCGATGTAGACCACGTCGCCGACCACCAGGGGTTGCGCGCGGATGGCATGCTTGGAAAAGCGCTCACGCGCGGCCAGCGCGCCATCCCCGACCTGCAGCCAGTGCAGGTAACCTTCCGCGTCGCCGACCACAACGTACTTGCCCTGCACTTCCGGCGCCGTCAACCAGCGGTACTTGAGCCCGGCGTTTTTCCAGATGTCGGCGCCGCCTTCCTTGCCAAAGGCCCATACCTGGGACTCGTCGTCCACCGCGTAGATTGCCTTGTCGTCGGCTGCCAGCGAGACGTAGGTCGAAAACGGATGCCCCCACAGCGGCCGCCCGCTGGGTCCATCCACGGCAATCAGGTTGCCGTGGTAAGCCCCTGCGTACAGCGTACTGCCCTGCAGCAGGATCGCGCCGTCCGCGTCGTCGAGACGATCGATCTCGGTGCGCCCTTCGCCGCTGGCGAGCTTCTGCTCCCACAGCTTGCTGCCGTTGTCCTGGCGCAAGGCAATGATCTTGCCGTCATCGGTGCCCATGAACACCACGCCGTTGGCCACCAGCAGCGACCCGTTGCCGCGCAGGCTGAGCACCGGCACCTCGGTCTGGTCGTAGACCCAGCGCTGGTCACCGTTCTTCGCGTCCAGGCCATAGACACGGCTGTCCTG
Source organism: Rhodanobacter sp. (assembly GCA_035571995.1). Taxonomy (GTDB): domain Bacteria; phylum Pseudomonadota; class Gammaproteobacteria; order Xanthomonadales; family Rhodanobacteraceae; genus Rhodanobacter. Next base: position 3,863 of record DATNBK010000296.1, read on the forward strand.
GGTGCGGACCACGACCATGTCGCCGACGATGCTCGGGACGGCGAGGACCGACGCGCTCAAGGCGACTTCCCAGCGTCGGTCGCCGCTTTTGGCATCCACTCCGTAGACGTGGCCGTCCAGGGTACCCACCACCAGCAGGTCGCCGGCCACGGCCGGTCCGCCGGCGTAGAACGCGTCTTGACGCTTCTTGTCGCCCCAGCCAAACCAGCCATGTGTGCGCGAACTCTTGGACCAGAGTTTCTTGCCACTCGTCGCGTCGAATGCAGCCAGCGTCCCGTCGGTGCTGTCGGCATACAACACGCCGTCGACCACGGTGGGACGCAGCCTCACGCCGCTCTTGCCGGCACCGCCACCCACGCTGGCGCGCCACAGCCGGGTGACGCCGACGCTGGGCTGGAAATCCTTGGCCAGCGGCGTAGGCGGCTGGACGTTCTCCTTCTTGAAGGAGTGGCAGCCAGCCAGCACAAGGCCAAACGTGGCGAGCAACGCCACGGCCAAGATGGGTTTCGCCGGAATCCGACTCATGCTTCGGGTTTCCCGGGTTGCGCTGATTCCCCGGGTGTCGCCAAGTCATCCAATTTCATCTTCAGTGCACCGCGTTCGGGAGCATCCGCTGCGAGCGCGGACATGGCAGCTTCATAGGCCTTGCGCGCGTCGCCCGCGCGTCCCAACTTGACCAAGGCATCACCACGAAGTTCCTGCACCAGGCCCACGAAGCCTCCCGCCGGGATGGCATCGAGCGTGGTCAACGCGACCTTGCCGTCCCCGCGGGCCAGCTCGACCCGGGCAAGGCGGATCTGCAGCAGTGGCTTCAATGGCTTGTCGCCGACATGTCCGATGCCCCATTGCAGGGAGCTTGCCGCCTTGTCGAGATCGCCGGCGCTGGCCTGCTGCCGCGCCAAGTCGCTGGCGGCAAAGACCGCATAGGTGGACTTGGGATACTCCTTCATCAGCTCGCCGGCCACGCGGGCGACGGTGTCGGCCTGGTTGGAGGCCAACGCGGTCTGCACCTGCTGGTACATGCCGGCAGCGGCAGTCTCCGTGCGCACCTGATGGGCACGCCATTGTTGCCAGCCGAAGATGCCGACCAGGCCGATGACGATACCGATGACGATGGACAGCCCGTTCTCGCGCAACCACTTGACCACGCGTTCGTTCTGTTCGTAGTCGTCGTAAACCTCGAATGCCATGCTGTCACCTTTCGGGAAAACCGGATGGGCGTTGCCCCATCAACGTTGGAACTGCGGTGGCCTATCGATCGGTCCGATGCAGTCGGCCAACCAATGGACACGCCTGCCCGGCAGCGGACAGGCAGCGCGCAAGCATAACCGAAATGCGGGAGTCGACGCGCCGGCGCAGCGCCTCAGCGGGTCGCCACGCTGGCCTTGCCGTCGTCAATCTGCACGCGCAGGCGTGCAACGTTGCTGTTGCGCGAATCCGCCAACGCCACCGGATTTCCATCCAGGCTCAGGTTGGCGCCACTGGCGTTGCCGATCAGCACGTCGACTGGCTGGTCGGTGTAATAGGTCTTGCTGCTGCCGGCGGGAAGCAAGCCGTATTCCAGGCGCGCGCCGTCGCTGCCCACCACTTCAACCCAGCTTGGTGCACTCAGGGTCAGGTTCAGGCGATGGTCGCCGGCAACCGATTCCGTGGGCTGGGCATTGGCCGTGGGCGTGGGCGTGGACCCTGGCGCCGTGTCGTAGCCCAGGCTTGGAAACGGAGCCATCGACGCCATCAGCGGCTGCTCGTTCACCATCGGGACCACCACGCCAGGAGTACTCAGGTGCAGTTGCGCCGCCGGGGTGGCGACCTTGGTCGCAATCTCCTGCTGCGCCACCGGGGTCGAATCGAGCGGCGCAAGGTTGCTGAGGTCGCGGTTCAGCGTGCCGTGCACGCCGAGCCAGATCATTGGCACCACGATCACGGCGGTCAGCACCACATAGGTGGCTGCCGTGGCATAACGGTCAAGCAGGAAGCGCGAACGCGAAACGCCGCCCGTCACCACCAGTGGCACCTCGGCAGGCTGGTTCCGTCCCAGCTCCTGCTCGATTGCCGCTGCTTCCACCCCGAGGTAGGCGCCGTAGCTGCGCAGGTAACTGGCAAGGTAGACCTGCGAGTCCATGCCCGCGTAGGCGTCGGCTTCCAATTGGCGCAACACGCGCGCGGGCAAATGCAACGCGCTCGCGCAGGCGTCCAGATCCTGGCCGCGTGCTTCACGCGCCGCACGCAATCGCGCGCCGAAACTCCCGGGGACGGGTGTGCTATCGCGCTCGCCGTGCCTGGACGGCGTCAAATCCGGCAGCGACGCGGCGGCAGCCGGGTTTGCGGCTGGCGACAGTCCGGCGTCGTGCCCACACATGTCTTGGTTCACGTTTGTCATCGACTGGCAGTATTGTTGACGGCTTGCGCCTGTTCCGAATCCGGGAACATTTCGTGCAAGCGCTTGGCATAAGTCGCGGCACCTTCATGGTGTCCGAGTCGGGACTCGATATCGTAACCGAGCTTGAGCATGACGGCAGTCGGCTGGTTGAGCGCATCGAGCCGCTGCATGAACGCGCTGGCGCCAAAGGCGTTGTTGTTGGCGTACAGGATCCGCGCGAGCTGGAACAAGGCCTCGGCATTGGCCGGATTGCGCTGCAACGCACGGCGAAAATCGGCTTCGGCCGCGGTTTCCGAACCGCCTTTCAACTGGCAGACGCCGGCGTTGGACAACGCCACGTCGGGCGTGGTGTAGAACGGATCGGCAATCGCCTTCTCGAAGTAGCCCTGGGCTTCCTGCACCTTGCCGACGCTGCACAGGAACTGGCCAAAATTGTTGTTCGGTCCGCCTTTGTCCGGTTCCAGGGCAACGGCCCGGCGATAATGTTCCTCGGCCTTGGCCGGGTCCTTGATGCGCTCGTAGAGCAGGCCCAGGACGGTGTGTGCCGGCGCATAGTTGGGATCAAACTTCAGCGCGAGCTGCAATTTCTCCAGCGCCGTCTGCAGATCACCCTGCGCCATGTAGTGCTGGCCCAGCTCGGTGTGCACGCGGGCCGCATCCTCGGCCTTCTGCGCGCTGCTGGTTGCCGGCAGGTTCTTGGCCAGCGAGTCGGGGCCACCCGACTGGGTCGTGACGCACCCGGCCAGCGTGGTTGCCAGCAGCAACGGCAGCAGGCGGTCACAACGCATGCGCGGCACCCTCCGCCTGGCGCTGCCCGCGCAAACTGGCGCTGCGCCGCGTGCGATCGACGACCTGCCCGGCCAACTGGCCGCAGGCCGCGTCGATGTCGTCGCCCCGCGTGCGCCGCAGCATGGTCAGTACCCCGGCGTTGATCAACAGGGTCTGGAACGCCTGGATGGCGCTTGCCGGCGAGCGCTTGTACTGCGTCCCCGGAAATGGATTGAACGGGATCAGGTTGACCTTGCAGGTCGGGAAGGCCCGCATCAGCTTGATCAGCTCGCGCGCGTGCACCGGCTGGTCGTTGATCCCATCCATCAAGGTGTATTCAAAGGTGATCGAGGTGCGCGGCTTGCGCGCAATCCAGCGTTCGCACGCGGCGAGCAACTCGGCCAGCGGGTAACGCTTGTTGATCGGCATCAAGTCGGTACGCAGCGTGTCGTTGGCCGCATGCAGGGAAACCGCCAGCGACACGTCGATCTCGGCCGAGAGCTTGTCGATCAACGGCACCATGCCGGCAGTGGACAAGGTCACGCGCTTCGCCGCCAGGCCGAAGCCCAGGTCGTCGCGCATCAGGCGCATGGCTACCACCACGTTGTCGAAATTCGCCAAGGGCTCGCCCATGCCCATCATCACCACGTTGGTGATGCGCCGGTTCTGGTGGGTGGCCTCGCCGAGGTACTTGGCCGCGACCCATACCTGGCCAATGATCTCGCCTGGCGACAGGTTGCGGTTGAAGCCCTGCGCCCCAGTGGAACAGAAGCGGCAGTTCAGAGCGCAGCCGATCTGCGAGGACACACACAAGGTGCCGCGCGTGGGCTCGGGGATGTACACGGTCTCGATGGCATTGCCGTGGTTCATGCCCAGCAGCCACTTGCGCGTGCCGTCGGTAGCCACCTTGTCGAGCAAGGTGGCTGGCGGGCCAATGCGGCAGACCTCGGCAAGCTTGGCGCGCAAGGCCTTGCCCACATCGGTCATGTTCTCGAAGTCGTCTTCCAGGCCGTGGTAGATCCACTTCATGACCTGCTCGGCGCGATAGGGTTTCTCGCCGAGTTCCTGGAAAAAATTGCGCAGGCCCGCCCGGTCAAGATCAAGCAGGTTGATCTTGGTGGTCGCATTGGACGGAATGGCGGATACCTGATTCATCTTCTTCTTGACCAGCGTCCCCACGCTCCAGGTCGTTGTTGCGGTCAGCGAACCGATGTCCTCACCTGGCAAGCACGTCGGTGGCTGCGAAAAAATAAGCGATCTCCGTGACCGCCGTTTCCGGCGCATCGGAACCATGCACCGCGTTGGCGTCGATGGACTCGGCAAAATCGGCACGGATCGTCCCCGGGGCCGCTTCTTTCGGGTTCGTCGCGCCCATCAGCTCCCGATGCCTGGCGATGGCATCATCGCCTTCGAGCACCTGGACCATGACCGGCCCGGAAATCATGAACTCGACCAGCGGCTTGAAGAACGGACGCTCACGATGCACCGCATAAAACCCTTCAGCCTCGCGACGCGACAACTGCTGCATGCGCGCGGCGACGACTTTCAAGCCCGCCTTTTCGAAACGCGAATAGATCTCACCGATGACGTTCTTGGCCACGGCATCGGGTTTGATGATGGACAGCGTGCGCTCCAGCGCCATGCAGGTTGCTCCTGAGGATAGGGTGGTTATGTCGGCGCCGATGGCCCCGACTGAAGAGTGCGGCAGGAGAACCCGACACAAATCGGGCACTTGCTTCACAAGACGTTGACAGATTCTAACCCATTTGAATCCCATGTGTTTTGTGCGCCAACGCATGGTTTGACGCACTCGGAAGCCGCCGCGTATGATCAAACGATCGTTTAAATCGCTATCGCGGGGAGCGCCCAGGCAACGTGACCACCACCGTCGCTACCAAGGACCGCATCCTGCGGGCAGCTGAAGAACTGTTCGCGCGGCGTGGCTTCGATGGCTCGTCGCTGCGGGAGCTCACTTCGGCTGCAGGCGTGAATCTTGCTGCAGTCAGCTACCACTTCGGCTGCAAAGAGAAGTTGATTGAAAAGGTGCTGCGGCGTCGCCTGGACCAGCTCAATACGCAGCGCATGGCCGCGCTGGACCACGTCGAGGGACGGCCGGACACCACGCTGGAGCAGGTGCTCGACGCCTACATCCGCCCGGCGCTCGAAATCTCCTACGACGTTGGCGGCGAATGTTTCATGCGCATGCTGGCGCGTGCGTTTGCCGAGCGTGATGAGCGCCTCCGCGAACTCCTGTCCCAGAACTATGGCCACGTGATGCGCCGCTTCGCCGCCGAATTCGCACGCCTGCTGCCCCACCTGGACAAGGTGGAACTGTATTGGCGGATGGACCTGGTCACCGGCGCGCTGACCCTGGCCATGTCCGGCTTCGGCATGATCCAGCGCGCCGATAATGTCAGCGAACAGGCGCATCACGAGCAAACCACCCAACACTTGATACGTTTTGCGGCTGCCGGACTGGGCCAGGGGGGGCTTGCCCGCCATACCCGCCAATGACGACCGCGTTCGCAACATCCGGAGAAAACACATGACCACAGCGTCGCGACCTGCCTCCACACTGCGCATCCGCAAGGCCGCCGTACTCGGGGCCGGCGTCATGGGCGCCCAGATCGCCGCCCAGCTCACGAACGCCGGCGTCGAAACCGTGCTGTTCGACCTGCCAGCCAAGGAGGGACCGAAGAGCGGCATCGCGCTCAAGGCCATTGCCAACCTGCAAAAGCTCTCGCCGGCCCCACTGGCGGAAGCCGGCCTGGGCGGCGCCATCGTCCCGGCCAACTACGACGACGACCTGGAGCAGTTGCGTGGCGTCGACTTCGTGATCGAGGCGATCGCCGAACGCATGGACTGGAAGCTCGACCTGTTCCGCAAGATCGCCGGCCATCTCTCGCCAACCGCGATCATCGCGTCCAACACCTCCGGCCTCTCCGTCAACACCCTGGCCGAGGCGCTGCCGGAGGAGATGCGCCACCGCTTCAGCGGTGTGCACTTCTTCAATCCGCCGCGCTACATGCACCTGGTCGAGCTGGTCCCGACCCGGTTCACCAACCCGGCCGTGATCGAAGGGCTGGAAGCCTTCCTGACCACCATCGTCGGCAAGGGCGTGGTGGTCGCCAAGGACACGCCAAACTTCATCGGCAACCGCATCGGCGTGTTCTCTCTGTTGTCGACGATGTACCACACCGAGCAGTTCAAGCTTGGCTTCGACATCGTCGATGCGCTGACCGGACCGGCCATCGGACGTCCCAAGAGCGCCACCTACCGCACGGCCGACGTGGTCGGCCTCGACACCATGGCCCACGTCATCACGACCATGGCGGAGACCCTGCCGGACGATCCGTGGCATGCGTACTTCAAGAGCCCGGCGTGGCTCACCGCCCTGATTGAAAAGGGCGCGCTGGGCGCGAAAACCGGCGCCGGGTTCTACCGCAAGGTCAAGAAGGATATTTTTGTACTTGACCCGGCGAGGCAAGACTACGTGCCGTCGGAGCAGAAGGCCTCGGACGAAGTCGCGCAGATCCTCGCCATCAAGGACCCGGCCGGGAAGTTCGGCAAGTTGCGGGCTTCCGCCGATCCGCAGGCACAATTCCTGTGGGCCACCTTCCGCGACCTGTTCCATTACACCGCCTATCACCTGGCCGACATCGCCGATACCGCACGTGACGTGGACCTCGCTATCCGCTGGGGCTACGGCTGGAAGCTCGGTCCGTTCGAGACCTGGCAGGCCGCTGGCTGGCAGCAGGTAGCGCAGTGGATCAAGGAAGACATCGAGGCCGGCAAGGCCATGAGCAAGGTGCCGCTGCCGGCATGGGTCACCGATGGCCGCGATGGTGTGCACGGCAAGCAGGGCTCATGGTCCGCCGCCGCCGGCAAGTACCAGCCGCGTTCGCAACATCCGGTTTATCGGCGCCAGCTGTTCCCCGATCCAATTCTCGGCGAACGCCATGACCAAGGCACCACGGTGTGGGAGAACGATGGCATCCGCCTGTGGACCCTCGGCGACGATGGCATCGGAATCGTCTCGTTCAAGACCAAGATGCATACGGTCAACGACCAGGTGCTGGACGGCATCCAGCACGCGATTGGCATTGCCGAGGAGAGCCTGAAAGCGCTGGTGATCTGGCAGGGGGCGGAACCCGGCTCTCAATCAATTTTTTCCGCCGGCGCCGACCTCAAGGGCGCGCTGGGCCTGCTGCAGGCGAACCGCTACGACGACTTCGAGAAGATGGTCGCCAACTTCCAGCGCACCAGCATGCGCATCAAGTACTCGCTGGTGCCCGTGGTCGCCGCGGTGCGCGGCCTGGCCCTGGGTGGCGGCTGCGAATTCCAGATGCACTCGGCGCGCACCGTGGCCGCGCTGGAAAGCTATATCGGCCTGGTCGAGGCCGGTGTCGGCCTGCTGCCCGCCGGCGGCGGCCTGCATGAGCTGGCGATCCGCGCCGCCCACGCGAGCCCGGCCGATCCGTTCGAGGGATTGAAGAAGGTATTCGAGACCGTCGCCATGGCCAAGGTTTCGGCCAGCGCGCCGGATGCCAAGCGGCTTGGCCTGATGCGCGACAGCGACGTCGTGGTGGCCAACGCTGACGAGCTCTTGTACGTGGCCAAGCAGGTGGCCGGCGCCTTGGCTGAAACCGGCTATCGCCCGCCGCTGCCCGCCCGCGCCATCCCGGTTGCCGGCGACGTCGGCACGGCCACGTTCAAGGCGTCCCTGGTCAACATGCTGGCCGGCTACTTCATTTCCGAGCACGACATGGACATCGCCACGCGCATCGCCGACACCTTGTGCGGCGGCGCGATCGAGCGCGGTTCGTTGGTGGACGAAGCCTGGCTGCTCGACTTGGAGCGCAAGCACTTCGTGGAGCTGGCCAGGACCGAAAAGACCCAGGCGCGCATCGCCCACACCATGACGACCGGCAAACCCTTGCGCAACTGATCCCCTGTTGCGCGAATGATGAACAACCAGGACGCGTCGCCGCTCCCAGCGCGACGCCACGGAGCAAGAACCATGAGCAAGCAAGTGCAAGACGCCTACCTCGTCGCCACCACCCGCACGCCAGTCGGCAAGGCGCCACGCGGCGTGTTCCGCCACACCCGGCCGGATGACATGCTCGCCCATGTCATCCGCGCCGTGCTGGCCCAGGCGCCAAGCGTGGATCCAGGTCGCATCGAGGACGTCATCATCGGCTGCGCCATGCCCGAGGCCGAGCAGGGAATGAACGTGGCGCGCATCGGCCTGCTGCTCGCCGGCCTGCCCGACCACGTGCCTGGCGTTACCGTCAACCGCTTCTGTTCCTCCGGCCTGCAGTCGGTGGCGATGGCTGCCGACCGCATCCGCCTCGGCGAAGCCGACTTGATGCTGGCCGGCGGCACCGAAAGCATGAGCATGGTGCCGATGATGGGGCACAAGGTCGCGATGAACCCGGCCATCTTCACGGACGAGCACATCGGCATCGCCTACGGCATGGGCATCACCGCCGAGAACGTCGCCACGCGCTGGAAGATCAGTCGCGAGGCACAGGATGCGTTCGCCGTCGAAAGCCACCGCCGCGCCCTCGCCGCCCAAGCTGCCGGCGAGTTCAAGGCCGAGATCACCCCGTTCAAGCTGGACGACCACTACCCCGACCTGGCCCACCGCGACATCAGGACCGACAGCCGCGTCATCGAGAACGACGAAGGCCCGCGCCCCGGCACCACACCCGAGGTGCTGGCCAAGCTCAGGACCGTGTTCCGCAACGGCCAGTTCGGCGGTACCGTCACTGCCGGCAACTCCAGCCAGATGTCCGACGGCGCCGGCGCCGTGCTGTTGGCCAGCGAGCAGGCGATCAAGGACTATGGCCTGCAGCCCCTCGCCCGTTTCGTCGGCTTCTCCGTCGCCGGCGTGCCGCCGGAAATCATGGGCATCGGGCCGAAGGAGGCAATCCCCAAGGCACTCAAGCAAACCGGCATCGCCCAGGACCAACTGGAGTGGATCGAACTCAACGAGGCGTTCGCCGCGCAGGCGTTGGCGGTCATGGGCGACCTGCATCTCGATCCGGCCAAGGTCAATCCGCACGGCGGCGCAATCGCGCTCGGCCACCCGCTTGGCGCCACCGGCGCGATCCGCATCGCGACCATGGTGCACGGCATGCGCGCGCGCAAGCAGAAGTACGGCATGGTCACCATGTGCATCGGTACCGGCATGGGCGCCGCCGGGATTTTCGAGATGGTGTGACGCGCCGGCGCGCAAGCCTGAATAGGCCAACGGCGCTTGGAGACGACGTACACCGGTAATTCGACAGCGTGGAGGCAAGGACGCCGCGGCACGTACGCGCCACCCCTGCCCGTTGCACCGCCCAGTGCAATGCGCAGCGTCGGACGTTGCTTCAGTCGTCTGCCACCCCGCCCGCGCGGCGGCGCCAGGTCATGCTCGACAGCACGCCATCACGGCGGATCAGGCCGTGATACAACGCGGCGGCCATATGCGCGAGGAAGGTCACGAACAGCAGCAGCGCAAACCAGGTGTGCAGGTGCCGCAGCACCGCGTAGCCGACCGGGCCGACCGGGAAGATTGGTGGCAAGCGCAGCGAAGCACCAAGCATGACCGGGTAGCCGCCGGCGGACAGCATCGCCCAGCCGATCAGCGGCAACGCCAACATGAGGAAATACAGCAGCCAGTGTGACGCATGTGCAGCCAGCTTCTGCAGCACCGGCAGATCCGCCGGCAACGCAGGTGGCGGATTTCGCCAGCGCACCATCACGCGCACGATGACCAGCAGCAGGATCGCGATGCCGAGCGGCTTGTGGAAATTCACGAGCCAGTCGTGGCGCGCGGATACCGAAGCGACCATGCCGATGCCGACAAACAGCATCGTCAGGATCATCGCGGCGAGCACCCAATGCAGCACGCGCGCGGCGGGCACGAACATCTTTGGCGTGGGGATCATGGTCGGCCCCCCGGCTGCGGCTGGCTGGTTGGGGTGCCGGGTAGATGCGCCTCCTCGCTGGTGCGGCGCAAATAGGAGTTCGCGTACACGGCCGAACGCGCGGCCAGCAGCGGATCGTCGGAACCGGCGATGCCGTCGGGGAGCACCAGTGGATCGAAATTGATGTCGCGGCAACTGCCGCCATCCTGCGGTTCGGTGCGGTCAAGCACGAGTGTGCCGGCGGCTATCGTGCGGCGATCATCTGGCCACGCCTTCGAGGCGTCATGCGTCGGATCGCCCGGATTGGCCAGCGTGATCTGCAGCTGCCACCGCTGCGGACCCTGCGCCAGGCGCCGGAACAGATCGGCCGCGAGATAGTCTGCATCCCCCGCCTTGTGTGCGACGGCGTCCATGGCAGCCGCTTCCGGCACCATGCGCCAACGCACCGCGTGGCGCTTGCCGTGGACGTCCGTCAACACGAACGCGTTGAGACTCCAATAACTCTCCGTGGCGTAACTGGCGGAAGGCTTCGCGGTCTTGACCCACGCGCGAAACGGCCCGGTTTCCGGGTGGGCGGCAAAGAACGCCGCTACTCTCGCCGGGTCCGGCTTGCCGGTCTCTGCGGTCGGTTGCGTCGCCCGCAACTGCGCGTAGAAGGCCTCCGGCGTACCCACCGCGAACACCGGCATGCTGTTCATGCCGGTGCGCCACTGCTGCCCGTTTGCCTGCGTGAAGCGCAATGCCATGCTGCGAATCGGCACGCTGCTGTCCGCGGCATACGGGTTGCCGCCGGGGATCGCGAAGCGGCCTTCCACCGGCGTACGCCCGGGCGCGAAGACCTGCGCCACGGAATACGCCTGCGCCGCACCGTTGCTGTCGAACCATCCGCTCACGCACACGCCCTTGGCATGATTGCGACGGAAGCCCGCGAACGTGCCGGCGTTGTCCTGTAGCTGGTCCACCAGACGGCCCGGAGTGAGCCGGTCCGGCGTCAACCAGCCACCGACGTAGGCAAACGCACCCGCCGTCGCCACCACCACACCGGCAATCAGCAGCCACGCGCCGATGCGGTTGCGCGGGGTCGTGGGCGCTGCTGTGGGCGAATCCTGCATGATCATCTCCGGGCCGCGTGGCCGTTGCTCGCACATAAGGGGCGCGCTCGGCCGCCCCGGGTCATGTGGGTATTCGCCGCACGATGCGGCCTGGTTACATTGGGTTTGCGGCGACCAGCAACACGAACCGGCAGCACGCCATGAAGCACATCGCAGCAAGCCGAGGCGGTTCAGGCCTTGGAAAGCAGCCGTCCGCCCATTGCGGCGTTGACGGCCACGACCAGGGCCACCGCCAGCGCGTGGGTCAACAGGTCCGTCGCCGCGGAGGCCTCGGCGTGGCCGATTTCCAGCAGGCAGGCCGATGCCGCCGCGCTGGCGAGTCCGATCATCACGGCCGTCAGCACGGGTCGCAGCGGACAGGCGCGGCGCACCAGCAGTATCAACAGCGCAGACAACGGGATCGACAGGCCGACGATGAAGACCAGGCAATCGGCGGATTGCGTCAGCGCGGCCACCTGCGGGTCCGGCGTAAACCACACGCGCAGGCAGCCGAGCCCGCTCGCAGCTATCCACAACACCGCACCGGGCAGCGGCAGCCAAGCCCACAGCGCACGGCGCCCGGGCACACTCAAGCTCAATGCGGCCCACGCCGCGCAGACCGCGGTGAGCGCCGCGCCGACACCCGCCCACCCCAGTTCCGGCGCCGCTGCCCAACGCTGCAGCATGCCTTCCGGGCTGTAGTACGCAAGCAGCGCCAGCGCGATCACGACGACGAGGAGCAGCCAGCCAAGCATCCGCCGCCACGGCGGGGCGAGGCGCTGCACCGGCACCAGCGAGCCGCCGAGGCGCTCGATCAGTACGCTGTGCGAAGACGATACGGACATGGTTTCAGGATTCTCCATGGAAGCGCTCGCGCAGCGTCTTCAAGGCCCGATGCAGGTTGACCTTCAACGCGCCGGTGCGGCGCCCGGTCGACTCGGCCACCTCGCGCAGCGAGTGCTCGCGCAGGCCGAGCTGCTCCACCGCCTCGCGCTGGCCAGGAGGCAGCTCGGCAATCGCCAGGTGCAGGCGTCGCGCACGTTGCGCAGACTCGGTCGCGATGCTGGCGTCATCGCTGTCGGGATGCCGCTCGAGTGCCAACTCGTCTTGCACTTCCCGGCGGTCGCGGCGACCGCGACGACGCAAGGCGTCGATCGCGCGACGCTGCGCGATCGCGGCGAGCCAGGTGTCGTACGTGCGTGTCGGATCGAACGTGTGGCGCACACGATGCACGGCGAGCAGTGTTTCCTGCACCACGTCATCGACATGATCGGGTGCCACGCCGGCGCGTCGCGCGGCCGCGCGGATCAGGGCAATCGAGTCGGCCAGCAGCCATTCGTAGGCACGGCGATCGCCGGCCTGGGCCGCAACCATCCACGCCGTGCGGCGCTGGCTGGGAGTTTCGCTGGCAGCGTTGAACTCGACGGGCATGTGCGGGTCACTCGCCCGGCATGGCAAGGCATCATCAAAGACCATAGCGCCGGTGGTGGTCAAGCTCAACGGCATCGCCGCCCCGCAGTGGCAGGTACCTTGATCTACTCGCCACGACGAAC
>DATNBK010000297.1:0-10100 GCA_035571995.1 Rhodanobacter sp.
CTCTTTTGGGACATGCGGATGCCTGGCGTGGGGCTGGAGTACGCAAGTCTAGCCACTGCAATGCGCCCGGGTCGTGCTTGGCGGCTGGCGCCGCGGGCCGCGACAACTACTCGGCGGCCGCGGCGGTGGCGTGTTCGCGGGTGTTGGCGAAGCGCACCATGGGCCAGCGTTCCTGCGCCAGTTGCAGGTTGACCCGGGTGGGGGCGATGTAGACCAGCTTGCCGGCGCCATCGATGGCCAGGTGCATCGCGTTGCGCTCGCGGAACTCCTCGAGCTTCCTGGCGTCGTCGCACTCGACCCAGCGCGCGGTGCTGACCCCGACCGGCACGAAGCTGGCGTCGACGTTGTACTCGTCCTTGAGCCGATAGGCGACGACCTCGAACTGCAGCACGCCAACCGCGCCGAGGATCAGGTCGTTGCTCATCAACGGGCGGAAAAACTGCGTCGCGCCTTCCTCGGAGAGCTGGGCCAGGCCCTTGTGCAAGGCCTTGGCCTTCAGCGGGTCGCGCAACTGGGCACGGCGGAACAGTTCCGGCGAGAAGTTCGGGATGCCGGTGAAGTGCAGCGGCTCGCCTTCGCTGAAGGTGTCGCCGATGCTGATGGTGCCGTGGTTGTGCAGGCCGATGACATCGCCGGGATAGGCGGTGTCGACGATCTCGCGGTCCGACGCCATGAAGGTCAAGGCGTTGGCGATGCGCAGCTCCTTGCCGGTGCGCGCCTGGAAGAGCTTCATGCCGTCGCGGTAGGTGCCCGAGCACACGCGCATGAAGGCGACGCGGTCGCGGTGCGCGGGATCCATGTTTGCCTGGATCTTGAAGACGAAGCCGCTGAGCTGCGTCTCCTCTGGTTCGACTTGGCGGGTGAGGGTTGGCCGTGGGCGGGGGGAAGGCGCCTGCTCGACGAAGAAGTCCAGCAACAGCTGCACGCCGAAATTGTTCACGGCCGAGCCGAAGAACACCGGCGTCTGCCGGCCGGCGAGATATTCGGCCGGGTCGAACGCGGGCGCCGCGCCCTGCACCAGCTCCAGTTCCTCACGCAGCTCGCGCATGGCGTCGCCGCCGATGCGCTGCTCCAGGCCAGGCGCATCCAGCCCCTTGAATACAGTGGATGCATGGCGTGTGAGGCCCTTGCCCGGTTCGAAGATATGCACCTCGTCCCGCAGCAGGTGGTAGACACCCTTCAGGCGCTTGCCCATGCCGATTGGCCAGGTGACCGGCGCACAGGCGATGCCGAGCACGGATTCCACCTCGTCCAGCAGTTCGATCGGCGGTCGGCCCTCGCGGTCGAGCTTGTTGATGAAGCTCATGATGGGTGTATCGCGCAGGCGGCACACTTCCATCAGCTTGATCGTGCGCTCCTCCACGCCCTTGGCGCAGTCGATCACCATCAGTGCCGAATCCACCGCGGTCAGCACGCGGTAGGTGTCCTCGGAGAAATCGGCGTGTCCCGGGGTATCCAGCAGGTTGACGATCTTGCCCGCGTACGGGAACTGCATCACCGACGAGGTGACCGAAATGCCGCGCTCCTTTTCCAGCGCCATCCAGTCGGACGTGGCGTGGCGGGCGGTCTTGCGGCTCTTCACTGCGCCGGCCATCTGGATCGCGCCGCCGAACAACAGCAGCTTCTCGGTCAGCGTGGTCTTGCCCGCATCCGGGTGGCTGATGATGGCAAACGTGCGGCGGCGCAGGGTTTCCTGCTGGTGTTCTTGCGGGGACATGCGGGTGGCTGGCTGAAATGCGAACCTGTCATTGTAGCGGCGAATGGGCGCCGCTTCGTCCCGCGGTACGCGCACCCGGAAGTCCCCCGCGCCGGCGTGCTACGCTTGGCACCGCGCTGGCGGGCACACCGGCAGCGCAATCCCGGTTGGGGAGTAGCCTGCCTCGTTGCGACGGGGCGTCTTCGTCAACATGCTCGGCGTGCCGCCGTGGCGAAGACACCGATCCTGGTTGGCGAGACCAACGGCCGACGGCGCCACTGCGGTGGGCGCGCCGCCACGCCGTTGCGCCTCGCCCATCGTGTGAGCTCAGCATGAACCCCATCGCCATCCTGCTGCTTGGCTTTGCCATGTCCACCGACGCGTTTGCCGCGGCCATCGGCAAGGGCGCTGCCATGGGCCGGCCGCGACTTGCCGAGGCGGTGCGTGCCGGACTGATCTTCGGCTGCATCGAGGCCATCACGCCGGTCCTGGGCTGGTGGCTGGGCAGGGGCGCGTCGCGCTATATCCAGGAGTGGGACCACTGGGTGGCGTTCGTCTTGCTGCTGGGGCTGGGCCTGCACATGATCTGGACGAGCCTGATGCCTGCTGTCGACCAGCCGGCCGGCATGCCGAGAAAGCACGGCTTCATCAGCCTTGCGCTCACCGGCCTGTCCACGAGTATCGATGCGCTCGCCGTGGGCGTCGGCCTGGCGTTTGTCGACGTGCCCATTGTCGCCGTCGCCGTGGTGATCGGCCTGTGCACGTTCGGCATGGTCACGCTGGGGGTCATGCTGGGCCGCATGCTGAGCGCGATGGTCGGCAGGGGCGCCGAACTGGCCGGCGGCGTGGTCCTGATCGGCGTGGGCGCGGTGATCCTGTACGAGCACTTGTCGGCCTGAGGCGACATCGGTCGAACCCACGGGCGCCTGGCGGCCGGCCAACCGCCCGCTGCCCCCGGTCGGGCTGGCTACTTGGATTCTTTTTTCATCAGCTGCTCGACCATGCCGGCAGGCACCACTTCGTAGTGGTCGAACTCCATGGTGAACGTGCCACGGCCGCGCGTGGCCGAGCGCAGGAAGTTGATGTAGCCGAACATCTCGGCGAGCGGGACGAAACCGTCGACGAAGGCCGAGCTGCCTTTCTGCCCCTGCTCGCTGATGCTGCCACGCCGCCGGTTCATGTCGCCGATGACGTCGCCCAGGTAGTCCGCGTCCAGCACCACCTCGAGGCGCATGATCGGTTCCAGCAGCTTGGGCTGGCTCAGCCTCTGCGCTTCGCGGAAGCACTGCCGGGTGGCGATCTCGAAGGCCAGTGCGGACGAGTCCACGTCGTGGTATTTGCCGTCGACCAGGCGGGCCTTGAAGTCGACCACCTCGTAGCCCGCCACCTGGCCTTCCTGCAGCTCGGTGCGGACCGCATGCTCGACGGCCGGGATGTATTCGCGCGGCACGCGGCCGCCGACAACCTCGTCCGAGAACGCCACGCCCGAGCCCTGCTCCAGCGGCTCGAAGATCATGCTCACCTCGGCGAACTGGCCCGAGCCGCCGGTTTGCTTCTTGTGCGTGTAGGTGTGCTCGACGGCCTTGCCAAAGGTCTCGCGGAAGCTGACCCTGGGCTTGCCCATGATGGCGTCGACGCCAAGCTCGGTGCGCATGCGGTCGATGGTGATTTCCAGGTGCAGCTCGCCCATGCCCATGAGCACGGTCTCGCCGGTTTCCTGGTCCACGTGCAGGCGCAGCGACGGATCGGCCTTGACCATCTTGTACAAGGCCAGGGAGAGCTTGTCGACGTCGTCGCGGGTCTTGGGTTCCACCGATACGCTGATCACCGGGTCCGGGAAGCGCATGCGCTCGAGCAATACCGGGTGTGCCGGGTCGACCAGCGAGTCGCCGGTTTCGGTCTCTTTCAATGACACGAAGGCGCAGATGTCGCCGGCGCGTACCTCCTCGATTTCCCGCGTGTCGTCGGCCTGCACCTCGACGATGCGGCCGATGCGTTCCTTCTTGCCGCGGGTGGCGTTGAGCAGGGTGTCACCCTTCTTGATGACGCCGGAGTAGACGCGGCAGAACGTAAGCGTGCCGAACTGGTCGTTGATGACCTTGAACGCCAGCGCGCGCGCCGGGGCGTCGTCGGTCACTTCCTGTTCCCCCGTGACATTGCCGTCCTCGTCGACCGTGGCGATGCCGCCGGTCTCGCCGGGGTAGGGCAGGTAGTCGACCACCGCGTCCAGCAGTTGCTGGACGCCCTTGTTGCGGTACGAGGAGCCGCACAACACCGGCACCAACTGGCCGCTGACGGTCCCTTTGCGGATGCATCGCATGAGCAGGTCGGGATCGAACTCGCCGCTGGTGAGCAGGCGCTCGAAGGCATCGTCATCCAGCGCCAGCGCGGTCTCCAGCAGGTCCTGGCGCAGTTTCGGCAGGTTGGCGAGCCAGTCGTTGTCCGCATCCGAGCTGAACTTCAGCCGCCCCGGCAACTCATCGAGTGGCACGGTTTCCCAGGGACTGTCCTTGTCCTCGGACTGCCAGATGTAGCCGACGCCAGCCACGAGGTCGGCCATGCCGCAGAACTCGTCGCTGCTGCCCAGGGGCACCTGGCACACCAGCGCGTGCTTGGCCAGGCGCTCCTTGATGCCCTTGACGCAATGGGCGAAGTTCGCCCCGATGCGGTCCATCTTGTTGACGTAGCACAGCCGTGGCACGTGGTACTGGTCGGCCAGGCGCCAGTTGGTCTCCGTCTGCGGCTCCACGCCAGCAACGCCGTCGAAGACCACCACGGCGCCATCCAGCACGCGCAGCGAGCGGTTGACCTCGATGGTGAAGTCGACGTGCCCTGGGGTGTCGATCAGGTTGATGCGATGTCCGCGCCACTCCGTGGTGACCGCCGCGGACTGGATGGTGATGCCGCGCTTGCGCTCCTGTTCCATGTAGTCGGTGGTGGTCGAGGCGCGGCCTTCCTTGGTGTCGTGCACGTCTACGATCTGGTGCTTGCGGTGCGTGTAATACAGCACGCGCTCCGTGGTCGTGGTCTTGCCGGCGTCGATGTGCGCAATGATGCCGATGTTGCGGTACAGCTTGAGCGGTTTGCTGCGGGCCACGATTGCGCTCCTGGAAAGGACTCGACGATGTGCGGGGTACTGGCAGCCTCATATGTCGCTGGCTGCGGCACATTTCAATGAAAAGCGCCGGGCCCGCCTGGTGCCGCGCAGTACTGCGCGTACCGGCACATCATACTCACGCTGACAGCAGGTCCTCGTAGAAAGCCCCGAACGGCTTGCTGGGATGCGCGATCTGGATTTCCAGGATCCACAGGTTGCGCGACGGCGCCGCGTCCAGGTCGGCGAGGTCGCCGCCCTTGTGGATGGCGTGCGGGAAGTCGCTGACGCGATGGCCCTTGGTCGCCTGGTTGAAGCGCCAGCCCATGGCCGCGGCGCGTTCCTCGGCAAACCGGTACAGCGCCTGGCCGCTCAGGCCGCGCCCGCGCCAGGCGTCCGCAACCTCGTGGAACAGCGTGCGTGCCGCCTCGGCACAGGCCTGGCGCTGCGGCGCGTCGCCTACGCTGAAGGTGTCGCCGACGTCGCCCTCGTGCCCGTCGAACACCAGGCCGAGGTCGATGAAATAGCTGTCGTCCTTGCCCAGCCGCACGCTGGGGTCCGAGGGCTCGCGGTAGGCCTTGACCGTATTGGCGCCAATGCGCACCAGGACCGGATGCCACAGGCGCTCGTAGCCCAGCTCGGCGAACACCGCCATCGCCTCGGCCTTCGCTTCCGCCTCGCTGATGCCCGGGCGCATGCGTGCGCGCAGGGCATGCAGCGCAGCCCAACTGCGTTCGCGGGCGCGCAGCATCAGCGTGGGATCGAAACGCTGGCCGACGGCTTCGCGGGGCAAGGCGGTCATGCAGTTCGTCGGGCGGAATGGCCGGGTGGCATGGTCCAGGATTGCAGCTGGCTTGGCTGCCCGCAAGCCGGACAGGTCATGGAACCGCGGCAGCCGGGACCTGCCGCCGGAAAGTGACCACCAGAACGTCGCGGTGGGCGGGCTGGGCGGGATCGGCCGGGACCACGGCGGTGACGCCGTGGTAGACGCGGTGGTCGTCCACCAGGGCGGCGTCAAGCTGGTGGGCCAGGGTGAAGCTGCCGAGCTCGCTATGGTCTGCGGCATGGATTGTGGTGGTGCCGCGCTCGATGTTGCGGCGATCGATCAGCAGCACCAGGACATAGTCGACGCCGTCGCGGTGCGCGCCTTCCGGCGTGGGCTCGCCGGACTCGGTGGCGCTGGCCTCGATGCGGAACTGGTGCACTTCCACGTGCCAACGGGCGACCTCCGGCGCCAGTGCGCCGAAACAGCCGTGGCAAAAATCGAGGATGCGCCGCAGGCTGGCGCCCTGGGCCAGCTCCGGCGCCACGGGCTCGAACCAGCGCAGGATGTCACCTTGCAGCGGGTTGTACGCCAGGCTCTGGTAATGCGCCTGGTGCGGTTCGACGTGGATGCCGGTCGCGGCGTCGGCCGAGAACGTCGCATGCCGGCGCCGGCGATGGCGGCCGCTGGCCGCCAGGTAGTTGTCCGGCGCCAGGTCGTTCCAACTGGCGACAAAGGCTGGCCAGTCGGGCAGCCCCTGCACCTGCAAAAGCCGGTCCATGGCTTGGGCGGGGACGAAGGCGTAGCCCGGGCCCTGCAGCCGGTCGCGCAGTACACACATATCGGTCGATGGATTCATGGCGATACGTTAGCAGGCTGCGGGGTGGGCGGCGCATGCCTGGCTGCCCGCGGGCAAGGGCAGGCGGCCGCGGACCCGAGGCCTGTGGTGTGCATTTCGTGGTCGACGGAGAAGATGTTATATGGAGGTATAGAAGTCTAAGCGGATAAATGGCCATTGACATGTGTGTAGTTGGCAGCTAGATTGTGCGAAAGCTCATCGAGACCGACGGAGGGACAGGCCCTTTGATGTCGGGGCAACCTGCAGGCCACGGCCTCAAGGTGCCAACTCCTGCGGGACGCCAGGTGGCGTTACCCGGCAGATGGGCGTCAGGCAGCGCCGTTGGTGGCGCTGGCGGGACGTCCGCTTGTCGAGTGCAGCAGCGATGGGTCGACCGGAGTCCTTGCCCATGATCTGTTCTTCTCCCTTGGCCATCGTGCCCGTGGCGCCTGCCTGGCGGCCCGCCCCGCGGACCGGGCCGGGTGGCGGCCGCGGCACGTGCGAGCTGCGCATCCGGTCAAAGTACAGTGGCCGGCCCTGCAAGGTGGGGGTGCATTACCTGTGGTGCGGCGCGTCGGATGCGCCCACCGTGATCGTCCAGGGCGGCATATCGGCGACCCGGAACGTGGTGGCTCATGGTGACGATGCGGTGCCTGGCTGGTGGCAAGCCCTGGTGGGCGCCGGCCGAGCCTTGGATCTGGAGCGTTACCGGGTGTTGGCGATCGACTGGGTGACGCCGCTGGAACTGGGCGCGGACTCGGTGTCCAGCGAGGACCAGGCGGACGTGCTGGCTGCCTTGCTGCTGGAGCTCGGCATTGGCCGCGCGCACTGCTTCGTGGGCTCGTCGTACGGGGCCATGGTCGGCCTGGCGTTTGCGGCGCGGCACGCGCTGGCCGTGGACCGCCTGCTGCTGCTGGCCGGAGCGCACCGCGCCCATCCGTTGGCCACCGCGCAGCGGGCCGTGCAGCGAGACATCGTGCGCCTGGGCCGCGCTTGCGGGCGGGTCGACGAGGCCTTGGGCCTGGCCAGGCAGCTGGCCATGACCACGTATCGTGGCAGCGAGGAATTCGCTCGCCGTTTCGCCGCCAGGCCCGAATATCGCGGCGACCGTTTCCACTTCCCGGTCGAGGATTACCTGCAGCACCAGGGCCGGCAGTTTGCCGCGCGCTTCGATCCGGAGCGTTTCCTTGCCCTGTCCGAATCCATCGACCTGCATGACGTGGCGCCCGAGAGGATCACCACGCCCGCGACCCTGGTGGGCTTTTCTTCCGATCGCCTGGTGCCCTTGGCCGACATGTGCGAGCTGCAGCGGCGCCTGCATGGGCCGGCCACGCTGACCGTGATCGACTCGCCCTACGGGCATGACGGGTTTTTGAAGGAACCGGAGCAACTTGCCCCGTTGTTGCGCGAGGCGATCGCCTGAAGACGCGGGCGCCTGCCGGACTTGGTCTACGCACACTGTTGGAGTAACACATCATGAGCTCAATTGCCGCCTGTACCCGCGCCGTGCGCGCGGGCCTGGACAGCGACCTGCACCACGGCGCGGTGGTGCCGCCCATCCACCTGTCGAGCACCTACAGTTTCGCGGGCTTCGGGCACAAGCGGGAGTACGACTACTCGCGCAGCGGCAATCCCACGCGCGACCTGCTGGCCGAGGCGCTGGCGGAGCTGGAGCACGGCGCGGCGGCGGTGGTCACGTCCAGCGGCATGTCCGCCGTGCTGCTGGCCCTGGAGCTGCTGCCGGCCGGCGCCCATGTGCTGGCGGCCCACGACTGCTATGGCGGCACCTGGCGGCTGCTGGATGCCTGGCAGCGCAAGGGGCGCATCAGCGTCGAGTTCGTCGACCTCAACGACAGCGCGGCGCTGGCCGCGGGCCTGACGGCCAAGCCGGCCCTGGTATGGATCGAGACGCCGTCCAATCCGCTGCTGCGCATCACCGACATCCGGCATGTGGCGCGCGCGGCACACGACGTGGGCGCCCTGGTTGCGGTGGACAACACCTTCCTCTCGCCGGCATTGCAGCAGCCGCTGCTGCTCGGGGCGGACCTGGTCGTGCACTCCACCACCAAGTACATCAACGGGCACAGCGACGTGGTTGGCGGCGCGGTGGTCGCGCGCGAGCCGGCCCTGGGCGAGCAGCTCAAGTGGTGGGCAAACTGCGAGGGCCTCACCGGCGCGCCCTTCGACAGCTACCTCACGTTGCGTGGCTTGCGTACGCTCGGGGTGCGCATGCGCCAGCACCAGGAAAATGCCGCGCGTATTGCCACCCATCTCGACGCCCATCCTGCGGTGCGCAAGGTGCACTATCCCGGGCTGGCGACGCACCCTGGCCACACCGTGGCGGCACGTCAGCAGCAAGGGTTTGGCGCCATGCTGAGTTTCGAGCTGGAGGGCGGCGAGGCGCAGGTGGCGGCTTTCCTGGACGGTCTGCAGTACTTCTCGCTGGCGGAATCACTGGGCGGCGTGGAAAGCCTGATCGCGCACCCGGTGACCATGACCCATGCCTCGATGGCGCCCGAGGCGCGCCGGGTTGCCGGCATTTCCGACGCGCTGCTGCGCGTGTCCGTGGGCATCGAGGATGCGGACGACCTGCTGCGCGACCTGGACGCGGCGTTGGCCCGTGCCGCCGGTGTGGGTGCCGCGCACTATCGGGCAAGTGCATGAACCTCCGCGTCGTGGCGCAGGCCGCGCAGCGTGCCTGCGGCGTCCCGGCGCGGGGCCAGTACGTCCACGCACAGGCGCCGGCTGGTACGGCGGCAAGCGCAGCATCAGCAGCAGTCGACGTGGTGCTGCTCGGTACCGGCCTGGTAGGCAGCGCGCTGCTGGCCCTGCTGGCGACGCCGTCGGCCGCACCGCTGCGCCTCCTCGGCGTGGCCAACTCGCGCCGCCAGCATCTGTCGCAGACCACACGAGAGGACGGGCAGTGGCCATGGCTTCCCGCTGGTGACGGTGCGCCGCGCGACGACGCTACCTTGCTTGCGGCGCTGGATGCGGGCCACGCGCCGGTCAAGGCCATCGTGGACGCCACGGCGAGCGAGGCCGTGGCGGCCCTGCATCCGCAATGGCTGGCGCGCGGCTACCGGGTGGTCACCGCGAACAAGGCGCTGGCGGGCGGGCCACTGGCCGGCTGGCTGGCGCTGCAAGAGGCTCGGGGTGCTGACGTCAATTATGGAGACGCGGCCCTGGTCGGCGCCGGCCTGCCGGTGCTGTCCACGCTGCGCCGGCTGGGGCGTTGCGGCGACCGCCTGCTGGCCTTGGAGGGGGTGCTTTCCGGTTCGCTGTCCTGGCTGTTCAACCGCTATGACGGCAGCGTGCCGTTTTCCGCCTTGCTGCACGAGGCGCGCGAGCGTGGTTACGCCGAACCGGATCCGCGCGCGGATTTGTCCGGTGCGGACGTCTGCCGCAAGCTGCTGATCGTGGCGCGCACCGCGGGGTTTGCGCTCGAAGCCGATGCCGTGCAGGTGGAAAGCCTGGTACCTGCCACGTTGCGTGGGCTGCCGGTCGGGGAATTCCTGCGTGCCCCGGGTGAACTGGATAGGTGCATGGCAGGACGCTATGCCGAGGCCGCCAGCAGCGGCTGCGTGCTGCGCTATCTCGCTCGCCTCGACGAGCGTGGCCGGGCCAGCGTGGGGCTGACGGCGGTGCCACCCGGACATTTCGCCGCCTCGCTGTCCGGGGCGGACAACGTCTTTGCCTTCAACACCACGCG
>DATNBK010000298.1:0-15719 GCA_035571995.1 Rhodanobacter sp.
ATGGAAGGCGCTGCCGTTGCGCAAACCGGAAATCTCGACTTTGCTGCCTGGGGTGAGCGCGGCTTCCTGGCGGCGCAGGTCGGCCGGCCCCACGATGTCGTGGTCGCCGATGCGCAGGATGATGTCGCGGACCTGCAGTCCCGCCTGGGCCGCCGGGCCGGCCGGATAGATGTCGGTGATCTGCGCCCCGCGCGCGGCCGCCGGCAGGCCGCTGTTGGCCGGCAATGGCACGAACGCATAGTCCGCACCGATCCAGCCGCGTACCACCTGCCCAGTGGTGATGATCTGGTCCAACACCTTGGTGGCGACGCCCACCGGGATGGCAAAGCCGATCCCCTCGGCACCGACGGCCTTGCCGATGAGCAGGGTGTTGATGCCGACCAGTTCGCCGGAGGTATTGATCAGGGCGCCGCCGGAGTTGCCGAGGTTGATGGCGGCGTCGGTCTGGATGAAGTCCTCCGCGCTGGCCGCGTTCAATTGCCGGCCGACCGCGCTGACGATGCCCATCGTCACGGTCTGGTTGAGCCCGAGCGGGTTGCCGATGGCGAGCACCACATCGCCGGCGCGCAACGCGGACTGGTCGGCGAGATGGATGGCCGGCAGGTTGCTGGCGTCGATCTTGAGTACGGCCAGGTCGGTTTCCTCGTCGGCGCCGACCAGGGTGGCCTGGGCGATGCGTCCGTCGTACAGCAGCACCTGGATGTCCGCCGCGCGGGTGATGACGTGGTTGTTGGTCAGCACGTAGTCGTGGTCCCGCGCGCGCACGATGACGCCTGAGCCCAGGGTCTGCTCGCGGTGCTGGTAGGTCGTTGGCGTGCCGCCGAACAGGCGTTGCAGCACCGGGTCGTCGTACATGCGCACGGCCTGCTCGGTGACGATCTTGTTGGCGTAGATGTTCACCACCGAGGGCGCCGCGCGCGCCACCGCGTCGGCATACGACACCGGCCCGCGATCACGCGGCGGGGCTGGCGCCTCGACCCGGGGCTGCAGGCCGAGACGCGCGCGCAGCAAGGCGCCGCTGCGCGGCCAGAACCAGGCGATCACGAACGCAGCCAGCAAGCCCAGCACGACAAAGCGGACGATGAAGGCAAGCGTGCCGGTGACAAATTTCATCGAGGCAGAGCCTTGGGTTCGGGTGGGGTGCCCCGCGCGACTGCCTGCGTCACGCCGTGCCTTGCTGGATTGTGCGGCGCGGCGCCTGTCACCCGGCTGTCGATCATGAGGGTCATTCCTGGAAGCCTTGCACGGGCACGGAAGCGAGCGGGTAAGGACATCGGAATCACGTGGCTCGTCGCCGGATTTTATTGTACGGAGTCAGCCCTGACGCTACACTAACGCGATTTTATGGGGCCCGACCTATGTGGCACAGCAAGCAACGGAGAGCCTGATGGCGGATGAAGTCGTTGATCATGGGCGTCGTCGATTCCTCACCGTGACCACCGCTGCGGTGGGCGGTATCGGGGTCGTCGCGGCGGCTGTGCCGTTCGTGGAGTCATGGCAACCCAGTGCGCGCGCGCGGGCCGCCGGAGCGCCGGTCACCCAGTCCTTGAAGAAGGTCGAGCCTGGCCAGCAGCTGATCGTGGCCTGGCGCAGCCTGCCGATCTTCATCGTCAACCGTACGCCACAGCAGTTGGCGACGCTGCCCACGCTGACCGCGCGGTTGGCCGATCCCGGTTCGGACAGCAGCCAGCAGCCAGCCTACGCCAAGAACGAGACGCGCTCGATCAAGCCGCAGTGGCTGGTCATGATCGGCATCTGCACGCACCTGGGCTGCGTGCCGGATTACAAGGGCAAGATCGAACCGGAGCCGTTCGATCCGAATTGGCAGAGTGGCTATTACTGCCCCTGCCACCATTCGCATTACGACATCGCCGGCCGGGTCTACAAGAACATGCCTGCGCCGAAGAACATGGAAATCCCGGCCTACCACTTCATTGACGACACGACGATCCAGGTTGGCGTGGATCCGAAGGGGGCTGCGTAATGGCGAACGTATGGTCCAACCTCGGTGACTGGGTCACCGAGCGCACGCCCGGCATGCTGCCGATGTACCGCAAGCACATGACCGAGTATTACGCGCCGAAGGACTTCAACCTCTGGTACTACTTCGGTTCGCTGGCGCTGGTGGTGCTGATCGCGCAGATCGTCACCGGCATCTTCCTCACCATGAACTACAACCCGAGCGCGGCCGGCGCGTTCGATTCCGTGCAGTACATCATGCGCGACGTGGAGTGGGGCTGGCTGATCCGCTACATGCATTCCACGGGCGCGTCGCTGTTCTTCATCGTGGTGTTCCTGCACATGTTCCGCGGCATCATCTACGGCTCGTTCAAGCGGCCGCGTGAACTGGTGTGGCTGCTCGGCATGCTGATCTTCCTGGTGCTGATGGCCGAGGCGTTCATGGGCTACGTGCTGCCGTGGGGCAACATGTCGTTCTGGGGCGCGAAGGTGATCATCTCGCTGTTCGGCACGATCCCGGTCATCGGCACGCACCTGGTCGAGTGGATCATGGGCGATTTCCTGCCCGGCGACGCCACCTTGAACCGCTTCTTCGCCCTGCACGTGATTGCTCTGCCGATCGTGCTGCTGTTGCTGGTGGTGTTGCACATTGCGGCACTGCACGAAGTCGGCTCGAACAACCCAGATGGAGTGGACGTCAAGCATGGCGTCAAGGGCAACCGCTGGAGCCCGTTGGCGCCGGCCGACGGCATCCCGTTCCATCCGTACTACACGGTGAAGGACCTGGTCGGGGTCGGCTTCATGCTGCTGATCGCCGCGTTCATCATCTTCTTCGCGCCGACCCTGGGCGGCTGGTTCCTGGAACCGGACAACTCGATCGCGGCGAACAACCTGGTCACCCCGGCGCAGATCAAGCCGGTGTGGTACTTCTCGCCGTTCTACGCCATCGTGCGCATGGTGCCCTCGTTCATGGACACGGCGGTGTGGGGCGTGATCGCGATGTTCGGATCGATCTTCGTGCTGTTTGCCATGCCGTGGCTGGACCGCAGCCCGGTCAAGTCGATCCGCTATCGCGGCCGTGGCTACAAGATCGCGCTGACGGTTTTCGTGATCGCGTTCCTGGGCCTGTGCGCGGTGGGCACCGACACCACGGCCGAGGTGATCCCCGCCTGGTTTGGCGATGTCGACGTGACCTTCTGGGAAAACCTGTTTGGTCGCCTGATGACCTTGCTGTACTTTGGCTTCTTCGCATTCCTTTGGGCCTACACATATTTCGGCTGGGAGACCACCAAGCCGGTTCCGGATCGGGTGACCACGCATGACTAAGCCGCAAGGGTTGCTACGCTATTTCGTCCTTGCGGCACTGACGTGTGCGCTGGGTTTTGCCAGCATGGCGCAGGCGGCCGAGGAAGGCGGGTACCCTTCGGCGGGCACGAACCTGCGTGACCAGGCCTCGTTGCAGCGCGGCGCGCGGTTGTTCTTCAACTACTGCGTCGGTTGCCACTCGCTCAAGTACATGCGTTATTCGCGCATTGGCGAGGACCTTGGCCTGACCGAGGCCGAGGTGATGACCAACCTCAACTTCACCGGCGCGAAGTACGGCGAACCCGTGGTGTCGGCCATGCCGATGGGCCTGGCCGCAACCTGGTTCGGCAAGGACCCGCCGGACCTCTCGCTGGAAGTCGAGGCGAAGGGCGCGGACTGGGTCAATGCCTACCTCAATTCCTTCTACCTCGACCCGGCAAGCCCGATTGGCTGGAACAATACCGTGCTGCCAAACGCGGCCATGCCGTTCCCGCTATGGGAATTGCAGGGGACGCAGACGGCTGTCATGGCTCCCGGCAAGGACGGCCAGCCGGCCACCGTGGAGAAGCTCGAACTTTCCCAGGCGGGCAAGCTGACGCCGGCCCAGTTCCAGCAGGCCACGCGTGACCTGACCAATTTCCTTGAATATGCGTCGGAGCCGGCTGCCCTGCAGCGGCATCGCTATGGCGTGTGGGTGCTGTTGTTCCTGGCCTTCTTCACGCTCCTTGCGTATGCCTTGAAGCGGGAGTACTGGAAGGACGTCCACGAGGTTTGATGGATACTTTTCGGGCGCGTCGGTCGCGCGCCGCAAACTCGGCCATCGACAGGGAGGCGCACTTGGTACAGAACATCCGTTCCCGAACCATCTTGACCCTGTTTACCGCGACCGACGACGTGCAGAGCCATCGCGCGCGGCTGGTGTTGGCGGCCAAGGGCGTGTCCTACGACCGCATCGTGATCGATCCCGGCAACGTGCCGGACGAGCTGCGCCAGCTCAACCCGTTCGGGAGCACACCGACCCTGGTCGACCGCGACCTGGTGCTGTACGACCCCACGGTGGTGTGCGAGTACCTGGACGAACGCTACCCACACCCGCCGTTGATGCCCATCGACCCCTTGTCGCGTGCCCGGTTGCGGGCCGCGGCAGTGCGCATCGAGCGCGAATGGCTGGTCGAGGTGGCCACGATTGTCAGCGCCACGGGGCGCAGCGCCGACGCGGCACGCAAGCGCCTGCGCGAAAGCCTGCTCAGCACCTTGCCGGTGTTCAAGGCGGCGAAGTTCTTCATGGGCTCCGAAATGAGCCTGGTCGATTGCCTGGTGGCACCCGTGGTGTGGCGCCTGCCCGTGCTGGGCGTCGACCTGGGCCGCACCGGTAAGCCGATTGCCGATTATGGCGCGCGCCTGTTCCATACCCAGGGCTTTGCCCGCAGCCTGACCGAACAGGAACAGGCCATGCAGCCGGACTATGAGTACCACTGAGCCGGCAGCCATGAGTTCCAATCGCCCGTACCTGCTGCGGGCGATCTATGACTGGATCACGGACAACGGGCTGACTCCGTACCTGCTGATCGATGCCACCAAGGAAGGTGTGCAAGTGCCGGCGCAGGTGATCAAGAACGGACAGGTGGTGCTCAACCTGGCCATGCGCGCCGTGGCCAACCTGGACTTGGGGAACGACTGGATCAACTTCCAGGCCCGGTTTTCCGGGGCCAGCCATGCCATCCACGTGCCGATGGCGGCGGTGCTGGCTTTGTATGCGCAGGAGAACGGCCAGGGCATGATGTTCCCGGCCGAAGATGCCGGCGGGGATCCGCCGGGCTCGCCACGCCCGGAGCCGGACGGCCCCGTGGGCGAGTCATCCGGCAAGCCGAAGCTGGGCCCGCCGCACCTGCGCATCGTCAAGTAAATCCCCACCGATTGCCGCAGGCAAGGGCCGCGCGAAGTGCCTTATTGCAGCCGGGTGAGGGTGCCCGGGCGGCGCGATGAGAGCAATACCACGTTGTCGCGCGGGGCGATTGGCGTGTCGTCGGTGGCTGCCATGACGGGTACTTGCGGTGATGGCAAGGTGCTGTGGCTGACGACCTGGCCGATCATCCACAACTGGCCCGGACGGCGGTCGCTGCCGTCCAGGCTCACCTCGAAGTCGTAGCAGCGCTCGACGCGCAGCGTCCCCGAGACGCGCCGCAGGTGCAGCCGGCGCAAACCCACGGTCTCGTCCAGCAATTGCACCTGGTAGCGCTGGCACAGTGAGCGCGCTGCGCGAACCGCACGCTCGCGCCAGACGCTGAACTCCATCCACAGGACGACGCTCGCGCCAAGCGCCAGCAGGATCAGCATGTCGAACGCGTTGCCCATACCGGCAGTGTGTGGCCGCCCACGGCGACTTGCAAGCCGCCGGCTACCGTTGTTGGTCTCAATCCAGGCGCAGGCGCAGCGACAGGTCGACGGCGTGCACGTGCTTGGTCAGGGCGCCGATCGAGATGTAATCCACCCCGAGACTGGCCAGGGCCGCGACGGAATCCAGCCCGACATTGCCGGACACTTCCAGCGGCGTGCGCCCGGCCGCCTGGGTCACCGCGGCCACGGTGGCTTCCCGGGTGAAGTTGTCCAGCATGATGCGGTCGACGCCGGCTTCCAGCGCGGTAGCCAGTTGCGCGAGCGTCTCCACTTCGATTTCCACCGGCAGGTCGGCATGGACCTGGCGCGCACGGCGCACCGCCGCCTCGATGCCGCCCGCGGCGATGATGTGGTTTTCCTTGATCAGGATGGCGTCGTACAGCCCCATGCGGTGGTTGCTGCCGCCGCCGCAACGCACGGCGTACTTTTGCGCACGGCGCAGGCCAGGGATGGTCTTGCGCGTGTCGAGGATGCGCGTGCCAGTGCCGGCCACGGCGGCGACGAAGTGCGACGTCACGGTGGCGGTGGCGGACAGCAGCTGCAGGAAGTTCAAGGCCGAGCGTTCGGCGCTGACCAGGGCGCGCGCGCGGCCCGAGAGTTCACAGATCGCTGCTCCGGCCTCAACCATTTCGCCATCAGCGGCGCGCCAGGCAATCGCCACGTCCGGGTCCATGCGGTGGAAACAGGCGTCGAACCAGGCCCTGCCGCACAACACGGCGCGATCGCGGCAGGTCAGCACGGCCGTGGCGGTGGCCTGCGCCGGCAGCAGGTCGGCGGTGGCGTCGCCGCTGCCCAGGTCCTCGGCGAAAGCGCGCTCGACATCCTCGGCTATGACTGCCGGATCGGGCAGTCCGGGCTGCTCGGCGTGGCTCATGCCGGGTGCTGGTCGGCGGCCGCCGCCCCGTCGCCCGCCCTTGCCGGCGTGGCGGTATCTTCGCTCAGGCGTCCGACGATGGCGCTCAGTGCCCGGTCGAACAAGGCGTTGTCGGCCAGCACGCGGGCGCGCCCGGCGGCAAGCAGCGGCGCCAGCTCCTGCGGTGCGTAGTCGCCGACCTTGAGGCCGCGGCGATTGACGAACAGGTAGCGCCCGCTCATCGGGCTGATCCAGGAGAGCTTGGCGCGCACCATGCCGGCATCGGCGGAGGAGAACTCAAGCCAGGTGCCTGGCTGCAAGGCCTCGACCTGGCGCAACTCAGGGCTGTCCACGGCCGCCGGCGCCGGCTCGGCTGGCGCTGGATCTTCGGCCTTGGCGTGCTCGGCAACCGGCTGGATGGTGTCCGGTATGGCCAGGATCGAGGCGTCCTCGTTGTTGCCGGCAGCCACTTCGCCGGCGTCGACCGCATCACCCAATTGCTGGCGGTAATACAGGTGCAATTGGGCAAGCAGGCGCTCGATGTCCTGGGCCTGGAACGCCACGTTGGCCAAACCATGGCGCAGCGTGCGCTCGATGCGCGGCAGCATGTGCCGCAGTTGGCGCCGGCCCTCGTCGCCCTGGACCGGCTGCGCGCTGAGGATGAATTCGTCGACGAAGCGCAGGCCGGCCTTGAATTCGGGGGAGTTCTCGCCTTGGCGCAGTACGGTGAGCACCAGGTGGTTGGCCCAGGCCCGGGCCAGGATGCCGTGCACCAGCGGCGGCAGATGCAACGTCCCGATGCGCTCGAGAATCTCGCGCGCGGCCAGGCGCCGCGCCATCTCGAGCTTCTCGCGCCCACGTGTGGATTCGGCCACGCGCTGTTCCACTACCTCGGAGCGCCGCCGGTTCAGGTCCTGGAACTGCTGCAGGTCAAGCAGCAGGCGGTCGAAGATGCCGAGGTCGTCATCGAAATCGTGGATCAATTGCTCGACGATGGACTTGACCTTGCCGTACAGGTGCCGGTCGGTGTCTGCGGCTGGCGACCAGCCCTTGGCCACCTCGGCGACACTGTCGAGCAGGCGCCGCGCCGGGTGCTGGCGATGGGCAAACAGTTTGCGGTCGAGGATCGCAGCCTTGAGATACGGAATCTGCAGTCGGCCAAGCAGTACCTGCATCTCCGGCGGCAAGGTCGGGTCTTCGAGGATGAACTCGAACAACATGCTGACCAGGTCGATCGTATCTTCGTCGATGGCGGCGACGTGGCTGGGCTGCTCGCCACGCAGGGCGCCCACCTGGCTCAGCAGGTGCGCCTTGAGCTGCTGCACCTCGCGGGTCAGGGCCAGCGCGTCATCGGCGACCGTGGTGGGCGCCGTCATGCCGCTCCGCGCCAGTTGGCTCTGCAGCACGCTGAGCGCACCGAGCAGCTCGTTGGCCGATGGCAGGGGCGTGGCAGACGCCTGGCCGCGCACGCCGGCGGCGGTGCCAATGCCACCGGCGCTCCCTACATTGCCTACTTCGACTTGGCGGCGGGCGTTGAACAAGGCCTGCAGGGTCTGCAGCACGTTGTCCGGCAGGTCGCCCAACTCGTCGACCGTGGGCACGTCCGCAACCGACGCGGCCTGGCGTACGCCGTTGGCCGGCGCCGCCTGGCCCTTGCCATGCGGCAGCTCAGGGCGCAGTTGGGGCAGCACCCCGGCGCGGATCAGCTCGGCATTGACCGCCTGGTACATGCCCTCCAGGGTGGACAACACGTAGCGGTCGAACAATTTGTAGACGATCAGGCGTACCCGCACATCCACGTTCAGCTCGTGCATCGCGGCGCTGAAGCTGTGCGCCAGGAGCGCCGGGGCAATCGGGTTGCTGGCATCGTCGATCTTGTGGCCGCCGCATATGACCGAGAGCCGCTGGTTGACCGCGTACAGGTCGCGGGAGAGCCGGCTCTCGTTCTTGCTGATCATGCTGGTGATGGCCAGCGACTCTTCCAGTTCGTTGTTGGCCACCAGGGACAGCTCGGTGGGCGCGCCGCTTTCGAACGCGTTGGCGGCCGCTGGCGCCGGCGTGCTGTGCGACAGGTTGCCGAGCTGCTGGTTGACCGACGCCAGGAATTTGCGCTCGGCCATCGAGCGCAGCTTGCGTACTTCGCGCATGCCGTCGAAATAGCGTGTTTGCGCGGCGTTGTTCTCGGCCTTTTCGGCAAGGTCGAACAGCGCGTCGTCCACGGACTCGAACATCGTGCTGGTGCACTGCGACAAGTGCTTGCCGGCAATCGTGCGCACGGCGTCCACTAGGTCGCCCGCCCGCTCTTCGCCAACTTGGTTGCGGCGACCCAGCGGTAGGACAGCTGGTGCCCTGGTCGATTCATTCATTACCGCCTCCGGGCAATGCATTGTTGCCGCTGCGCGCAGTTACGTCCGCAGCATGAACATAAGGCAATCTGCCCGTGATGTCATGCCTTTTCACAGGAGGAACACGCCAAGATCAGACGCCGGTCACGAAGTTCGCGGAAAATCGTTCATCTGGGTGGTGCCGATGCCTTCTTCGGGCAACATGACCGGAATGCCGTCCTGGACCCGGTAAATGACCTTCTGGTCCGTGGTGATCAAGCCCTCGCTGAGCGGTTCTTGCACCGCCGTGCCGCTCACCGTGACGATATCTCCGGCGCGGATGGCGTCGTTCAGCGCTTTCAGCGCCGGCTCCCCCATCAGGCGCACCGGTGTTTTGCTGACCGGGCAGCAGAGAATATCCAGGAGGCGCTTGTCCATGGCAACGGGAGCGAGGTGACCAGCTGTGGGGGATGCCCGTACAATACCCGTTTTTAGCCGGCCGGGCCATGACACAGGTAGCCGCAACACCGCGCGTTGGCGTGGTGATGGGATCTCGTTCCGATTGGGACACCATGCAACATGCCTCCACCACCCTGGACGAGTTGGAAGTGGCGCATGAGGTTCGCGTGGTCTCGGCGCACCGTACACCGGACCTCTTGTTCAGCTACGCCGAAGAGGCGGCGGGTCGAGGCATCCAGGTCATCATTGCCGGCGCCGGTGGCGCAGCTCACCTGCCTGGCATGCTGGCGGCCAAGACTCCTCTGCCGGTGTTTGGCGTGCCGATCCAGTCGCAGGCGCTGGCCGGGGTCGACTCGTTGCTGTCCATTGCGCAGATGCCGGCCGGGATACCGGTGGGCACGCTGGCCATTGGCCGCGCCGGCGCGGTGAATGCGGGCCTGCTCGCCGCGGCGGTGTTGGCCTTGCGCGACCCGGCGCTGGCCGAAGCGCTGCGGGCCTGGCGCGAACGGCAGACCCAGGCGGTGCTGGCCCAGCCGGATCCGCGCTCATGAGCATGCATAAGCCACCGGTGCTTGGGATCCTTGGCGGGGGCCAGCTCGCCCGCATGCTGGCCTTGGCAGCTGCCCCGCTAGGGGTGAAATGCCTGGTGGTCGACGAGCACGCCGATGCCTGTGCCGGACATATCGCGCCCCTGGTCGTTGCCGGCTGGGCGGAGCACGCCCGGCTGCTGGAACTTGCCGGCCAAGTCGATGCGGTGACCTTCGATTTCGAGAATGTCGAGGCCGGGTTGGCCCACGCGCTGGCCGACAAGGTGGCGGTGTGGCCGCCGCCGTTTGCCTTGGCCGTATCCCAGGATCGGGTCACCGAGAAGACCTTGTTCCGGGAGTGCGGAATCATGACGGCCGAGTTTGCCGCGGTCGGCACGCGCGCCGAGCTGGATGCCGCCGTGGCGGCCATCGGTACCCCGGCCATCCTGAAGACACGCCGCTTCGGCTACGACGGCAAGGGCCAGTTCCGCCTGAAGACTGCTGCCGATGCCGACGCGGCCTGGCAGGCGCTCGGCGCCCAGGCTGTTCCCGACGGCTTGATCCTGGAATCCTTCGTGCCCTTTGTGCGCGAAGTGTCGGTGCTGGCGGTGCGCGGGCGCGACGGCGAATTCCGCACCTGGCCGCTGAGCCAGAATTCGCACACCAATGGCGTGCTGACCATGAGCCTCGCGCCGGTGCCGGACATTGCCGTGTTGCAGCCACGTGCCGATGCCTTGGCCCGGGCCTTGGCCGAGCGCCTGGAGTATGTCGGCGTGCTGGCGTTGGAGCTCTTCGTCACCGCCGATGGCGACTTGCTGGGCAACGAGATGGCACCACGCGTGCACAACTCCGGGCACTGGACCATCGAGGGTGCACACACCAGCCAGTTCGAGAACCACGTGCGCGCCGTGCTCGGCATGCCGCTCGGCGATACCGGGGTGCGCGGCCCGTCGGCCATGTTCAATTGGCTGGGAGAGCTGCCCGCCATGGCCCCGGTGCTGCAGACGGTCGATGCGCATTGGCACGACTACGGCAAGCAGGCCCGCCCCGGGCGCAAGGTGGGCCACGCCACGCTGTGCGCGCCCGATGGCGCCACCCTGGCTGCCCGCGTCGATGCCGTGGCCAAGGCGCTGGGCCGCGAGGAGCAGGCCGCGCCGGCATTGCGGGCGCTCAGGGGCGCTTAGCGGGCCCTTGGCAACGTCGGGTGTGTTGCGGCGTGTGGAAGATTCCGTGTTGCCACCCAGGTGCACGGCGGAAGGTGCAGGGCGGATCAATCCACAAGGGACTTCCTACGGTCGGGAGCGTCGCGACGGATCCGCCACAGGCATCCCTGGGCTCCAGCGGCAAGGCGGATCCGGCCTGCGGCCTTGATCCGCCCTACATGACCCGGTTGGTTGCAATCAATGGCCGTGCAAACGGCGAGCAAAAAAACGGAGCCTTGCGGGCTCCGTTTTTCGTTGCACACCGGGGGTGGCCTCAGGCGAGGTTCTTGGATGCGAAATCCCAGTTCACCAGGTTCCAGAACGCCTCCACGTATTTTGCGCGGGCGTTGCGGTAATCGATGTAGTAGGCGTGCTCCCAGACGTCGGTGGTCATCAGCGGTTTGTCGCTGCCGGTGATCGGCGTGGCGGCGTTCGAGGTGTTGACGATCGCGAGTGAGCCGTCCGGACGCTGCACCAGCCAGGTCCAGCCGGAGCCGAAGTTGCCGCCGGCGGAGGCGCTGTACTGCTCCTTGAACTTGTCGAACGAACCAAAGGCCTTGTTGATGGCATCGGCGAGCTTGCCGCTCGGGGTACCGCCCCCGTTGGGCTTCATCGAGTTCCAGTAGAAGGTGTGGTTCCACGTCTGCGCGGCGTTGTTGAACATGCCGCCGGACGACTTGCGCACGATGTCCTCGAGCTTGGCGTCGGCGAATTCGGTGCCCGCGATCATCTTGTTGAGGTTGTTCACATAACCCTGGTGATGCTTGCCATAGTGATACTCCAGCGTCTCGGCCGAGATGTGGGGTTCGAGTGCGTTTTTTTCGTATGGCAGCGGTGGAAGAGTGATCGCCATGAGGGCCTCCTTGGGTAGCCGGACAAACAGCAGATTGAAGAAAACGGCGCGCAGGCAACGGCGAGTCGCCGTGGCGGCGCTGGTACACTAGCAAACTGGATGCAATGAAAAGATGAAGCGCCACCAATGGACGTCAACGATCGAATCCGCAGCACCTTGCTGGAGCATCCTATCGTGCTCTTCATGAAGGGCACGCCGCAACTTCCGATGGACGGGTTTTCCCATCGGGCCGTCCAGGCACTGGCGTCCGCCGGGGCGGAATTCCACAGCGTGAACGTGCTTGCCGATCCGCAGGTCCGCGCCGCGTTGCCGCATTTCTCGACCTTCACCACGTTCCCGCAATTGTTCATACGCGGCAACCTGATCGGTGGCTGCGACATCATCGAAGACCTGCAGCGCTCCGGCGAGCTGACGCGCATGGCGCGTGATGTTGCCGGGAGTGCGCCTTGAGCGCGTTGCCCATCGTTGCCCTGCCAGCGCAGTGGCAGCCGGACGCGGATTCCCTGCAAGGCCGGGTGGTGCTGGTGACTGGTGCCTATGGCGGGCTGGGCAGTGCCGTGGTGCGTGCCGTCGCCCGTGCCGGCGCCACCGTGGTGGTAACCGGCCGGCGCAAGCGCCGTCTGGAGTTGCTGCATGACTCGCTGCGCAACGAAGGCTTGCCCGCGCCGATCATCCATCCGCTGGACATGGAAACGGCCACGCCTGACGACTACGCGGCGCTCGCCGACGGGATCGAACGCGATTGTGGACGGCTGGACGGCATCGTCCACGCAGCGGTGAGCTTTGCCGGCCTGACGCCGATCAGCATGCACAAGCCGAACGACTGGCTGCGCGCGTTGCACGTCAACGTCTCGGCGGCCTTTGCGCTGACGCAGGCGTGCATGCCGTTGTTGCTGCGCGCCGCCGACAGCGCCGTGGTCTTCGTCCTCGACGATCCCGAGCTGCTGGGGCGGGCACACTGGGGCGCCTATGGGGTGTCCAAGGCGGCGCTGGAGCGTTTCGTCGCGATCCTGCACGAGGAGACCGACGACACGCCGCTGCGCGTGCATGCGGTGCTGCCGGGGCCGATGCGCACGCCCTTGCGGCAGAAGGCCTATGCCGGGGAAGACAACAAGCGCTGGCCGGAGCCGACGGCGGTGGCCGGGGCCATCGTCCACCTTCTGGGGCCGGCGGCGGCCGCGGCGCGCGGCAGCGTGCTCGACCTGCGCCAGGCCTGAGCGTAACCACGGCACAGCACCGGATCGGGGGCGCGAGTGGAAACCCAAATGACCACCTTGTCGGCCTGGATCATGCTGTTCCTGATCATGGATCCGCTGGGCAACATCCCATTCTTCCTCAGCCTGCTCAAGCACGTGCCGCCCAGGCGCCGGCGCTGGGTGCTGGTGCGCGAACTGCTGATTGCGCTCGGCGTGCTGCTGGCTTTCCTGTTTGGCGGCCAGTACCTGCTCCAGGTCATGCAGCTCAAGGCCGATTCGATCAGCGTGGCCGGTGGCATCGTGCTGTTCCTGATCGGCATCCGCATGGTCTTCCCGCCGGCCGATGGCGGTGGCATTTTCGGGCCGGCCGGGGAGGGCGAGCCGTTCATCGTGCCAATGGCGATACCAGGCGTGGCCGGACCTTCGGCCATGGCCGCGCTGCTCCTGCTCACCAATACCCAGCCGGGGCGCACGGTGGACTGGATCATCGCCCTGGTCCTGGCGTGGGTGGCCACCTCGGTGATCCTGCTGAGCTCGACGTATTTGTTCCGCTGGCTGGGGGAGAGCGTGCTTACCGCCCTGGAGCGGGTGATGGGCATGCTGCTGATCGCCATGGCCGTGCAGATGTTCATGGCTGGCGTCGCCTCGTTCATGCACCTGAGCCTTGGCTGAGGTCGTGACGGACGGTGGTGCCGACGCGCTGCCAGACGATGCGCCCGGATGTTCGTGTGACCAGTAACCTGTAAGGAGTTCAAGCATGGCCGAACAGCAAGTCGAGCAGGCACCAACCACGCCCGCCACCGTCAGTGCCCGCATCTCGCCGGTGGGTGGGCTGGACATCCTCTCGCGCAACGAGGTGGTGCGCCTGCGCGACGCCAGTGGGTCGGGCCTGCATGCGCTGGTGCGGCGCTGTGCGTTGGCGGTGCTGACCTCGGGCTCGGTGGGCGACGACCCGCGCAGCATGCACGGCCAGTATCCGGGTTTC
This sequence comes from Rhodanobacter sp., assembly GCA_035571995.1. Lineage (GTDB taxonomy): Bacteria > Pseudomonadota > Gammaproteobacteria > Xanthomonadales > Rhodanobacteraceae > Rhodanobacter. Next base: position 14,061 of record DATNBK010000298.1, read on the forward strand.
GACATCCAGGTCCTGCAGCAGGATCGCGGCATCAAGATCGAGTTGACCGACGCGCCGGCACAGGCCTTCGTGGACGGCCAGATCATCGTCGGCATCAACGAGCTGCTGGTGGCGGTGGTGCGCGACGTGGTGTACGTCGCTACCCAGCTTGAGGAAATCGGCTACGCGCTCGAGGGCTCGGCCGGGCTGACCCAGCAGGTGTTCGATATCCTGCGCAACGCGCGCATCCTGCGCCCGAACATGGACCCGAACCTGGTGGTGTGCTGGGGCGGCCATTCGATCTCGCGCGAGGAGTACGACTACACCAAGCTGGTGGGCTACCAGCTTGGCCTGCGCGGCCTGGACATCTGTACCGGCTGCGGCCCCGGCGCCATGAAGGGGCCGATGAAGGGCGCCACGATCGCGCATGCCAAGCAGCGGCGGCACGACAACCGCTACATCGGCATCACCGAGCCCGGCATCATCGCCGCCGAATCGCCAAACCCGATCGTCAACCACCTGGTGATCATGCCGGACATCGAGAAGCGCCTGGAGGCCTTCGTGCGCATGGGCCACGGCATCATCGTGTTCCCCGGCGGCGTCGGCACGGCGGAGGAGATCCTGTACCTGCTCGGCATCCTGATGCATCCGGACAATGCGGGCATCCCGTTCCCACTCATCCTCACCGGACCGCCACAGGCAGCCGGCTATTTCGCCCAGATCGACCAGTTCCTGCAGCTGGTGCTGGGTCCGCAGATCGCCCGGTTCTATCGCATCATCATCGATGACCCCGCGGCCGTGGCGCGCGTGATGGTCAAGGGCATCGACCGGGTGCGGCACAACCGCATGGATACCAAGGATGCGTTCTTCTTCAACTGGGCGCTGCAGGTGCCGCTGGCGTTCCAGGTGCCGTTCCGACCTACGCACGCCGCCATGCAGGCCTTGCAGATCCACCGTGGCCGCCCGCCGCATGAACTGGCCGCCGACCTGCGCCGGGCGTTCTCCGGCATCGTGGCCGGCAACGTCAAGGAGGATGGCATCCGCGCCATCGAGGAGCACGGTCCGTTCCTGATCGATGGCGATGCCGACATCATGCAAGCGCTGGACGTGCTGTTGCAGGCGTTCATCGCAGACCAGCGCATGAAACTCCCCGGTGGCGGCGCTTACACCCCCTGTTACCGCGTGCAGACCGGCTGAATTGCGGCACCATGCGCGGGGAACCTTGACAGGCCGCGGCGCGCTGCGCAGACTACGCGGCTCACGCCCGAATAGCTCAGCTGGTTAGAGCACTTGACTGTTAATCAGGGGGTCGCAGGTTCGAGTCCTGCTTCGGGCGCCATGTGTATCAAGGGCTGGCAGCGATGTCGGCCCTTCTTTTTGGGGCTACGTGTAAATCGTTGTGTAAATCAATCGGGCACTTCGCTGCCAGAAACTAGCGCTTCCGTGCCTGACATGACCTTGCCACCAGCTATCACCATCGACGGCGCCCAGCCCTCTCCAAATACGAACGCCACCGCCTCTTCTCGCGGCCACGGCGTGCACCGCATGACAGAGCAACCTTCTGCGCGGCGCTCTTGATCCCAGAAATCACCATTCTGAACGAGGTATTCCACCAACTCCTCGCGCGTCGCGAACGACGGCGTTACCGGTGTCCCCTCGCTCACAGTTTCGTACACCTGC
>DATNBK010000299.1:0-5998 GCA_035571995.1 Rhodanobacter sp.
GTGCTGCAAGGGGTCGACACGGTCGACCTGTCCACCGAATTGTTTGGCGAAAAGCTCAGCCTGCCGCTGGCCCTGGCGCCGGTGGGACTGACCGGCATGTACGCACGCCGCGGCGAAGTGCAGGCGGCGCGCGCCGCGGCAAGCCGGGGCGTGCCGTTCACCTTGTCCACGGTATCCGTCTGCCCCATCGAAGAGGTGCAGCAGCAAAGCACGAGGCCGATCTGGTTCCAGCTCTACGTCCTCAAGGACCGCGGCTTCATGCGCAGCGTGCTGGAGCGCGCCTGGGCCGTGGGCGTGCGCACCCTGGTGTTCACCGTCGACCTGCCGGTACCCGGCGCGCGCCATCGCGATGCGCACTCGGGTCTGTCCGGCCCGAACGTGGTGCTGCGCCGCGCGCTGCAAGCCGCATGTCATCCGCGCTGGGCCTGGGACGTGGGCCTGCGCGGCCGCCCCCATGATCTCGGCAATATCTCGGCTTATCTCGGCAAGCGCGTCACGCTGGAGGATTACGTCGGTTGGTTGGGGCGCAATTTCGATCCGGGCATTGCCTGGCCCGACCTTGCCTGGATCCGCGAAACCTGGAAGGGCAACCTGCTCCTCAAGGGCATCCTCGATCCCGAGGATGCGCATGAGGCGGTGCGGCTCGGCGCCGACGGCATCGTGGTCTCCAACCATGGTGGGCGCCAACTCGATGGCGTCCTGTCCTCGGCTCGCGCCATGCCGGCCATCGTCGAGGCGGTCAAAGGACAATTGAAGATACTGGCCGATTCCGGCGTTCGTTCGGGACTCGACGTGGTGCGCATGCTCGCGCTGGGCGCCGATGCCGTACTGATTGGCCGCCCCTTCGCCTACGCCCTCGGCGCCGCCGGCGAACGTGGCGTTGCCCATGTGCTCGACCTGATCGCCGGCGAGATGCGCGTGGCCATGACGCTGACCGGCGCCAAGTCGATCGCCGATATTTCCGCGGACAACCTGGTGCAGGCGCTGCCAACGCACCCAACGCAACCCTAGGCCACCACGGCTCATACGCCCACTCGTCCCTGTCACCGCAGGGCAAGAGCTTCTCCTCACTCAACCCTCTCCCCCGGCAACGCCAAGGGAGAGGGATAAGCTTTGGGAGGCGTCAATCCTTGACCGGGTCCAGCCCTGCCCGTTCCGCCTGCTGGTTGAATGCCGGCAGGTCGGTCGCGAGCGTCTGCTGCAGCTTGTCGGTCTGCACCTTCAGCTCGGCCTGGACGTCCACGAAGATCGGCCCGACGTTGCTGGTTGGCACGCCGTCGCCGGTCTCGACCACGCGCAGGAGCGAGGCGAGGCGGTTGTTGATCTTGATCGGGAAGTTGAGCGGATCCTGGTTGCTGCGGTTGCGCACCTGGTAGATCGCCTCCTCCACCGCCGTCAGGTTCCCGGTCAAGCGATCCGCCGCCGCGCGCAGCTTGCCGTCACTCTTCTTCGCCACCCGGTCGGCAACGTCCTTCTTGATCTGGCGGATCTTGATCACGGCCTCGTTGGCTTCGCTGACCTTGTCGCGGATCGCCATGGCCATGTCGAGCTGCTTCTGCAGATCGGCAGTGGGCGTGTCGCGCAGCGGATGCTTGACGATGGTTACCGGTTCGGTCAGCGTCTTGCCATCCACCGTCATCCGCACCTGGTAGGTACCAGGCAGCGCCATCGGCCCGTTCGTCGTCGCACCCCACAGGACCATGCCCGGGAACTTGACCGCGCCTTCGTAGCGCAGATCCCAGGCAAAGCGGTTGAGCCCGGCAGCCATCGACGGGCCAGCGGGACCGCCGCGCGGACCTTCCTCCTCGTCGTCCTCATCGGCCTTCGCCTTGGGCGTGACACCCTTGTAGCTGCGGATCACCTTGCCGGTGGCGTCGAGAATGTCGAGCGTCATGCTTTTCGCCGGCTGCTTCAGCCAGTACTCGATCGTGGCCGGCTCGGCCGAGTGGATGGCGTCGCCCGGCTTGAACAGCCAGGCATCCGTCGCCCCAACCGCTGCCGGGCCGTACTGACGCAGCGCGCCAATGTCGTCCAGGATGTAGAAGCCACGACCCATGGTGGAGATGGCCATATCGTTGCCGTGCAGCCAGATGTCGGAGACTTGCGTGTCCGGCAGGTTCAGGCGCAACGACTGCCAGTGGTCGCCGTCGTCGTAGGAGATGTAGAAGCCGTGCTCGGTACCCGCATAAAGCAGGCCCTTGCGCGTCGGATCCTCGCGGACGACGTGGACATAATCGTTCGCCGCGATGCCGGACACTGTCTTGGTCCAGGTCTTGCCAAAATCATGCGTGCGGAAGATGTAGGGCGTGAAGTCGTCGAACAGCGGCCGCTTCACGGCGACATAGGCCGTGCCGGCATCGAACTTGGAAGCATCGATCTGGCTGACGCGCCCAAGATCGGGCATGTCCTTCGGCGTGACGTTCGCCCAGGTCTTGCCGCCGTCGCGCGTCACATGGACCAGCCCGTCATCGGAACCGGCCCAGATGACGTTGACGTCGGTCTTGCCCGGCGCCAGCGCGAACACGGTGGCGTAGATCTCCGGGCTGTTCATGTCGTGGGTGATCGGGCCGCCCGACACGCCCATCGTCTTCGGCTCGTGGCGGGTGAGGTCGCCGCTGATGCGCTCCCAGTTCTGGCCACCGTCGGTGGTCTTCCAGACGTGCTGCGACGAGGTGTACAAAATCTTGGGATCGATCGGCGAGAAGATGATCGGGAAGGTCCACTGCCAGCGCTCCTTGACCTCGTTCGACGCCTCACCCGAGAAGAAGCGCGGATAGGCACCTACTTCCTTCAACGCGCCCGACCGCATGTCGTAGCGGGTGATGAACGAACCGTTGTTCGTGCCCGCGAAATAGACATCCGGATTGGTCGGGTCGGGTGCGATGTAGCCCGGCTCGCCACCACCGACCTCGTATGGCGCCACCGGTGGGATACGGCCGTAGCTGCCGCCACCATTCACGCCGACGCCTCCCGGGCCGATGTCGCTCGGCACGCACATCGTCGAGTTGTCCTGCTGCGAACCACACACGCGGTACGGCACGTGGGCGTCGGTGATGACGTGGTAGAACTGCGCCGTCGCGAAATCCTGTTCCGACCAGTGCTTCCCGCCGTCCACCGTCACCGCCCCGCCGCCGTCGTTGCCGAGCACGAGGTGCTGCGTGTTGTCGGGATCGATCCAGAGATCGTGGTGGTCACCGTGGGTGCCCTTGCCAATGCTCTTCAGCGTCTTGCCGCCGTCAATCGAGCGGAACGCGCTGGTGTTGAGCATGTAGACCGTGTCCTTGGCCACCGGATCGGCATACAGATGGGTGTAATAGAACGCGCGTTGGCGAATCCTGCGATCGGAATTCACCAGCTTCCAGGTGGCGCCTGCATCGTCGGAGGTGAACAAGCCGCCGTCGGCGTGCTCGATCAGCGCGTAGACGCGGTTGGAATCGCCACCGGAAACCGCGACGCCAATCTTGCCGACCGGCCCTTTCGCCGGCAGCCCCGGATTGCGCGTGATCTCCTTCCACGTGTCGCCGCCGTCGGTCGACTTGAACAGCCCACTGCCCGGGCCACCGCTCGACATCTTGTATTCGACCCGATAGGCCTCCCAGAGCGCCGCATACATCACGTTCGGGTGGTTGTGGTCGATCGCGATGTCGACCGCGCCGGTCTTGTCGTCGCGGAACAGCACCTTCTTCCAGGTCTTGCCACCGTCGGTGGTCTTGAACACCCCGCGCTCGGCACTGGGCACGCCATAGCGGCCAAAGTCGGCTACGAAGACGATGTCGGGATTCGTGGGGTCGATGCGTATCTTCGAGATCGCATCGGAATTGGAAAAGCCGACGTGGGTCCAGGTCTTGCCTGCATCAGTCGACTTGTACACGCCGTCACCGGGCAGGATGTTGCCGCGGATGGCCGATTCGCCCATGCCGATGTAGACGATGTCGGGGTTCGATTCCGAGACGGCGACGGCTCCGACCGAACTGCTCTTGATCTGTCCATCGGTGACCGGCGCCCAGGTCTGGCCGGCATCCGACGTCTTCCATAGCCCACCGCCGGTCGCCCCGAAATACGCCTCGTCGGGATGTCCCTTCACGCCGGAGACGGCGATCGAGCGGCCGCCCCGCGCCGGACCGATACTGCGCCATTCGTACGCCTTCAGCACAGCCTGGTCGATACTGGCGGCGGCTGCCGGCGCAGCCTGCGTGGCCGGCGTGGCCCGCTGCGCCTGTACGTCCCCGACCGACCCGCCCACGAACACCAGCACTGACGAACCCGCCACGAACGCCAACGATCTCAGCATGCGATTCATGTGTGACATCCCCTGGACAATGAATGGTGCGTGCGGCCACGCGCGGAATCAGGCCACCACTATAAGCTCTGGACTCGCGCGGGGCGATGTCCCCAGATCGTGTGCAAGGCCGCCCCCGCCGGAGACCGGCGGGAGCGGGAAAAAGGAGCCGGGCGCCACCGGTCAGTAGCCGGCGGCGGCGCCAGCCGGGTAACGCGGATCATTGACACTTTCCAGCATGCCGGTCTTCGGGTTCACGACGATCGCCGCAATGTCGCCCATCTGGCGCACCGGCCGGATCTTGTAGCCCATGCCCTCGAGCTGGCCTTGCACCGTGGCCGTGAACGCGCCGGGCTCGGCAAAGATCTCGTCGGGGTACCACTGCATGTGGATGCGCGGGGCCGCAATGGCCTGCTTGACGTCCATGCCGTACTCGGCGACGTTGAGGAAACTCTCCATCGTGGTCGAGATGATGGTCGAACCGCCCGGACTGCCGGTGACCATGAAGAGCTTGCCGTCGCGGGTGACGATGGTCGGGCTCATCGAACTCAGCGGCCGCTTGCCACCCTGGATGCGGTTGGCCTCGCCCTGGATCAAGCCGAACTGGTTCGGCACGTTTTTCTTGGACGTAAAGTCGTCCATCTCGTTGTTGAGGAAGAAACCGGTATCGCCTGCGATCTGCTTGATGCCGAAGTAGCCGTTGACGGTGTAGGTAACGGCGACCGCGTTGCCCTTGCTGTCCACCACCGAATAGTGCGTGGTGTTGGTGCCCTGGTAGGGACCGAAGCTGCCCTGCACTTCGGATGAGGGCGTGGCCTTGTCCGGCTTGATGGTGGCGCGCAAGCTGGCCGCGTGTTCCGCCGAGATCAGTTTCGCGACCGGGTTGTCGACAAACGCCGGATCGCCGAGATAGGTGTTGCGGTCGGCAAACGCGCGCCGCTCGGCCTCCACGAAGTAATGCACGCTCTTGGTCGAATGATGGCCCCACTGAGCGAACGGGTACGGCGCAATGATCTGCAAGGTCTCGCAGATCGTCGTGCCGCCCGAGCTCGGCGGCGGCGCCGAGTGGATCGTGTAGCCGTGGTAGCCGCACTCGACCGGCTGCTCCCACTGCACCGTATAGTCGGCAAAATCCTTCATGGTCAGCAGGCCATTATTTTCCTGGCTGGCCTTGACCACGGCGGCGGCAATCGAGCCGTGGTAGAACGCCTTGGTGCCGTCCTTGGCGATCAGCTCCAGCGTGCGTGCAAGTTCAGGTTGCTTCAGCCGCTCCCCCGCCTTCCACGGCTGGCCGTGATTGAGGAAGGTCGCCGCGACATTCGCGTGGTCGCGAAAGATATCGGTCGAGGTGTTGAGGATCCTGACGTCGCCCGGCTCCAGGACATAGCCATCTGCCGCCAATTTGATGGCCGGCGCCAGGACCTGCTTGAGCGACATCGTGCCGTATTTGGCCAGCGCGTCATCAAAGCCCATGACCGTGCCCGGTACGCCGACACCGAGATAGGTGCGCGTACTGCGGCCCTTGACCACGTTTCCGGACGCATCCAGCATCATGTTGGGCGTCGCCGCGAGAGGCGCCTTCTCGCGGAAATCCAGGAACAACACCTTGCCATCGGCCAGCCGGACGGTCATGAAGCCGCCGCCGCCGATGTTGCCGCAGCACGGATGGACCACCGCCAGCGCGTAGCCCACGGCAACAGCAGCGTCAATGGCGTTGCC
>DATNBK010000300.1:0-9219 GCA_035571995.1 Rhodanobacter sp.
CAACCGGGTCATCATCGGATTTCGCTAACCAGGTAGATCAGTGACATATGATTATGGCGTGATCCGCCGCGGACGTCACTTGAATCGCAGCATCCAAGCCACTCTCTTTTGGCACATGCGCGACGACCCGCTGATATGCCTATCAACGCGATTGCAGGGCCCCCGGAATTGGACTCACACCCGGCAAGCCCCCTCATCCAATTGTGGTTTGGCGGGTGATTTCGCCCATTCGGCCGGAGCGATAATCCTCGAAGGCCTGGCGCAGCTCGGCCTCATTGTTCATCACGAACAGACATGGTGCACCACCGGTTCGTTGAGCGGCTAGCCAGCGAGCAGCAAGGCCCGTGCGGGACCCGCTTTCGCGGGAATGACGACGGAGAGGAGGAATGACGCCGGAGGGGGCATGGCCGCCTGCCCACGCGCCGGGCGGCTGGAGGTCCCGACAAGCTCCCGGTCAGGCTGGCCCCTGGTCACCGAGCACGGCCAGCGGCTCGGCCTCACCAAACTCGGCAACGCGCGACAACACGTACATGGCCCCTGCGAGCCCAGTCATCAGGCCGGCGCTGAAGCCGCCATTGGGGACGCCACTGGGCCATGCCCATGGGTCCGGGCCAAGCCGATCGAGCGCTTGCGCTGCCAGCCAGCGTGCCGCCTCAAGATGGCTGGCTTCTCCCAATGTGTGATGCGCGGCGGCCAACAGCAACAAGCTGCCGCCAAGTCCGTGACAAAGGGTCAAACCCGCGGCTGGATAGCCGTCCAGCTCCCGCGACATCGCACTGGTTGCGGCCTGCAGCGCCGACGTGGCTTCGGCAATGAGCGCCAGGTGCGGGTCCAACCGGAACAACGCCAGGCGGGAAAGCCCGATTCCTGTCGCGCCGTGGCACCAGTATGCCGGGCAGGTCAGGGCTGCCCCAGGTGTCGTTTGCGTGGTTTCCCGCAGATCCGGCCAATTATTCTCCACACGCTGAAACCAGCTCCGTTCATAGCGACGCGCACCATCAACAGCAGCTAGGAAATGGCTGTCGCCGGTCGCCGCGGCGAGCGCACCCATGGCCCAGGCGATGCCCGCTGCGCCGTGTGCGAGGCCGCAGAGTTCGCGTCCGTCAAAAGCCGCGAGCGGCCACCCCCAACCCCAGGGATGACGGTTCGCCACGGCGAGCAAGTGCTCGCCATGCGTGCGTGCCGCCGTTCGCCAGCGCGCCGCGCCCGTCAGTTGGGCCACGCGCAACAGGGCCAGGATGATGCCGGCGCTGCCCCCGATCAGGTCGACCTCCGTGGGCGGGGCGGCAGCGACTTGCCCGAGGATGTCCAGCCCACCGGCACCCAATTTCCGGTCACCAGCGCACGTGCCCACCTCGAATGCAGCCAGGCCAATGCCAGCCAAGCCATCGAACAGCCCCGTGGCCGCCAGCGGGCCGCGGGTGGCGACGGCATGACGTGCTGCACCGAGGGCCACCTTCGCCAGATCATCGCGCCCCAGCGCGCGGGCCACTGACCATGCCGCCATCGCGATGCCGGCACTGCCGTCGTATAGCGTGACCTGTCCGGTCGAGTAGATGGCGTTGTCGCCCTCGTCGGCGCGGCCGGCAACGACTCCCAGCCACGTCGATGTCCCGCCAACCACCATCGCCGTCTCCACCAGCACGTCGGCCGCACGCCCGGCACACGCGCGCAAGGGCGTCGCATCGATGGCGTTCATCCGCCTTCCCATGGCAGCAGCAACCCGTCCATTTCGCGCGCCCATGGCCGGTCCAGGCGGATCCCGTCGGCGGCAAATCTCGCGCGGACGCCTTGCACGCCACCATCCGCCCCCTCCGCCACCAGCCGGCAACGATGCACGCCAAAACTTTCATCGCCTCCGGGATCGACAGCCGCCGCCAAACCCCGCACCACCGGCAACGTCAGCGGCGGCGTGTCGCCCAATTCGCGACTGCTGCAGGATTCCACCAACGCGACAATCTGCATGGCATGGCGCTCGAGCGCGCGTGGCCCCAGATACGCGATGACCGCGTCGGCACGCGCGTACTGCTCCGGGTCCGTGGCGCACTTCAGCATCCACGGCGAGGGATCGTTTGCAAGCATGCCGGTAAGGGCACCGACCAGTTCGGGAAGAACACTTATGCCGGCGGCGAAATACAGGCGTACGGTGCCCCGTGGCGCACGCGCCCAGGACCATGCGGGCCCGGCCGCGCGCCACCATCCATCGCGTGGCTCGACGCGGTCCCGCCGTGACACGGCCGACACCACGTCGCCGGGCCGCGGGAGCAAGCCGCGTCGCGTGGCCGGTGCGTAGTCGCTGAGCTCCAGCAGGCACACGTGGCTGCCACGACGCACGATTGCCTGGCCCCGTGAGCCGACGTGCTCCACCCGCCACCCGTCCTCCCAGACCCCGTAACCGGCATGTGCCGTACGCAACATCTCCACCAGGTCCGGTGGGCATCCAGGTGGCGCGGAAAAGCCGGGACGCGCCCGGACGTACCAATGCGCGTACAGCACCTCAGTGCGCGAGGCGGGATCGCTGCACCCACAGGCTGACAGCAGTTCGAGCGCCTCTTCGACTGACGCGGTGACGTCGGCACTGGCCGCTGCTACAGCGCACATGCGGCCGCCGGCATCGGCTGGGACACAAGCCGATCGGCAAGCTCGGCCGCCTTGGCGAGCACGCGGGGCGCCCCTGCCGCGGCATCGGGGCAATCATGGCCCATCGCGGCCAGTTGCGTCGCCGTTTGCGCCAGGCGTGCCGCCGTCGCCGCTGCAAGCTCCGGCAGCGACGGACTGAATTCGGGCCCCGCAGCAGCGCGGTGCGCTGCCACTGCCGGTTCGGCCAGCTGCGCAACGTACGCCGCATCCACCATCTTGCAATCGCCTTGGATGCACGCGGGAACCAACAGTCCGTCGACCACACCGGCGAGATCCCAGGCTGGCGGGCCCAGGCCCGCCAGTTCCCAGTCCACGAAAAGCATGCGTTCGCCAGCCACCAGGATGTTGTCGAACTTGATATCGCCGTGGATCATCGTGCGTGGCGTCCAGGTGGCGTCCACGCTGGCGATCGTCGCCAGCAGCGGGGCACATTGCCGGAGCGCCTCGATCAACCGACTGGCCGGGTCATTGTCGAGGGCGATGACCGGCATGCCGCCAGCGGGGACATCCAGGATCCACGGCCGCCGAATCGCCAGCCGCCGCAGTCCATGGCGGGCCCGGTGCAGCACCCCCAACATGCGCCCAACCTCGGCAATCAGGTTCTCGCCAGAGTTCGCGCCCGCAGCGAGCGCATCGTGCAGCGATACCGCGCCGGGCAACCACTGGCTGACGACCGCCGTGGCGCCGGCCACCGCCAGCAGCGGCGCGGGGGCCAGACGCGCCGTATCGGGCGACATGCCCAGCCACTCGTAGGCGGCTAGTTCAGCCGGGACCGGATCCACGCCGTCGCGGGCGATCGTACCGCCCTTGACCACAATCTCCGGACCGCCATCGAGGCACACCAGACCCACCGGATTCGAGCGCGACAGATCGGTGACCGTGATCCGCCCATCGCGCGCCGCGTCCGCATCGACCACGCCCTCGACCACCAGACGGCGCACCAGCTTGGCGAGCTGGGCGCCGCGCATGGCGCAACTCATTCTTCCCCAGGCTTTTCAGCTTGGTCCAACGCATCCAGAGCGGTGTAGTAACCCAGCCAGAACGCCTCGTCCGTTGGATCCGTTCCGGGGTTGCCATATAGCTCATCCAGCGCTCCGGTACCGCCCTCCCCCGTCGACGTGGACCCGAGCGGCCCCGGTCCAGGACCCCGGCCCGGCCCGCACGCCAGGGACAAGGGCGGGCAAGCCCGGGTCGGCACCGGACATACCTTGGTCTTGATGAGGCAGACGGAGGGCGTGGTCAAAATGCGGCAGATCGCAGGCCGGGTGGCGATCTGGCAAATGACGGTGTTGGTTTTGACCACGCAGACGATCGGCTTGGTGACGATCGGTTCGCAAATGATCGGCGTGGTCACCAACGTGAGCGTCTTCACCCCCAGGTCCACGTTCAATTCGTCGAGTGCGAATTGAATGGGATTGGCATAGGTCGCGACATTGCTGCCACCAAACAAAAGTCCGATGACTTTGTTGGCGCCATCCACAATTGCCGAGCCCGAGTCCCCATGGTCGCTGAACAGGGCATTCTGGGACGTATCCGGCGTGATCCGGATCTGGTTCTTGAGCGTATGGTTGCCGAGGCCATCGCCGTAATTGATTGTCACACTGGCGTCGACCGAATTGACTGTTCCATAGGTCAATCCGGTGGTCCGGCCGCGCTTGCGCACCGCCGAGTTGAGTACCGCCGCGGTATCCCCCTTCACGGCGCCGATTTCCTCAATTGAATAATCGGTGGTCTTTCCCGACTGCAGCGTCACCACGGCGCCATCGACATGGGTGCTCAGGGTCGCCCGGGTCAACGTGCCGAAAGTGTCCCCCGGACAGGACCCACCATCCACCCGGCTCGGCTGGCACTGGGTGTTGCCGGCTGCCCAGGTGCTGTCGACGCAGGCAACATGAAAGTTGGTCAGCGCCATTTGCGCCTTTGTGGTCCGATCGGTGACCAGCACCCCCAGGGTACCGGCGAAAATGTAGTCGCCCGAGCTTGGAACATCGGGCGGATCCAGGTGCACCGAGCGGCACGGCCCCATGCTGATGCCGCCATGCAATGTTGCGTACTTGGTCGCATCGACCAGCGGGGTCACCTCGGCGAGTGCGACCCTCGCCGCCTGCAGCTCGATCTTTTCTTCCTTGACGTCAGTCGGGATGCCTTCGATCGTTGCCGGAATCATTTCACCGGCGCGCAGCTTGCCCTTGGGCTTTTTCTCCTTGACATACACCACGATGGACAGCTCGCCCGTCGGCTTGCCGTCCGACACCTTCTCATTGATGTCCACGCCCGTCACTCCGGGACGTGACAGCAATTCGTCCTCAATGCGTTGTTTGACCGGCCGGATTTCGGCGTGCGTCAGCTTCTTGGCAGGCATGATGGTCGATCCTCTTCAGTAGTGGCCCGTTCCTCGCCCGAGGTTTCTGCGGACGCGTCGTGGCCGATTGCTCCCTGTGCATGAGCACGGCGCGGCGTCCGCGACCGGCCAGTTGACCGGTTCGCAGCGCGTCGGCGCAGCCATGATGCATCCACGTTTTCGGTGATCGTCACATGCCGGCGCGCACCACCGGGGCTGGCAAACATACGCGCCGTATCCGCCAAGGTCACGTCACGAAACGTGATGCGCTGTTACGCGACGCAACGGTCCGACACGGCCTTTCCTGCACCGGACGAGACGCCACACTCACCACGCTCGGCAATGTCGCCACCGCGCCCTGACGCCGCCTCTTCACGCTGTCACGCGGCGAACCGTGGCATGATCCACGGCAGCCCAAGGCAGAGGCCACTACGGTGGGATGGGCGACGGGCATGACGCGACCGGCGACGACCTGCCGGTTCGGCAAGTTCACCCTGGAACGGTCGAAACGTCGGCTGCTGCGCGACGGCGTGCCAGTGGAATTGGAGGATCGTGTTCTCGATCTCATCCTGGTGCTGCTGGATAATCGCGAGCGCGCGATGGATCGGCGTGAGATTGTCGACGCCTTGTGGGGCAAGCGACCCGTCGGCGATACCACGCTGCGCCAACTGCTGTACAAGGCGCGGCGAGTGCTCGGTGATGATGGCGCACAGCAAACCATCATCCGTACCCTGCATGGGCGGGGCGTACAGTGGGTGGCGCCAGTCGCGCCACCGCCCGACCTCTGGGCGACATCCACGGCACCCGACAAGGCGACGCTGGAACTGGAACGGGCGCCGATGTCAGGCCTGAGGGCAACGATCCCAGTCGTCTGGCAGACTCAAATCAACGTCGGCGCGCGCGTGTCCACACCAACCTGGGCGGCCACGGCGCTGACCACGAGCGTGAAACCCCCAGGAACCCCGCAGCCTCGCACAACGTGGAGCATGAGCGTGGCGCTGCTGGCACTCGCCTCGCTCACGACGCTCGGTGTGCTGTGGTGGCGACCTGTGCCGTATTCCCCAATAAGAGCGACGTCGACAGCGCCTCCCACTGCCCTTGCCGGCAACGGACCGGTCATGCTGGTGGTGCTGCCATTTGTCAACCTGGGTCCTGAATTGGACACGGGTCATCTGAGTGATGGCCTGAGCGACGAGCTGATCAATCGCCTGGGTGCTTATCCCGGCGTGCACGTGGCCGCGCGAACCTCGGCGCTAATGTTCCGCCAGCAACCGCTGGACCTGCAGGTGGCGGCCCGCAAGCTTGGCGCAACCAGCGTCCTCGAGGGCAGCGTGCAGCTCGCCGGCGATCGCTGGCGGGTGCGCGTCGCGCTGATCAATGCAAAGGATGGATACGTGGTTTGGAGCGCCAAGTACGATCCGCCACGCAACGACCTGATCACCCTCGAAGACGCCATCGCGGGCGACGTCGTCAGGCAATTGCTGCCGCGGCTGTATCCGCGTCCGGCAATGGCGTCGTCAGCGTGTAACGATTGGATCGCCGGTGCCTCCAACCGCTGCAGGGTCGCGGACCGCCGCTATCGCCACTTGAGATGAGGCGGCCCCTGCCTACAACAGTTGCAGCCACAGGTACAACGCGAGCAGCGTCGCCAGCAAAACCGGCGGAGTCAGCAGCAGGCCGAGCTTCATGTACTGGCCCCATCCAATGCGGTAACCCTTGCCGGCCAGCACGTGCAGCCAGAGCAAGGTGGCCAGGCTGCCGATCGGGGTGAGCTTGGGACCAAGATCGTTGCCGATCACGCTGGCATACAGCATCAACTCGCGGGTCGCGGCCGGCACCGCGGCGTGATCGATGGCCAGCGCCGAGACCAGGGTGGAGGGCAGGTTGTTCATCACTGATGCGAGGGCCGCGGCGAGGAAACCCGTACCCACCGTGGCCACCAGCGCCCCCTGCGCCGCCAGCCACTGCAAGACACCTGCGGCAAGTTCGGTCAGCCCCGCGTTGCCCAGCCCGTAGACCACCACGTACATGCCCAGCGAAAACAGCACGATCTGCCACGGCGCCTGGCGCAGCACCCTGGCCACCGGAACCACGGCGCCCCGCCCACGCCGCCACCAGCGACCGGCAATCGCCAGCAGCACGGCAGCCGCCGTGCCGGTAAGCAAGGACACCGGCACGCCCATCGGCGCGGTGACGAAATATGCCGCCAACAGTATTGCCAGCAAGGGGAAAGCGGCGCGGAACACCAGGGCATCGTTGATCGCCGTGCGCGGCTCATCGAGCCGGGCCACTGCATAACGCGCGGGAATACCGCGGCGAAACGCGAGCCACAGTACCGCCAGCGTCGCCGCCAGGGCCACCAGATCGACCGGCAGCATCACCGCCGCGTAGCGGCCAAAGCCCACCGCGAAATAATTGGCCGTGACCAGGTTGACCAGGTTGGAAACCACCAGCGGCAAGCTGGTGGTATCAGCCACGAAACCAGTGGCAACAATGAACGCCAGTGCCGCCGCCGGCGGGAACTCCAGCCGCGCAAGCAGGGCGATCACGATCGGGGTGAGCAACAAGGCCGCCCCGTCGTTCGCAAACAGTGCGGCCACCACCGCGCCCAGAACCACCACCAGCGGAAACAGCACCGGCCCGCGGCCGCCACCCCAGCGGCCCACGTGCAGGGCGGCCCAGGCGAAGAAGCCGGCCTCGTCCAGGACCACGGAGATGACGATGAGCGCGACGAAGGTGAACGTGGCGTCCCACACGATATGCCACACCACGCCGACATCGGCCCAGCTCACCACGCCCACGAGCAGCGCGACGGCCGCACCGCCCAGCGCGCTCCAGCCGATCCCGAGCCCACGCGGCTGCCAGACCACCAGGACCAGCGTCACCACCAGGATGGCCAGCGCCGGCCACATCGCGCCCGGCTCAACGATCACGAATTCCCCCCACATCCCGTCACGACGAAATTCCAGGCAAGTTCCCCAGGGACGCAGGCCGCACTTGCCGCCAACCAAAACGGAGCATGCTTCAACATACGCCATCGGGTACGGCGCAAGGCGACCGCCGCATCACGTGGCAAGGCGCGCACTGCGCGAATGCGGCCAACACGTGTTTCCGTCCGAGCGACGTGCGCCTACTCCACGGTGACGGATTTGGCGAGGTTGCGGGGCTGGTCGACGTCGGTGCCGCGTTGCACGGCGACGTGGTAGGCCAGCAATTGCAGCGGAACGGTGAACACCACCGGGGCGATGAAATCGCCGCCGGAGGCCACGCGCAGCATGACGCCCTGGCCGGCCATGTCGTCCATCCTGGCATCGCCATCGGCAAACACGATCAGGCGGCCACCACGCGCGCGTACTTCCTGCAGGTTGGACTTGAGCTTGTCCAGCAACGGGCCGTTCGGCGCCACCGCCACCACCGGCATGTCCTCATCCACCAGCGCCAGCGGGCCATGTTTCAGCTCGCCGGCGGGATAGGCCTCGGCGTGGATGTAGGAGATTTCCTTGAGCTTGAGCGCGCCTTCGAGCGCCACCGGATATTGCACGCCGCGACCGAGGAACAGCGCATGCTGGCGAGTGATGAACTCGCCGGCCAGTTCGACAATGGACGGCTCCAGCTCCAGCGCCTGGTTGATCGCCGCCGGCAGGTGCTGCAGCTGAGTGCACAGCTCACCATAGCGGGAAGGGTCCAGGCCGCGGTGGCGGGCCAGCTCCAGCGTCAGCAGGGCGAGCGCCGCGAGCTGGGTGGTGAACGCCTTGGTCGAGGCCACGCCGACTTCCACCCCGGCGCGGGTGAGCAGCTTCAGGTCCGCCTCGCGCACCAGGGACGACTCCGGCGAATTGCAGATCACCAGCGTGCCGAGGTAGCCGCGCCGCCGCGCCTCGCGCGTTGCGGCAAGCGTGTCGGCGGTTTCGCCAGACTGGGAAATCGCCACGAACAAGCTGTTCTCGGGCACCACGACCTGGCGATAGCGGTATTCGCTCGCCACCTCGACGCTGACCGGTACGTGGGCCAAGCCCTCGAGCCAATAGCGGGCAACCAGGCCGGCGTTGTAGCTGGTGCCGCAGGCCACGATATGCACGCTGCGCACCTTGGAGAACAGCTCGTCGCTGTCGATGCCGAAGATGTTGGGCAGCACGCCGTGTTCGCCCAGCCGCGCTTCCAGCGTGTCGGCGATGGCGCGCGGCTGCTCGAAGATTTCCTTCTGCATGTAGTGCCGGTAGCTGCCGCGGTCGGCCGCG
>DATNBK010000301.1:0-2072 GCA_035571995.1 Rhodanobacter sp.
ATCGAACCCGCGTAATCAGTTTGGAAAACTGATGTTCTACCATTGAACTACTCCCGCCCTGCGCGGAATCCGACCAACCGCGCCGCTTGCGCGTCGCGCGATGCCGCTGGAACTGGTGGAGGGAGGTGGATGACTACGGGCCAGCTTCCATCCACTTCTGCAAACTTTCTTGCGTCTCCGCAATTGGTGGAGGGAGGTGGATTCGAACCACCGAAGGCGTAAGCCAGCAGATTTACAGTCTGCCCCCGTTGGCCGCTTGGGTATCCCTCCGCATTTTTCTCGATGTCTGTTTCTGGTGTCCTGTCCCAAACCGGGAGGTGGATGACTTCGGGCGTCCTGCCCTTCGCCCCTTCGGGGCCAGCCCTGCGGGCTGTTCAAATTCGTTCCAGACGAATTTGTCGAACCACCGAAGGCGTAAGCCAGCAGATTTACAGTCTGCCCCCGTTGGCCGCTTGGGTATCCCTCCAGCAAAGAACGCGTATTGTGTGGATCGGGTGCGAAACTGTCAACTTGAAGCCTTGCGGACAGCCACCCGCCGGGCCACGAAGCTGCGGGAAAATCCGCTCCCCCGCCGTATGGCAGCCAGGCCAGGATCAGACGTTGAACAGGAAATGCAGGACGTCGCCTTCCTGCACCACGTAATCCTTGCCTTCCTTGCGCAAGCGGCCGGCCTCGCGGGCACCGGCCTCGCCCTGGTACTTGATGAAGTCGTCGAAGCCGATGGTCTCGGCGCGGATGAAGCCCTTCTCGAAGTCGGTGTGGATGACGGCTGCCGCCTGCGGCGCGGTGGCACCCTGCTTCACCGTCCAGGCACGCACCTCCTTCTCGCCGGCGGTGAAGTAGGTCTGCAGGCCGAGCAGCCGGTAGCCGGCATTGATCACCCGGTTCAGGCCCGGCTCGTCCAGGCCGAGATCGGCCAGGAACTCGTCGCGGTCGGCGGCATCGAGCTGGGCCATCTCCTCCTCGATCGCCGCACACACCGGGACCACTTCGGCGCCAACCTGCGCGGCATGTCCGCGCACCGCATCGAGGTAGGGGTTGTGCTCGAAGCCGTCCTCGCGCACGTTGGCGATGAACATCTGCGGCTTGAGCGTGAGCAGGAACAGGTCGCGCACGAGCAGCCGTTCCTCCTCATCCAGCGCCACCGCCCGCGCGGGTTGGCCGTCGGCGAGCGCCGTGGACAGCTTTTGCAACACCGGCGCGCGCGCCTGCGCATCCTTGTCGTTGGCCTTGGCTGCGCGTTCGGCGCGATTGAGCGCCTTGTCCACGGATTCGAGGTCAGCCAGCGCCAATTCGGTGTCGATGGTGTCGATGTCGGCCAGCGGGTTCACCTGGCCCGCCACGTGGACGATGTCCGGGTGTTCGAAGCAACGCACGACGTGCGCGATGGCGTCGACTTCGCGGATGTGCGCCAGGAACTTGTTGCCCAGGCCCTCGCCCTTCGAGGCCCCGGCGACCAGTCCGGCAATGTCCACGAACTCGATCGAGGTCGGCACGATCTTCTGCGGATGCACGACAGCCGCCAGTTGCTGCAGGCGCGGATCCGGCACCGGCACCACGCCGACGTTCGGGTCGATGGTGCAGAAGGGGAAGTTGGCCGCCGCCACGCCGGCCTTGGTCAACGCGTTGAACAGCGTCGACTTGCCCACGTTGGGCAAACCGACAATGCCACATTTGATACCCATGCAATGCTCCAGGTCACTTCAATGCCACGCCGCGCGGCGTGCGCTTGCTCAGCGCGGCGACTCCGGCGCCGGATGCTCACCGTTGTGGGTACCGGTGGTATGCAGCTCCAGCATCGCGCGTTCGAACTGGCCATCCACCGCCAGCGGCAGCACGTCCAGCGCCCGCACCATGGCCACGGTGATCGCCTCCTCGTCGTCCGCCGAAGGCTTGCCGAGCACCCAGTCGACCACGCGGCGGCGGTCGGGCGGATGCCCAATGCCCAGGCGCAGGCGGTGGAAGCGACCATGCCCCAACTGGGCAATGATGTCGCGCAAGCCGTTGTTGCCGCCATGCCCGCCATCGAACTTCAGGCGCGCCGTCCCGGGCGGCAGGTCCAGGTCGTCATG
>DATNBK010000302.1:0-5014 GCA_035571995.1 Rhodanobacter sp.
GTCACTGCTTCGAAAACAGCTGGGACACACTGCAGGCGTTGGCAAGGCACCCGACAACTCGGGCCGGAAACACCACTGCATATCCCTTCATCATGGTCAGGGCGTGCTGAACAAGCGCATCGCTGCAGCAGACTCATGTGATGTCTTGCACATTCGCTCAACATGATTTTGCGGCGCAAATTCATGCGTCGACCGATGGTCATGAATTGCTGACAAGCGGTATTCGAACACACGCGAACGCCGCGCATAATCGCCCCGCATCTACAGCGCCGATACCGGTCCGGCGCCACCAGGGGGAAACATGTGCAAGCCATCACGCCAGCGTGGCGTCTCGCTGATTGAAGTGCTGGTGGCCGTGATGATCTTCAGCATCGGTCTGGTCGGTCTGGCCGGCCTGCTGATCATGGCCACACGCTCCAACCAGGCAGCTTACCTGCGCACCCAGGTCACCTTCCTCGCGCACAACATGGCCGATCGCATGAGCGCGAACCCGATGGCGGTGTGGGATGGCAGCTACAACAGCACGGGCTATCCAGTCGCCACCACGGTCACCACTAAATGCGACAACAGCTCGCCCTGCACCCCCGACGACCTGGCCACGCACGACATGCAGATGTGGAGCAGCCAGCTTGCGGCCTTCCTGCCCAACGCGACCGCCAAGATCAAATGCGACAACAGTGCTGCCGGCTTTGCCCCCAGCACCACTCAATACGGCATGCGCCCGCCCTACGGCGGCAACTGCATCATGACGATCAACTGGAGCGAACGCGGCGCTGGCGACAAGGCGAACAGCGTGGCCTTCACGCAGTCCTTCGCCTGGGAGTTCCAGCCGTGATGCCGCGTTCCCTTCGCCGTGCCGCCGAGTCCGGCCTCTCCCTGATCGAGCTGATGATCGCCATGGTGCTGGGCCTGCTGGTGGCAGCCGGCATCATCAGCGTGTTCATCTCCACTTCCAGCAGCAACCGCGTGCAGACCCAGCTGGCATCGTTGCAGGAAACCGGACGCTTTGCGATCGGCCACATGGACGGCGACCTCAGCATGGCCAATGGCCAGTACTGCACCAACAATGGCGGCATCGCCAAGCCGATCGCTGCCAGCAGCGGCACCTACCTCGACGGCCTGCGCGCCCCCAGCGTCTACGCGAAGAGCCTCACTGGCGGCATGTACGACGTCACCACGCCGATGGGCGGCAGTAGCGGCGGCAACAGCTATCCGGCCGATCCGGGCAGCAAATACACCTTCCCCTCCTTCCTCTCGATGCGCGGCTACGACTGCACGACCACGGCCTGCACGCCCATCGATCCGAATTCGACCCTCACCGCCATACCGCCGATGGGCACCGCGTTCGGTGATCGCGTGCCCGGCACCGCTGTGCTCACCGTGCGCTACATCAACCCGTCGCGCGGCTGGTCGATCGGTCCGGGTCGCAGCAGCATCGCCGGCAGCGGGAATGTGCTGAGCAGCATCACTCTGAACCCCGACACCACCATCGGCGAACCGCCGGCCAGCGACTTCAAGAGTGGCGACCTCGCCATGCTGGCCGACTGCTCCAACGCGCAGATATTCGCCGCCGACGATGCGAGCGGCGTCATCAGTCCGAACACCGCGAACAACCATGGCAAGCCCGCGATGCAGCAGCCTTCGTCGGCGCCGAAACTGTTCGACTTCACCCGCGACTTCCAGACCGTCACCTACTACGTGAAGCTGGTGAGCATCAACAACAACAGCACCGCGCCATACACCGGTGCGTTGATGCGCCGGGTCAACGGCGGTGTCGGCAACCCCGGCGGTTCCGAGGACGAGATTGCCCGTGGCGTCGAACGGCTGGACTTCAAGTATGGCGTGGAAGGCGCCAATGGCATGACCAGCTTCCTCTCCGCCGCGCAGGTGGATGCGAGCACCGCCGCCGACTGCCCGCCCCCTGCGCCGAATCCGCTGTCCGCCACCGACCCGGGCTGCCTGTGGCGTTCGGTCAAGAGCATCGAGGTCAGCATCCTGGTGGACGGCCAGCAGCCGCTCTATACCTTGACCGCCAGCGAGATGAATTACGCCTACGGCGTGGATGGCAGCGAGGCCCTCGAAGCGCCTTCTGCACATGCGGTCACGCCCAGCTCCCAGGGTTTCGTGAACCCGATGCTGCGCCGCCAGTTCACCGCGCTGGTCTCGCTGCGCAACTTCAACCCGTGATGCGCGAGGAAATCGCCATGGCCACATCGCCCCGCCGTCGTCACTCGCCGTCCCTGCACTCACCGCAAGCCCAGCACGGTGCCGTGCTGGTGGTGGCGCTGATCTTCCTGCTGCTGCTCACCATCCTCGCGATCAGCGCCACCGGACGCTCGCTGCTGCAGGAGCGCATGGCCGGCGGCTTGCGCAACGCGCAGCAGGCGCAGTTGAGCGCGGAAACCGCGCTGCGTGGGGCCGAGTGGAAGCTGTGGATGAGTACCACCAGCCTCATCAACACACCGTTGCTGTGCGGCAGCGGCGTGCTCACCGGCAGTTGCTACAAGTACGCCCCGGGCAGCTCTCCCTATGGAGATACCGGGGTGGTCACGCAGTTCCGCCACGGCCAGGGCTGGATCACCACCGGCGCCACCGCCTACAAGGGACCTTCGGGTAGCGTGGATTACACCGCCCTGAGCAGCACCGCCCAACTGGCGCACAACCCGGTGTACATCATCGAAGACCTCGGCGTGGAACTGCCGCCGGGCATCGACAGCGGCCTGCACGAGTCCGGCGACACCGGGGCCACCGGCGGTGGCTACACCAGCACCACCCGCCACATCTATCGCATCACCGCCCGCGCGACCGGCGGCAGTCCCAATACCGTGCGCGTGCTGGAAAGCACGTTCGCCGCCAAAGGCAACTGAGCCGGAGCCGCCGACCATGTCCCGTTCCCGCCGCCTTCTCGCCCAAACCCGCGCCCTCACCCCCGCGCTGCTGCTGACCCTGGCCAGCGGCCTCGGCGCGGCGATTCCCGTGCAGGCCGTCCCATCCTCGCTGCCTAGCGTCGCCGCACTGTCCGCGGCCCCAGCCGCCAGCAGCACGGCGCCAGCCACCGCCAGCACTGCTGCGCTCGCCGGCGAAGTGCAGCTCAGCAGCACGCCGCCGAACCAGACGCAATCGGTGCCGCCGAATATCGTGATGACGTTCGACGATTCGGGATCGATGCAGTCCAGCCGCGTGAACGACAATCCGCCATGGACCACCGACGCCAGCGGCAATCAGATATCTGGTCTTCCGGACTGGGGGAATGGCTCAAACGACACGAGCACCACCGACTCCGGCGGCGGCCCTTGGCGCTGCGGCGGCGTGATCGATCCCACGGCCACCTCCGGGATCGGCACACATGTGATGAACGGCGTCTACTACAACCCCAACATCATCTACTACCCACCAGCGTACGCAAACGGCACGAGTTTTCCGAACGCAGATGCCACCCTGACCAAGGTTTGGGTGGACGGCATTGCAGTCAATCGCCCCTTGAACCCGGTCACTGCGGCTGCCACTGCCGGCTACAACGGCAATGCAGATCTGGATCGACCCTCTGCCGGCGCACTGACTGACCTGACCGGAACGATCCAGTACACCTACCCGACGACCACAATCTATTACGCCACCTTCGGAACCACCTGCCCTGCCAACGCCGATGCAGGATCGTGCTCTCAAAATCCATCAGGAACCAAAAGCGGAATTTACGTTTATTACGTAAGAAACGTGGATGGAACCACCGGCAGTGGCACAGCCACCGTCTACTCTGGCGTCAACTTGCGAACCCGAAACAGCTCCAGTTCCGGCTATACCAAAGTCACCGGCGACAGCACCAGTGCCACGCAGAATTACGTTACATGGACCGTAACGAACACTTCGACCACGCCCACCTCGAGTACCGATAATCGCTGGCAGTGCGGTAGTGGCTCCGCAGTGAGCGGTGGTGGCGGCGACCTGTGGAACGCCGCAAGCCCGATGGATGGGCAGTCCCACACTCTGAGCGACGGCACCAGCGTCACATATCCGAATGGCGGCCCGTACTACTACCGGCTGAAGCAGGGCGTAAGCATTGCCATGAATGCATCGGGATCGGGCGATCCGACCACTGCAGGATTGACGACACTGTACGACGCGAGCAACTGGGAAGCCGTACCGGTCACCAACACCTCGGTGACGATCAATGGCCAGTCCGTCAACCAGTGGCAGAACTTCGCCAACTGGTACGCCTATTACCGTACCCGCAACCAGATGGCTCGTACGTCTATCTCGCGTGTATTCGGCACCGGCGCACTGGCCACCAAGATCACCGACCCCAACGCGTGGGACGATGGCGGCTTTGGCAGTGTCGTTCGCATGGCCTGGCAGAACCTCGATGCCGGCACGTACAAACTGCCCAGTTCGGCCATCATCAGCAGCCTGATCGATACCAGCGCCTGCTCGGCGACTTCCACGACTGCAAGCCCATCCGGCATCCAGCAGTCGGGCGCGATCACGACGCCGCCCGCCTGTTATCGCAGCGCATTCTTCAACTGGATTTTCCAGGTACCTGCCAGTGGCGGCACCCCAACCCGCAGCGCGGTCGATCGCGCCGGCACATTTTTCACGCGCGGCAACGGCAACACGACAGCCAATGCCCATGGAAACCTGGAAGATCCGTACTGGCAACCGCCGGCCTCAGGCAGCGGCAACGGCAACGAGCTGGCCTGCCGTCAGAACTACCACATGCTGGTCACGGACGGTCTCTGGAACGGCGGCAGTGACGGCCCGAGCTATTCATCCCTGACGCTGCCGTCCTCCGGCTTGACCCTGCCGGACGGCGCCACCATGCCTGACCCTGCTTCCGCTGGTGTGACCTCCATCTACAACCCGGTTCACGACGCCGGCGACACCGGCTACGCCTCGCTTTCGGATGTCGCGTTCCATTACTGGGCAACTGATCTGCGCTCTGACCTATACAAGCCGGCCAGCGGCGACATCGTGTCGCCCTACCTGCCCGACCAGAAGACCAGCGTTTTCAACATCAGTA
>DATNBK010000303.1:0-2596 GCA_035571995.1 Rhodanobacter sp.
CACCGTCGCGCCGAGCGCCTTGTAGATGTTGATCTGCCGCGGCGTGTTGTTGACGTGGTCGTCGCCGCGGATCACCTCGGTGATGCCCATGTCGATGTCGTCGACCACCACCGCGAAGTTGTAGGTCGGCCAGCCGTCGGAACGGAAGATCACCAGGTCGTCCAGCTCGCTGTTGGCGATCTCGATGCGGCCCTTGACCTTGTCCTCGAACACCACCGAGCCTTCGGTCGGGTTGCGGAAGCGGATCACCCGATTGGGATCTTCCCGGCGGGGCTCGTTCCGGTCGCGGTAATAACCGTTGTAGCGCGGCTTCTCGCCCGCCGCCATGGCCGTCTCGCGCATCGCCTCGATCTCGTCCTTGCTCTCGTAGGCGTAGTACGCCTTGCCGGCGGCAACCAGCTCGTCGGCCACCTGCCTGTATCGCTCCAGCCGCCGCGTCTGGTAGAACGGACCCTCGTCGGCGTCGAGGTCGAGCCAGTGCATTGCATCCAGGATCGCCTGCACCGCTTCGCCGGTGGAGCGCTCCCGATCGGTATCCTCGATGCGCAGGATGAACTCGCCACCGCGGCGGCGCGACTCCAGCCAGCAATACAGTGCGGTGCGCGCGCCGCCAATATGCAGGAAACCGGTGGGACTGGGTGCGAAGCGGGTGCGTACGGTCATGGGTGTTTGCAGGACATGCGAGGTGAAAGGATGGATTTTAGCCGATACCGGAGCGATCACCCGAAGCGGCGGTCGCTCAAGCCGTGCGTCGGGTGGCCGGTAGCGCTTGCCCTGCTCATGCTTGGCTGGGCCGCCATGGCGCCAGCGTGGGCGGACAACCCGGGCTATGACCGCCCCGGGCTCGGTTTCAATCCGGCCACGCTGGACGCGGGCGAGCTCACGCTGGAACAAGGCCTGCCGAGCTGGAGCGAGGATCGACAGGACGGTATCCGCAGCGCCCAGTACAGCGCCGACAGCCTGCTACGCTTTGGCCTGGGCCATGCGCTGGAACTGCAGTTCGGCGACTCGTTCTACAACCATCTGCAACTGAGCGGCCCCGGCATCCGCCAGGACAGCAGCGGCCGTGGCGACAGCAGCGTGGCACTGAAGCTCGCCCTGCCCTCCTCCAGCACGTCATTCAGCTGGGGCCTGCTGGGCAGCGTGGAGTTCACCGACGGCGCCCGCGATTTTCGCAACGGCCAGCGCCAATACCTGCTCGGCATGGCGCTGAGCGAGCAGCTGAATCCGACCGACAGCATCGGCGCCTATCTGGAAGACGTACGCGCCGGTGGCGCGGACAGCTACACGGCCGCGATCAACTTCAGTCACGCCCTGACGCCGACGCTGACGATCTATGGCGAAGCCGCGTGGCAACGCGAGGCCGACTCCCGTGCCGGCACCCTGGCCGGTGCGGGACTGGCCTGGCAGGCCAGTCGTCGCCTGCAACTGGATGCCGGCTTTCGCCGACGCGTGAGCGGCCCATTGTCGACCTGGTGGGCAGGCCTTGGCGTCTCGATGTTCTTCGGACACTGAGTCGACACGGGCGCCCGCGTCACTTCACGTGGATCGTGATCCGCTTCGACACCAGCGGCGGGTCGAACGGAACGTGGTGGGCATCGCCCAGTTCCAGTTGCAGGGTGTGAGTACCGGGTGTGAGCGTGATCGTGGTTTCGGTCTGGCCACCGCCGAAGTGGATGTGTTGCGCATCGTTCGGAATCGGCTGGCCCGCCGCCGGTAGTTGCTCCACGTCGACCAGCAGGTGATGGTGCCCGGTGCGCTCCTTGCCGATGCCCGCCGGCGCCACGCCCATGCCCTTGAGGCCAAAGCGCACGGTGAGGTGCTGGCCGACGGTGGCGCCATCGGTGGGCGAGATGATGTAGACCTCGGCACCCGCCGGCGCGGGGGTGGCCGGCAGGCCGGGCAGGTCGGCAGCCATCGCCGTGGCGGTCATGCCAGTCAACGCAAGGGCGAGAAGCAGGCGTTTCATCGTCGGTCTCCAGCAGAAACAGGAGCAGCCAGTGTAATAGCCGTGGCAGCCTCCGTCGGACTAGGCAAAAAAAGCATCAATGCGTGGCAAGTGCCCGCCTGCAGGCGGGGAACGGTTGTTGTCCACAGGCTTGTACAGAAGGCACCCACAATCGTTGTGGAAAACTGTCTCGCCGAGCGTGTGCAGATGCCACGACGCGTATCTGCCTGCCGTGCGCAATTCCTGATCAGCACGTAGCAAGTGCTTGATCGACAAGTAGTGCAATGCGCTTGTCCACAGGCTTTGCCGCCACGCTTCCACAGCGGCTGTCGAAAACCCCGCTGCGGATGCGACGATGCCGCCCGAAGGCGGCATCGCTGGAGGCAAGCGACGGTGCGGACTCAGGCCGCGCGATCCGCCCGGGTGAGGATGCCGAGCAGGTCGGCCAGTTTGTCGCGCATTTCGCGACGATCGACGATCAGATCGATCGCGCCGTGGTCGAGCAGAAACTCGGAACGCTGGAAGCCTTCCGGCAAGGTCTCGCGCACGGTCTGCTCGATCACCCGCGGACCGGCGAAACCGATCAGCGCCTTCGGCTCGCCGATGTTGATGTCGCCCAGCATCGCCAGGCTGGCGGAGACGCCGCCG
>DATNBK010000304.1:0-6446 GCA_035571995.1 Rhodanobacter sp.
CGCGTTGACTCGCGCGGCGCTGCGTCGCACAATACGCGGGCTGGCGCGAGGCTCCATCTGCGCCACACCCAGTCCTTACTAAATCAGGCATATGGACGTTTACCCTAGTCGCAACGTCGGCATCCGCTTGCATCGGGTGTCGGCTATGCAAAACGTGTTGAACGCTTGCGGTCTTCGCTTGCGGTCGGCTGGCATGTTCCTCCGCTAGGGAACCCGGCCCACCCCTGACGACGCCGCGGGCGTCGTTACGAGGAGATGGGCCATGAAACTCCTTCACGCTGTCATCCGTTTCTGTGCTACTGGCACTGCGACCCGTCGCAGTGGCGTTGCCGTGCCGCAGGATTTCCGCGTCACCGTACCTGCCCCGTTGAGCCAGACGCAGGCTGTCGAGGCCATGCACGCCGCCAACCCGAATCGAACTCCCGCGACCGCCCTGGCGCCACAGCACTAGGAGCGTGGGTGGCAACTGGTGACGCGCGGCGCAGCGCCGGACGCGCGTCGCTCCTCGTCCGTATTGTGCGGATCGGCGCCGCCCCGGCGGCATGGACAGTCCGAAGCGGCGAAGCAAGATCATGAACAAGCATTTCACTCCGGCGGGCGTCGCGCGGATGGTGGGCAAGGGCGCCCCGCCGCCAGTGCAGGCGGCAGTCCACGCATTTCGCCCGGCTGAAGAATTGCTGGCCGCGCTGGGCACCAGCCTGGGCGGCCTGGACGCCGAGGAGATCGAGGAGCGGCTGCACCGCGATGGCTTCAACGAGGTCTCGCACGAGAAGCCGCCGCACTGGTCGCGCCAGCTCCTGCGCGCGTTCAAGAACCCGTTCATCATCGTGCTGCTGGTACTCGCCGGCGTGCAGCTGGCCAGCGACCGCGGCGACCTCACCGGGCCCATCATCATTGCGGTGATGGTGGCGATCAGCGTGGTGCTGAGCTTCACCCAGGAGTACCGCTCCGCGCGCGCGGCCGAGAACCTGAAGGCCATGGTGCGCAACACGGCAACCGTGACGCGCCGCGCCGAGGATGGGCACAGCGAGCAGATCGAGGTGCCGGTCATCGAGCTGGTGGTCGGCGACATCGTGCATCTGGGCGCCGGCGACATGGTACCGGCCGACCTTCGTCTGCTCAGTGCGAAGGACCTCTTCATCAGCCAGGCCATCCTCACCGGCGAATCGCTGCCGATCGAGAAGTCGGCCCCGCTGACACGGTCCGAGGCCGATGGGCATCCCGCCAGCCCCTTGGACCTGGCCGGCATCTGCTACATGGGCACCAACGTGGTCAGCGGCACCGCCAGTGCGGTCGTGGTGTCCACCGGCGCGCGCAGCTATCTCGGCTCGCTGGCGCACAGCATGTCCGGCCGCCGCGTGCAGACCAGCTTCGATCGCGGCGTGCGCAGCGTAAGCTGGCTGCTGATCCGCTTCATGGCAGTGATGGTGCCCGTGGTGTTCCTGATCCAGGGCTTCAGCAAGCACGACTGGACCGAGGCATTCCTGTTCGCCCTGTCCGTCGCGGTCGGCCTGACGCCGGAGATGCTGCCGCTGATCGTCACCGCGAACCTGGCGAAGGGTGCGCTGGCCATGTCCAAGCACAAGGTCGTGGTCAAGCAGCTCAACGCGATCCAGAACTTCGGCGCCATGGACGTGCTGTGCACCGACAAGACCGGCACCCTGACCCTGGACAAGATCGTGCTCGAGGAGCACCTCGACATGCGCGGCGAAGAGTCCGACGAGGCACTCGAGTTCGGCTATCTCAACAGCCGCTTCCAGACCGGCCTGAAAAACCTGATGGACAAGGCCGTGCTGGCCCACCGCGACCTTGAAACCGCGGCGGCCCGCTACCAGGTGGTCGATGAAATCCCCTTCGACTTCAAGCGCCGGCGCATGTCGGTGGTGCTTACCCACGGCGATGGCGAGCACCTGCTGATCTGCAAGGGCGCCGTGGAAGAAATGCTGGCGATCTGCGCGTTCGAGCGCGTAGGCGATGTCACCAGCCCCCTCACCGAGTCGCGCCGCAGCGAAATCAAGGCGCTGACGCGCGGCCTCAACCAGGACGGCCTGCGCGTGCTGGTGGTGGCGGTGCGCCGCGAGCCTGGCCACGCGCGGCCTTACAGCGTGGCTGACGAAGCCGGATTGACCGCCGTCGGTTGCCTGGCCTTCCTCGATCCACCAAAGGATTCAGCTGCCACCGCAATCCGTGCCCTGCATACGCATGGCGTCGAGGTGAAGGTCATCACCGGCGACAACGAAGCGGTCACGCGCAAGATCTGCCGCGAGGTCGGGCTGGAAGTGGAACACTCGGTGCAAGGCCAGGACATCGAGGGCCTCGACGATGAGGCACTGGATGCACTGGTGGCGCGCGTCACCGTGTTCGCCAAGATGTCGCCGCTGCAGAAGGCGCAAGTCGTGCGTTCGCTGCAGCGCCAGGGCCACACCGTGGGCTTCCTCGGCGATGGCATCAACGACGCGCCGGCGCTGCATGACGCCGATGTCGGCATCTCCGTGGACACCGCCACCGACATCGCCAAGGAGTCGGCTGACATCATTCTGCTGGAAAAGAACCTGATGGTGCTGGAGGAAGGCGTGCTGGAAGGCCGCGTCACCTTCGGCAACGTCATCAAATACATCAAGATGACGGCCAGTTCGAACTTCGGCAACGTGCTCAGCATCCTCGTGGCCAGCCTGTTCCTGCCCTTCCTGCCCTTGCTGCCGCTGCAGATCCTGGTGCTCAACCTGCTGTACGACATCTCGCAGCTGTCGATCCCGTTCGACCGCATGGACGAGGAATACCTGCAGACGCCGCAGCGCTGGGATGCCAGCGACATCGGCCGGTTCATGGTGCGCATTGGCCCGGTCAGCTCGATCTTCGACATGACCACGTTTGCCGTGCTGTGGTATGTGTTCGACGCCAACAGCGTGGCGCAGCAGGGCTTGTTCCAGTCAGGCTGGTTCGTCGAGAGCCTGCTGACGCAGACCCTGGTTGTGCACATGATACGCACGCGCAAGATCCCGTTCCTGCAGAGCTATGCCGCGGCGCCCGTGCTCGGCCTGACCACGGCCATCATCGCGATCGGGCTGCTGATACCGCATACCGTGATCGGCGCCAAGCTGGGCATGGTGGCGACCCCGCCCGTGTATTTCGCCTGGCTGGCGGCCACGGTGCTCGGCTACGCCGTCACGACGCAGCTGGTGAAGGTCTTCTACATACGACGCTACGGGCGCTGGCTTTAGGCGCGCCCTCCGTCACGGACCGTCCACGCGCGGGGCCCGATAGTCCGCGCGTGCCTTGGCGCGGTATGGCACTACGTCATTCAAGGGAGACACGTGATGACTGCCACCAGCCTGATCATCCTCCTGCTCATCGGTGCCATCGCTGGCTGGCTTGCCGGCGTCATCGTGCGCGGCTTCGGCTTTGGCCTGATCGGCAACATCGTGATCGGCATCGTCGGCGCCCTGCTCGCAGGCTGGCTGCTGCCGAGACTCGGGATCGCCTTCAGCGTCGTCAACCCGTTCGTGACTGCCGTGCTGTACGCCTTGATCGGCGCCATCGTGCTGCTCGTGATCGCGGGCCTGTTCCGCCGCGCGCCGCGGATGTAGCGCGCCTGCCGCGGTCAGCCACCGCAGCGGCGCTCCTCAACTACACTGGGCATGATGTTGGCCGCGCTGCTTATTCCCCTGACTTGTCGGAGGAGGGGCTGGCTGAGGGCAAAGCTCTTGATGTTCCGGAATGCCGGCCAGAGCCAGAACGCCCCCTCACCCCGATCCTCTCCCCCGGCGGAGCCGCGGGAGAGGGGGTTTACAGCCGTCGCTGCATTGCCACAGGTCCCCGTGGGAGGCCGACAAGTCGGATCACATCCAGCACTGCCAGCCATGAGCGCCACGAACTCGTCCGCCAATCCGAACGCCCCCTTGCACCTTCCCGACGACGCGGTGCACGTCTGGCATTTCCCGTACGAACGGGCGCAAGGGCGCGCGCCGCTGCTGGAGATCCTTGCCCGTTATCTGGGCGGCACCACCGACGAGGTACGGCTGGTGGCCGGCGAGCACGGCCGGCCGCGCCTCGCGGAAGCGCCGGAGACGACGCTTGATTTCAACTGGTCGCATTGTGCGGGCCATGCCGCCGTGGCGCTGGCGCGCGGGCTTGCGCCCGGCATCGACATCGAGCCCCTGGGCGAGCGCGCCAACGCATTGCGCCTGGCACAACGCTATTTCCACCCGGCCGAGACTGCCGCCTTGGCGACGCTGCCGGCACAGGAGCGCTCGCGCGCGTTCCTCGAACTGTGGACAGCCAAGGAGGCGCTGCTGAAGGCGCTTGGTCGCGGCCTGGCCTTTGGCCTCCATCGCCTGCAGGTCTCCTGCGGGCCCGCACCGCGGCTGCTGGCACTGGAAGGCGACAATCCGGCAGCATGGCAGTTGCATCGCCTGCAAACGGAGGACGACCTGGTCACCACCCTGGCCTGGCGCGGCGGCCCGCGCAGGATCATCCTGCGCGCGTGGGGAACGACATCTCCGGCCCCCACGTCCGCAACCACGCACAGTGGCGGGCCCGTCGGCTGACGCTGGCGGTCGACCCGCGGCAGCAGCAGTTCCCATCGAAGGGCTGGATCCATGACCACGCTCAGCGTCAACGTCAACAAGATCGCCGTCCTGCGCAACTCGCGCGGCGGCAGCGAGCCCGACATCTGCCGCGCGGCGCAAACCTGCATCGACAACGGCTGCGGCGGGATCACCGTGCATCCCCGGCCCGACCAGCGCCACGTGCGTCCAGACGATGTGCGCGCCCTGGCCGAACTGCTGCAGGACCGCGTGGAATACAACATCGAGGGCAATCCGTTTGCCCCGCCCCGTGGCTCCTACCCCGGGCTGTTGGCGCTGGCCCGCGAGGTGCTACCCACCCAGGTGACCCTGGTGCCGGATGGCGACGGCCAGATCACCTCGGACCATGGCTTCGACCCGCGGCGCGACATCGACGCGTTGCGGCCGGTAGTGCGGGCGCTGCGCGACCTGGGCTGCCGCGTCAGCCTGTTCGTGGACCCGGTTGCGCGGGACTTTTGCGGCTTTGCCGCGATCGGCGTGCAGCGCATCGAGATCTACACCGGCCCCTATGCCCACGCCTTTGCCGCCGGCGGGGTGGACGCGGCGCTGGAAGCCTGCGTGCAAGCCGCGCGCAGCGCCCACGATGCCGGCTTGCGGGTCAACGCCGGGCACGACCTGAGCCAGGCCAACCTGGGCACGTTTGCCGCCGCGATCGACGACCTGGCCGAGGTATCGATTGGCCACGCCCTGATCAGCGAGGCGCTGTATGAGGGCCTGGCGACCACGGTGCGCAACTACCTGCAGATCCTGGCCGGCCCCCATTCGTGATTCACGATCGAGGGTGACCATGTCGCCATTTCCGTGAAACCCCTCGTCGTCCCCGCGCAAGCTATTCCCTCGTCATTCCCGCGAAAGCGGGAATCCAGTGCTTTTGCCGGTGGCAACGTGAGTGCAGAAGCACCTGAATTCCCGCTTTCGCGGGAATGACGAAAGTGGGAGTGCTTCGCGGGAATGACGAAAGGGGAATGACGGCAAAGGAAATCGGAAGGGGGACAGCGGGTAGCGGGCAGTGAGTAGCAACCGACGGGTGGCTGGACGGCTCAGGGGCGCTCGAGTATCGCGGTGACGCCCATGCCGCCGGCGGTGCAGATGGAGATGAGGCCGCGGCCGGCACCCTTCTGTTCCAGCAGCTTGGCCATGGTCGCCACCAGCCGCGCGCCGGTGGCGGCAAAGGGATGCCCCACGGCCAGGCTGGAACCGTGCACGTTGAGCTTGTCCGGGTCGATGCTGCCGAGCGGCGCATCCAGGCCGAGCCGCCGGTGGCAATACTCGGCACTTTCCCAGGCGCGCAGGGTACACAGGACCTGGGCGGCAAACGCCTCGTGGATCTCGTAATAGTCGAAATCCTGCAGGCGCAGGCCGTTGCGGGCCAGCAGCCGCGCCACGGCAATGGTCGGCGCCATGAGCAGGCCTTCGCCGTGCACAAAGTCCACTGCCGCCACTTCGGCATCGCGCACGTAGGCCTGCACCGGGAGGCCCCGCTCCGTCGCCCAGGCCTCGCTGGCCACCAGCACCGCGGCCGCGCCATCGGACAAGCCGGTGGAATTGCCGGCGGTGAGCGTGCCGTGGCCCGAGGTCTTGTCGAACGCGGGCTTCAGCGCAGCGAGCTTTTCCAGCGTGGAATCCGGGCGCAGGAAACCGTCGCGCTTGAGGCCGCGGAACGGCACCAGCAAGTCATCAAAGAAACCCTGGTCGTAGGCTGCGGCAAGCTTGCGGTGGCTTTCCAGCGCCAGTCGGTCCTGGTCCTCGCGGCTGATGCGCCATTCCTTGGCCATCAGCTCGCAGTGGTCGCCCATCGACTTGCCGGTGCGCGGCTCCATCACGCCGGGCAAGGAGGGTTTCAACTCGCCGAGCGAAAAC
>DATNBK010000305.1:0-3057 GCA_035571995.1 Rhodanobacter sp.
CTGCGCTAGGGCCGCGCAACCCGCGAGTGCCATATCCGGTCCGCGCGGTTCGCGGCTGCTAAGGTGGACGTGTCGACGAGGCGATCACGCCCCGCCAGTTGGCAGCGCCACGTTGCATGGAGGAGAGCATGGCAAAGCGGAACGCGCCAGCGCGCTACTTGCTGGACATCAGCGCCGCCTACCACTGGGGCCATTGGGTGTTCACCCTGGGTGCGGACAACGTGACCAACACCTATCCGCAGAAGAACGTGCCGCTCAACAACTTTGCCGGCAACTTCGTCTACCCGGATTCTTCGCCGTTCTCCTACCAGGGCGCGTACTACTACGGCAGCGTGTCGTTCAACTGGTGACACACCTCGTTGGACGGTAGGCGCCTCTGCGACGAACAGCGTCGACTGTCGGCGGTTGGCGGGTGCAGCGGTGAAGTTCCAGGTGCGTGGTCGGCGGCGATCCGTACGGTTCGCCGCCTCCTTCGCGAACAGTCAGCGAAGTTGCAAGGCCAGCTCGACGACGCTGAGCAGTACGATCAAGCTGCCTACGGCAATCAACATCATGCGCTCGGGCAGGTGGCGCACCAGCCAGGCGGCAAATGGGGCGGCGATCACGCCGCCGACCAGCAGGCCGAGCACGATCGACCAGTGCCCGATGCCGATATGCCAGGCGAGGGTGGTCGCCACGCAGGTGGTCACCACGAATTCGGCGGCGTTCACCGTGCCGATCGTATGGCGCACGCTGCCGCCGCGGGCCATCAAG
The DNA here is from genome assembly GCA_035571995.1 of Rhodanobacter sp. Classification (GTDB taxonomy): domain Bacteria; phylum Pseudomonadota; class Gammaproteobacteria; order Xanthomonadales; family Rhodanobacteraceae; genus Rhodanobacter. The sequence goes on from DATNBK010000305.1 coordinate 754, forward strand.
GTACTGGTGGCGATCGGCCCCCAACCACCACCACCCATCGCATCCAGCGTCCCGGCAAACAGGCCGAGCAGCCCGGGATGGCGTACCTGGTGGCGTGACAGGCGTTTGCCGAACGCGCGCGACAACACCATGACGCCGAGTATCAGCAGATAGATGATGATGAGCGGACGGATCGTCTCGCCCGGCACGTTGGCGAGCACCGTCGCGCCGAGGATGCCGCCGATCGCGCCCGGTATGGCCAATTGCCGGAAGAGCTTCCAGTTCACGTTGCCAAACCAGGCATGGGATGCCCCGGAGGCGCCAGTGGTGAAGACCTCCGCCGTGTGCACGGTGGCGCTGGCCACCGCCGGAGGCAAACCGAGCGCAAGCAGGATCGAGGTGGATACCAGTCCGTAGGCCATGCCCAGCGCCCCATCGACCATCTGGGCGAACAGGCCTATACCCACGAAGATGAAGAAATGTGTCAGGTCCACGTTGCGCCTGCGTGCATGCCTGCGGGCGGATCGGTCGCGGTGGGCCGCCTGCTTGCGATGGAGGGAAGTCGGGTCGGTTGCCACTTTGCCACGCGGCACGACGCCCTGCCTACCATGGCGCTGGCGAGTTTTACTTCGCCTGGCACAGGCCTAGACTCACGAACTCCCGCCGCGCGATCGCGCGCGGCGCCAAGACCCCGGACCAAGCCATGCATGTTGCCCTTCGCGCGCCCTACCTGTTGTTTCTTGGCGATGTTCACATGCCGTCCGATGCGAAGACCGCGGCCGGCATCGCCCATTGGCGCCGCGAGCTGTGCTGCGGACAATTGCGGCTGCCGGGATGCAAGGCCGATGTCGGCTTGCCCGACTTCGATCTGGCGCAAGCCCGGGAACGTGGTGCGCAAAGCCTGGTCATCGGCATTGCGCCCGTCGGCGGTGCTTTTGCGCCGCAATGGCTGGAGCCCCTGCGCGAGGCGGCGCGCCTCGGTTTGGACATCGTCAGTGGCATGCACGCCTCGCTGCAAGAGATTCCCGGCCTGGCGGAATTGGCCGCGACTTCGAGCGCGCGCCTGATCGACGTGCGGGTGCCTCCCGGGCATTTGCCCGTGGCAACCGGTGCGAAGCGCACAGGCTTGCGCCTGCTGACTGTCGGCACGGATTGCGCGGTCGGCAAGAAATACACCGCGCTGGCCATCGATCGTGTGCTGCGTGCGCGTGGGCGCGATTCCACGTTCCGCGCCACGGGGCAGACCGGCATCATGATTGCCGGCGCCGGCATTCCGATCGACGCGGTGGTCAGTGACTTCGTCGCCGGCGCGGCGGAGGTGTTGTCCCCGGCCACTGCGCCAGGCCACTGGGATATCGTGGAGGGGCAGGGATCCTTGTTCCACCCGGGCTTTGCGGCGGTCACGCTTGGTCTCGTGCATGGCACGCAGCCGGACGCGCTGGTGCTGTGCCATGACCTGGCACGCAGCACGATCGAGGACCTGCCGGATTACCCCATCCCACCGCTCGCGACCTGCATCGCGCGCTACGTGGAAGCAGCGCGGCTCACCAATGCCGCCGTGCGCTGCATTGGTGTGGCGGTCAATGCCTCCAGCCTGGATGCGACCGCGTATGCCCGGCAGCGGGCAGTGATTGAAGCGCAGACCGGCCTGCCGTGCGTCGACCCGATCCGGGACGGCGTCGATACCCTCGTGGACGCGCTGGACGCTGCCTTCGGCACGGCGGGAGTGGCGGCATGAGCGCGCCACGGTTCGACGCGATCAGCGTGCAGGTCGTGATCGAGAACTTTCCCTTGCGCGAGCCCTTCACCATCACTGGCAGCACGATGTGGGACACCGATGTCGTCGTGGTCACCCTGGGCAAGGACGGGCAGTTGGGCCGCGGCGAGGCGTCCGGCGTTTCCTATCACGTCGGCGACGACGCGCCGGGCATGCTCCGCCGCATCGAGGCAGTGCGCGGCGAGCTGGAGGCGGGACTGGATCGCGATGCCTTGCAGGGCTTGTTGCCTGCCGGTGGCGCGCGCAATGCGGTGGACTGCGCTTTGTGGGATCTGGAGGCAAAGCTGACCGGTCGTCCGGCTTGGCAGATCGCCGGACTGGACCCGCCGCGTCCCCTGCTCACCACGTTTACCGTCGGCGCAAACGCGGCGGCGAAGATGGCTGCCGATGCGCGGGCCTACATCCAGGCCAAGGCGATCAAGATGAAGCTGACCGGCGGCACCGATGACGCCGAGCGCGTGCGCGCGGTGCGCGCCGCGCGCCCGGAAGTGTGGCTGGGCGTCGACGCCAACCAGGGTCTCGACCGCGACTCGCTCGCCCGCCTCATG
>DATNBK010000306.1:0-3839 GCA_035571995.1 Rhodanobacter sp.
CAAACGCGGCCCGCGCGCGCCCATTCAGCTTGTGCTGGAGCCACGTCGGGCGGCGGCGCGGTGGGCTTTCAGCTCGTGCCGATGCGCCGGGCGTCGATCACGTTGGGCAGGGCCGAGAGCTTGTCCAGCAGCACGGAGAGCTGGCCGAAATCATGCACGCGCAAGGTGAAGCGCACCTCCACTTCGCCGCTGTCGGCAAACACGCGGCTGGACGAGGCCACGATGCGCGCGTCGGAATTGCTGACCACGTCGGTGACGTCGCGCTGCATGTTGCGGCGGTCGTAGCCGCGGACCACGATCTCCACTTCATACGCACGCGTGCCCACCGCGCCCCAGGCGACGTCGACCACCCGATCCGGCTGGCGCAAGGCGAGCCGTGCCAGGCTGCGGCAGCCGGCGCGGTGCACGGTCACCCCGCGACCGCGCGTGATGTAGCCCTTGACCGCATCCCCGGGCAGCGGCTGGCAGCAGCGTGCCAGCGCGGTGAGCAGGTTGCCGATGCCGTCGATGCTGAGCGCGGCAGCCTCCGGCGCGGTGCTGCGCGCCGGCGTGGCGGCGGGCGCGCTCTTGGCTGCCGGCGCCGGCGCGGGCGGTTCGACCAGGTCCTGCATGGCGCGCGCGATCTGCCCGCTGGTGATTTCGCCCAGGGCCAGCGCCACCAGCAGCTCGTCCTGGTTCTTGACGTGCAACTGCGCCGGCAAGCCGGCAATGTCCGCATGCCCGAGGCCCAGTCGCTTGAGTTCGCGCTCGAACATGCCACGGCCCACGGCGAGGTTCGCGTCCATGGCCACGTGCCGGAACCAGGAGCGCACCTTGGCCCGCGCGCGCGGCGTGTTGAGGTAGCCATGGTGCGGGGAGAGCCAGTCGCGGCTGGGCTCGGCGACTTTCGCCGTGAGGATCTCGATGCGGTCGCCGCTGCGCGGCTGGAAGGTCAGCGGCACGATGCGGCCGTTGACCTTGGCCCCCCGGCAGCGATGGCCAACCTCGCTGTGCACCAGGTAGGCGAAGTCCAGCACAGTGGCGCCGCGCGCCATGTCGAACACTTCGCCCTTCGGCGTCAGCACATAGACCCGGTCCTCCAGCAACTCGGTGGCGAGTTCCTCGCCGAGCTCGCCATCGGCCGCGTCGTGCGGTTCCAGCAGCTTGCGCATCCAGGCGATCTTCGCCTCGAAACTGGCATCGCCGCTGCCGCCTTCCTTGTAGCGCCAGTGCGCAGCCACGCCCAGCTCGTTGGCCCGGTGCATCTCATGGGTGCGGATCTGCACTTCCAGGGTGCGGCCACCAGGGCCGAGCACGGCGGTGTGCAGCGACTGGTAGCCGTTGTTCTTGGGCCGGGCAATGTAGTCGTCGAACTCGGTCGGCAGGTGTTGCCACTGCGTGTGCACCACGCCCAGCGCGGCGTAGCAGTCGGTGACCGTCGCCACCAGGATGCGCACGGCGCGGATGTCGTACAGCTCGGAAAAGCCCAGGCCCTTGCGCTGCATCTTCTTCCATATGGAATAGATGTGCTTGGGCCGGCCGGCCAGCTCGGCCTGCACTCCGGCAGCGGCCATCGCCTGCTGCAACTGTGCGATCACCTCGCGGATGAAACGCTCGCGGTCGCTGCGCCGCTCGTCGAGCAGGCCGGCAATGCGCCGGTAGATATCCGGCTGCAAAGTGCGGAAGGCCAGGTCCTCCAGTTCCCACTTCAACTGCCAGATGCCAAGCCGGTTGGCCAGCGGGGCGTGGATGTCGCGGGTCAGGCGCGCCAGGGCCTGGGCGCGCTCGGGGGGCAGGCTGTCCACCACGCGCATTTGCGCCAGTTGGCGCGCCAGCAAGGTGAACACCACGCGCAGGTCGCGCACGATGGCCAGCAGCAGGCGCCGCAAGCCCTCGAGCGCGGCCTGCGGCGTGCGCTGCTGCGCATGCAGCGCCCATACCCGCTCGGCCGCCTGCTGGCCCTCGACCAGGCGCTGCACCTCGGCCGGCAGGGCCGCGCGCTCGGCCTGCCAGCGCGTCGGATCGGCCAGCGCCAGCGCAAACCACAGTGCGGCCGCGCGCGTCGGCTCGTCACAACCAAGTCGGGCCAGGGATTCCTGCACGTCGCAGCATTCGCGCTCATCGAGGGTCCCGACGGCAATGCCCGCGGCGCAGGCAGCGGCCAGCAGGGGCGGGAGGCCGCCTGCGGCGCTGGCCTGCCAACGCTCCAGATCCGTGGCCGGCGTAGCAACGCGAACCATGGCCCACCTCTCCTCGACGCGTGCCTACACCGGGCTATTGTATGGGGCCGCGACACGGCTCGCTGGACCAGGAGCGTGGGCGCTTGGCACGACGCCCGCCACCGCGCACACTTCGCGGTATTGCCAACGTCATCCTGCGAGGACCAGCCCATGAGGATCCGCTTCCGCCCCGTGACCGCCATCGCGGCCCTGCTCCTGGTGCCCGCCCTGCTGCCGGCGTTTGCGCAGCAAGCCGGCAACCTGCAAGAGCGCATGAGCGCAGAGGAGTTCTACGACGCGGGCTTGAACAAGCTGTCGGCGCAGGAGCTGTCGACGCTCAACCAGTGGCTGGCCACACACGGGGGCGCTGCCACCGGCACCGCCGCTCCGGCCGCCGCCGCTGGCAGCGCCGCGGCGGCAGTGACGGCAGCCGAGCCGGCCATCCATCCGGCTGCCGGGACCAAACGGCCCACCCCCAAGCGCCAGGCGTTCCAGGCGCATATCGTCGGCAGCTTCACCGGCTTCAGCGGGGACAGCCTGATCAGCCTGGACAACGGCCAGCAATGGCAGCAGGTGGGCGATGACAAGCCCATGTGCACCAGCGCTGACAGCCCGCAGGTCAAGATCAAGCCCACCTTGTTCGGCAACTGGCTGATCGATGTGCCGACCTGCAACCTGCTGGTCCACGTGCAACGCGTCAAGTAAGGCGTGCCAAGGCGCGCGCCAGGCGCTTGGCCGACACCGGCTCGGCAGTCTTGAGCTCCTGCGCAAACAGGGAAACGCGCCATTCCTCGAGCAGCCAGCGCAAATCCTCCAACGCCCCGGCATCGGCGCCAGCGGCCTGGTGCCGCAGCCAGGCCCGCCAGTACGGCAGCACCTGCGACAGGCGCTGCCGGTCCTTGGCCGGATCCTGGCTCAGGCGCTCGGCACGCAGGCGCATGGCCTTGAGATAGCGCGGCAACTGGGCGAGGCGCGCGCGCGGCAAGGTGTGCAGGAAGCCCGGCGTCAGCAAGGCCTCGTGCTGCTCCTCCAGGTCGGCGTAGCTGTCGCCGGCAAACCCGGATCGCGGTGGGCGTCGCCAGGATTGAAACTGCGCATGCGCCTCGATGATGGCCTCGGCCAATTCCAGGCGCCCGATACCCGCCGCCACCAGCTCGCGCTGCGCTTGGGCGCATAGGTCAGCAAACGCATCGGCGTCGCGCACCTCGGCCAGCTCATGGCTGGCCAGCACGTCGGCAAACGCGCCTTCGACCAGGTCGTTGCGCAAGCTTTCCGGGGTGCCGAGCGGCAGGTATTGCAGCGCCAGCGACTGGCGGATCGGCAGGCGCCTGCGCGCCGCCTTGGCCGCGCCGGCCAGGGCGTGGCGCAACAAGCGGGCGACCCCGGCGCGATGCGCGGCACGCGCCGCCTCGGCGCCCTCGAACACCCGCAAGGCCACGGCGTCGCCCAGGTCGACCAGGGCCGGATACGCGATCAGCCCGCCGGCAGCCGCGACCTCATCAGGGATGTGCGCAAAGTCCCAGCTCGTGGCCTCGGTGCCGCTCAGCTCCAGGTCGGTCTTGCCGGCAAACGCCGTGCGCGCCCGCGCCTGCCAGCGTGCACGCAACTCGGCCAGGTCACGGGAATCGCCCAGTACCCGCG
>DATNBK010000307.1:0-2417 GCA_035571995.1 Rhodanobacter sp.
CACCGGGTTTGAGGATGTGGGTGGCCGCGTCGTCGTGCAAGGCATTCACCAGGTCGTCGCGGTGCTTGAGCACGGCGCGCTGGTTGATGGAACCCTTGTCGGTTACCTCGCCCTTGTCGATGGAGGGCGGCTCGGCCAGCAGGATGGCGCGTGCGATGCGGTTAGCGCTGCCGGTGGCGTGCTCCGCCAGTTCGCTGAAGACGCGGCGGAAATGTGCCAGCACCGGTGCGCTCTCAAGCACCTCGGCCATCGATGCGCCGGCGCCTAGTCCGCTCAGCGTGCGCACGGCGGCCGTCGGGAAAATCATCGCACCGACTTCCTTCAGGTTGATCCCGGTGAGCACGGCGTCCTGGATGTAGGGCGCGCCCGCCGCAATGATCCTGGCGCGCAGCGGCCCCACGCTCACAAAAGTGCCGGTGGCGAGCTTGAAGTCCTCCGCGATGCGCCCGTCGAACTTCAACCCCTGGTGGATGTCGTTCTCGTCGATCCATTGGACCGCGTCACCGGTGCAGAAAAAGCCTTCCTCGTCGAACGCCTCGGCGGTGGCCTCGGGCGCGCGCCAGTAGCCCGGCGTGATGTTGGGGCCTGCATAGCGCACCTCGGTCTTGCCGTCCACCGGTACCAGCTTGAGCTGGATACCCGGTGCGGGCACGCCGATGTCGCCGGCCTTGACATTGGGGCTGGTCACGAACACCGCGAACGGGGACGATTCCGTCATGCCCAGGCCGGTGCCCATGACGATGCGCTCGCCGATCTCGGCCTCCTGCGTGGCATGCAGGCTGTCCCACACTGGCTGCGCAAGTGCGGCGCCCGCATAGAAGAACATCTTCACGCGCGACAGCAGGGTCTTGCGCAGCTGCGCGTCGGTCTGCATGGCGTTGGCGATCGCCTCGAAGCCGGTCGGCACGTTGAAGTACACCGTGGGCGCGATCTCGCGCAGGTTGCGCAGAGTCTCTTTCATCAGCGGGGGCGTGGGCTTGCCGTCGTCGATGTACAGCGTGCCGCCGTTGTAGATCGTGAGGCCGACGTTGTGGTTGCCGCCGAAGGTGTGGTTCCAGGGCAGCCAGTCGACCAGCACCGGAGGCTCTTCGGCCAGCACCGGCATGGACTGGCGCATCTGCTGCTGGTTGGCGCACCACATGCGGTGCGTGTTGATCACGGCCTTTGGCAGCTTGGTTGAGCCCGAGGTGAACAGGAATTTGGTGATGGTGTCCGGCCCGGTGGCCTGCATGGCGGCATCCACCTGCGGCGTAGGCACGGTGGCCAGCAGCGAGGCGAAGGAGGTGGTGGGACGGCCGTCCAGCGAGCCCTCGTGCAGCACGACCTCGACATCCAGGCCCGCGGTGGCCTGGATGGCCTTGCCATAGCGCGCGGTGTCACTGGCAAACACCAGGCCCGGCGTCAGCGTTTTGAAAATGTGGCGCAGCTTGTCGTAGTCCAGGCTGACCACGCTGTAGGCCGGCGAGGCCGGGCAGTAAGGGATGCCGGCGTACAGGCAGCCGAGCGCGAGCTGCGCGTGCTCCAGGCTGTTCTCGCTCAGGATCACCACCGGGCGCTCGGCGCTGAGGCCGCGGTCCAGAAGGGCCTGCCCGACCGCGCGTGCAGTGACGAGCGCCTCGCCGTAACTGATGTGGCGCCAGTCACCCGTGCTGCCGTCGGCGTTCTTGACGCGGCGCGCCAGGAAGCTGCGCTCGGGCGTAGTCTGCGCCCAGTGCATAAAGCGGTCGGTGATGCGCGCCGCGTAGTCGGCCAGCGGCTGGTCGGCTTCGAGGTAGCGGACACCGTCTTTGCCATCGCGCAGCAGCACGCGTGTGACGCCGAATTTCAAGGGGCGGTAGCGCGGTGCGGAAGAGGGTTTTGTCTCGCTCATGGCTGGCTCTTGGGTGGTTCAGGCTTTTTTGACCTTGGCGGCGCGGCCTTCGAGGAAGGCGCGCACTCGGGTCTTGGCCTCGGGCGCGCTCTGCGCGATGGCGGCCATCAGCGCCTCGGTCAGAAAGCCCTGATCCGCCGGCTGCTCGGCGATGCGCGGCAGGGCGTGCATCAGCGCGTAGTTGGTCAGCGGTGCGTTTTGCGCCACGCGCTGCGCCAGCTCGAAGGCCTTGTCGAAGGCCTGGCCTTGCGGCACCAGGTACTGGGCCAGGCCGATGCGCTCGCCGTCCGCGGCGTTGTAGACGCGCCCGGTCAGCATCATGTCGGTCATGCGCGCGGCGCCGATCAGGCGCGGAATGCGCACCGCGCCGCCGCCGCCCACGAAGATGCCGCGCGAGCCTTCGGGCAGCGCATAGAAAGTGGACTCGTCGGCCACGCGGATATGGCAGGCGCTGGCCAGCTCCAGCCCGCCGCCGACCACCGCGCCGTGCAAGGCCGCGACGACGGGCACCGGGCCGTATTGCACGCGCTCCAGCGCGGCGTGCCAC
>DATNBK010000308.1:0-3353 GCA_035571995.1 Rhodanobacter sp.
GGGGAACGACACGCTCACACGCAAACCGCCGCCGCTGGCCACCGCGTAGGTGACCAGGGCATGGTGCTGGCTCGCGATCTGGCTGACGATGGCGAGGCCAAGGCCGCTGCCGCCTTCACGCGCCCCCGGGGCACGGAAGAACCGCTCACCCAGGCGCGGCCAGAGCTCGGGTGCCACGCCAGGTCCGTTGTCCTCGATTTGCAGCACGACACCCTTGCCAGTCAAGTGGTGCACAGCCACCGTGACCCGGGCCCGTGGTCCGGCATAGCGCAGGGCGTTGTCGATGAGGTTGTCCAGCAGCTCGCGCAGGCTGGCGGCAGAACCCAAGACCACGGCGCTGCCGCGCGAACCGCGGTAGCCCAGGTCGATGTCGGCCTGCAGCGCCTCCTGCACGCGCCCGCCGACGATGTCGGGGACCAGGACGGCGAGGTCAACCGGGGCAAGGTCGCGCGACCCGCTGCTCGGGTTGCTGGCGCGGGTCAGTGCCAGCAATTGCATGGCCGTCCGGGTGGTGCGCCCGGTGAGCTTGTGGATGTGCTCGAGCGCGTCGCGCAGGGTTTCCGGGCTCGGATCGGACAGGGCGCGTTCGGTGTGCAGGCGCAGGCCGGCCAGCGGCGTGCGCAACTGGTGCGCGGCGTCGGCCATGAAGCGCTTCTGCGCCTCGAGCACGGTGCTCAGCCGCACGAACAGCGCATCGATGGTTTGCGTCAGCGGCAGAATCTCGACCGGCACGTCGGTGCCACTGATCGGACCAAGTTCATGCTCGCGTGCCGAAAGGCGCCGGGTCAAGGGATCCAGGATGCGCAGGCCGCGCGTGACGCCCAGCCACACCAGCGAGAGGATGCCGAGGATGAACACGGTCTGCAGCGGTATCGTCAGCAGCAGGATTTGCCGCGCGCGCAGGCGCCGGTCGTTGAGCGTCTCGGCAATGGCGATGGTGAGGACGTCCTGCGTATCGGCGGGCGAGCGCAGGCTGAGCTCGGCGGCGCGCAGGCGCTTGCCGTCCACCCGGGAATCGTAGAGCCGTGGCTGCGCGTCCGGTGATGGCGCAGCTGCTTGCAGGACCGCGCCGTTGCCGCTGATCAGGCCGTGCTTGCTGCTGCGCACGGCGTAATAGCTGTGGCCGTTGGGCTCGTATTCGAGCAGGAACCGCGCTTCCTCCGGAAGCTCACCCGAGGTCCGTTTCAGGCGGAACATCTGTGCCAGCGTGCGCAGGTCGTCCTCCAGGCTGCTGTCGTGCACCTGGTTGGAATAGCTCAAGGCCACGTAGTAGGTCACCGCCCCATCCACCAGCAGCAAGGCGAGCATGGGCACGAGCAGGAACAGCAGCAGGCGCCGCCGCAGGCTGGGCGACTTGCCGGCGCGGCCCGGCTCAGTCATGCGGCTCTTCCTCGAGCAGGAAACCCAGGCCGCGGATGGTGCGGATCCGCGCGCCGCTGCCCATGAGTTTGCGGCGCACGCGATGCACGGCAATGTCCAGGCCGTTGCCGGTGAGGTTCTGGTCCCATTCGCACAGCGCATCGACCAGTTGCGGACGGGTGGTCACCCGGTTCACCCGGGAGGCCAGCGCCTCGAGCAGGCCAAACTCCCGCGCGGTGAGGGGCAGCGGCTGCTCGCCCACCCAGGCGCGCCGGCCTGGCAGGTCGAGGCGCAGCCGCCCCACCGTCAACAGATTCGTGCCGCCGCTCACCGCGCGGCGCAGCAACGCACGTACCCGGGCTTCGAATTCCGCCAGTGCAAACGGTTTCACCAGGTAGTCGTCGGCACCCAGGTCGAGCACGCGCACGCGTTCGTCCAGCCCGTCGCGGGCGGTGATGACCAGGACGGGGACGGCGGCCTGGCGGCCACGCAGCAGGCGCAGCACCTCTGCGCCATCCAGCCGCGGCAAGCCGAGGTCGAGGATCACCAGCTCGTAGTCGACCTCCTGCAGCGCCGCGTCGGCCGCTGCGCCGTCCGCCACCTGGTCCACTGCATGGGCGTTCCCGCGCAGCGTGGCGGCGATGGCCGCGGCAATCGAGGTGTCGTCTTCAACCAGCAAGATGCGCACGAGTGGAGCCTGTCAGTTGCGCGCCGCAAGGCGCCAAGGTCACGGCGGGTCGGCTGCCGCGGTCAACGCGCATCCTGCGCGCCGGCAACCCACGCCCTCCTTCGACCATCATCGCTGCTGCAGACAACACGGGAGGCGGGGAGTGCCGTGACTGCAAGCATGACGCGGAACCGCGGAAGGACGCCACCGCGGCGCGTCTGGACCATGGCGCCCGATGACAGATAATTCATTGTGCGTCGGCTATCGTTGCCACTCTTCTCTGCCCCGGAGCGCCGCATGTCTTTCAATCACCAACCCATTTTCTTGTCCCTCGCGATTGCGGCGGCGCTTGGCCTGGCGGCCTGCAGCTCGCCCTCCGCACCGCCTGCGGGTGACACCGTGGCGCCGCCGGCGACCGTAGCCGCGCCGACCGCACCCGCCGCGACCGGCGCCCAGGCAACCGCGTCAACGGCACAGGTCGTGCTCAAGCCCACCCAAGGGCACGACGCCAATGGCACCCTGACCCTGCGCGCCGAAGGCGATGGGGTGCGCATCAGTGGTGAGCTTGCCGGCCTGAAGCCGGGCAGCGAGCACGGCTTCCATGTTCACGAGAACGGCGATTGCAGCGCGCCGGATGCCACCAGCGCGGGCGGCCATTTCAACCCCGCCGGACAGGCCCATGGCAGCATGGACGCCGATCCGCATCATGCCGGGGACATGCCCAACCAGATGGCCAACGCCCAGGGCGTGGCGGACGTGAACGTGCTGGTGCCCGGCATGTCGCTCACACCCGGCAGCGACCACTACGTGATTGGCCGCGCCCTGGTCGTGCATGAGCAGCCGGACGACTACCAGAGTCAACCCTCGGGCAACGCTGGCGCACGGATTGCCTGCGGTGTCATCGAGGCTGCCGCGCCGCAAAGCTGATTGCCCCTACGCAGCGAATCCCGCACGCGGCGAGTGGTACACGTTTCGTCGCGAGCGATGTCCCGACAGCCACAGCCGTCCAGACGGCCGCGCACCAAAGCCCCCTCTGCCCTGGCTTTGCCGGGGCAGAGGGTTGGGGTGAGGGGCTGCTCCTGCTCCGGGGTACACTGGGTCGGCGCAATAGCGCCGCAGGTGGTTTGCTCCTGCGCGCCTGACCTGTACCCTGGGCCGCCGCGCGCGGCGCGATGCGAGATCACCCGTGAAATCGAGACTGGCCCCCACCAGCATGCTGCTTGCTGTCTGCGTAGCCGCGCCGGCTGATGCCCAGGTGGTGCTGGGGCGGCTTGGAGGCACCACGGTCAACACCAGCGGCCTGGTGCAGGCTGATGCCGCCTGGTAC
>DATNBK010000309.1:0-3129 GCA_035571995.1 Rhodanobacter sp.
GATGCGGTCGGTCAGGTGCCCCAGCGTGTCCATCACCTGCGAGCGATGGAAGGATTCCTGGCGGATCTGGTTGACCATGTTCAGGTCCACCGGCTCCTGGGCCATGAGCACGCCGCTGATTGCCAGCCCCACCACCATCAGACACTGCTTGTACATTGGAGTCCCCAACTTGAATGAATGATCGCCCGCACCTCCCGTCCAGGACGGGTCTCGTCGCGCCGGATCGGGTCGTACTGCACGGGATTGGATTTTTTGGCGCCGAGCCGCGGGTCGTCCGCTACGCGCGCACTTGGCCGGAGTCTACCGGCTAATTCCGCGTTTGGGGAACCGTGGCGGACGTGGCACGCCACGGACACGCAATGCCCTCGATCTGGCCGCGGCAGCCAATCAGTCAGGGACGAGTTCGGCCAATACAGGGAAATGGTCGGAGGGGTAACGCGCGCCTTGGTGCGTCGTCACTGTCTCCACGGCCAGCGCCTTGAATCCGCGGCTCAGGATCCAGTCGATGCGCTGGTCGGGAATGCCGGTGAAGTCGTGGAAAGTCTTCTCGGGACCAGAGCGCCTGGCGGCTGCCTCCCAGGCATCGTGCAGGGACTGTGTCAAGGCGGCATGCACCGGCGTGTCCGGGGTGCAATTGAAGTCCCCGGCCAGGATCACCCGCGCCGTCGACGGCAGGCGGCCGATGCGCCCCAGGATCTCGTAGGCGCTGAGCAGGCGTGGACGGACATCTTCCGCCCGGTACGGGAAATGCGTATTGAAATAATTGAATTCGCCGCCGCCATCGCGCAGCTTGAACCGGGCCCAGGTGACCATGCGCGGATAGGGTTGCCCCCAGGTCCGGCTGCCAGGCACCTCCGGCGTGTCGGACAGCCAGAAGTCCCCTGAGTCCAGCACTTCCAGCCGGTCCGTGCGGTAGAACACACCCATGTGCTCACCCTTGGTGCCACCGTCCCGACCCTGGCCGAACCAGGCATAGCCCGGCAGGTGCGCCGCAAGGTATTCGCCCTGCCCTTGCGTCAATTCCTGCGTACCAAGGATGTCGGGATGCTGGGCCTCGATCACCTGCACCATCAGCGCACGCCGGTTGGCCCAGGCGTTCATGCCCTGGTCCACCGGCACGCGGACATTGAACGTCATGATCCGCAGCGGCGCAGTGGCGGCGGCGCTGGGGCCGGCCACGATGGCGGCCAGCAGGCAGGCAATGGTCGACAAGCATTGACGCAGGTTCATCTTGCAACTCCATGCGCGAGGCAAGCAGTCAGCCTGGCTCCGGGTGGCCGGACCGGCGCCACGCTGCGAATCATGCCGCAGCGTCAAACTGTAGTCCCTGCGCCCAAAGCCGTGCCGCTGGTTATAGTGCACGCGCGCGCACCGGATTCCCCGATTTCCTGATCGCTGGCCTGCACGCACCGACCGCACCCACGGGGCGCCCCCCCGGCAGCCATCACCTTCCAGCCACCCGCAATGCGCCGCGCCACACAGGAAACGCACTTGTTCGCCCTGACCCCGAACGCCCGCCTTGCCAGCGTGCGCTATGAAATCCGCGGCACGCTCACGCGCCGTGCCCGCGCCATGGAAGCCGCCGGCCAGCACATCATCAAGCTCGACATCGGCAACCCCGGGCTTTTTGGCTTCGCCACGCCACCGCACCTGGGCGAGGCAATTGCCGTGCATCTGGGCGAAAGCGAAGCCTACGGCCACGAACAAGGCCTCGAGGTCGCACGCGAAGCAATTGCCGAGCAGCAGCGGGCCAATGGAGCACGCGACGTTTCGGTCGAGCGCATCTTCATCGGCAACGGCGTCAGCGAACTGGTGGACATCGCCCTGCGTGCCCTGCTGCAGCCCGGCGATGAAGTGCTGATACCCAGCCCCGACTATCCGCTATGGACCGCCGCCACCACCCTCAACGGCGGGCAACCGGTGCACTACCGCTGCCCGGCGGCCAACGCGCATTTGCCCGACCTGGACGAACTGGAAGCGCTCATCACGCCGCGGACCCGCGCCCTGGTCGTGATCAACCCCAACAATCCGACCGGCGCCGTGTATCCGCGGCCCTCGCTGGAGCAGATTGTTGCGCTCGCGGCGCGCCACCACCTGCTGCTGCTGGGCGATGAGATCTACGCCAACATCCTCTACGACGGCGCCCGCTTCCAGCCGCTGGCAGGGATTGCCGGCGACGTGCCGTGCCTGAGTTTCTGCGGCCTCAGCAAGGCCTATCTCGCCTGCGGCTACCGCGCCGGCTGGATGAGCCTGTCCGGCGACGTTGCCGCCAGCAAGGCCTATCGCGATGCACTGCAATTACTGGCCGCGCTGCGCGTGTGTCCGAACGCACCCGTCCAATGGGCCATACCTGCCGCATTGCGCGGGCCGAGGACGATCGACCAGCTCACCGCCCCGGGCGGACGCCTGCATGAGGCACGCCGCATCGTGCTCGAGGGGGTCGCAGCCAACCCATATCTCGACCTGGTGGCCCCTGCTGGCGCGCTGTATGCGTTCCCGCGGGTCAGTGACGCGCATATCGGCACATTCGACGACCAGGCATTCGCGCGGCGGCTGCTGGAAGAAGAGCAGGTACTGGTGACCACGGGCACCAGCTTCAATACACCGGACCACAGGCACTTCCGCATCACCCTGCTGCCCGAGGCGCCGCAATTGCGGGAAGTGTTCGTGCGCCTGGAACGCGTGCTGCAACGCATGGCGGCGGAGGAGAGCCGACCGGCAGTCGGGCTGGCCCCGGCCGCCTCGACCTGATCTACAAAACGGCACAAGTCCCCAGGCGATACGGCAGCGCGTGAGCGTGCCCTCTGGATCGCAAGCTGGCATTCCATCGCCCAGGCGCTGCATGTACCTGGGTGCCCGGTACAGCCTCGACACGATGCTGGCCAGACAGCCCTTGGCAATGCACGGCTTCCGGCGCCATCATCCGACTACGCACCCAACGCAGGAGACTTCCATGCGATCCGCACGATTCTGCATCTACGCTGCCGGCCTGCTGGTCCTGCCGATTGCACTGGCAGCCTGCGACATGGGTTCGGGCCACGACAAGGTCCTGGGCTCGGTCGACATCCCCTCCGGCAGCAGCGTTTCCGACGCCAATACCGTCAACGGCGCAGTCAACGTGGCGAGCAA
>DATNBK010000310.1:0-21778 GCA_035571995.1 Rhodanobacter sp.
GGCTTCGCGCTGGACCGTCCGAAACTCACCGTGCTCACCGAGCGCGAACTCTACGGCGAGCGCGTGCGCAACGAGCGCGAGCGCCGGCGCCGGCGCGGCGAGGTGCGCGACCCCGAAAGCATCATCCGCGACCTGACCGAGCTCACCTTCGGCGCCCCCATCGTGCACGTCGACCACGGCGTCGGCCGCTACCAGGGCCTGGTGTCAATGGATGTCGGCGGCATGGCCGGCGAATTCCTGGCCATCGAGTACGCCAAGGGCGACAAGCTCTACGTGCCGGTTTCGCAGCTTGGCCTGGTCAGCCGCTACAGCGGCACCAGCCCGGAGCTGGCGCCCCTGCACTCGCTGGGCGGCGATGCCTGGGAACGGGCGCGGCGCAAGGCGGCCGAAAAGGTCCGCGACGTCGCCGCCGAACTGCTGGCTATCTATGCCCAGCGCGAGGCACGCGGCGGCGAGGCGCTGCTCATCGATCGGCCCTTGGTGGAAGCCTTCGGTCGCAGCTTCCCATTCGAGGAGACGCCCGACCAGGAATCGGCGATCGAGGCCGTGCTGGCCGACCTGGCCGCGCCGCGCGCCATGGACCGCGTGGTCTGCGGCGACGTCGGTTTCGGCAAGACCGAAGTTGCCCTGCGCGCGGCGTTTGCGGCCACCACCGCCGGCCGCCAGGTCGCCGTGCTGGTGCCGACCACGCTGCTGGCCCAGCAGCACTACAGCAATTTTGCCGACCGCTTCGCCGACTGGCCGGTGCGCGTGGACATGCTCTCGCGCTTCCGCTCGAAGAAGGAAGTTGGCGAGACCCTCGCGCGGCTGGCGGCCGGCGATATCGATGTCATCGTCGGCACGCACAAGCTGTTGATGCCCGAGATCAAGTTCCAGCGCCTGGGCCTGGTCATCGTCGACGAGGAACAGCGCTTTGGCGTGCGCCAGAAGGAGCAGTTGAAGAAGCTGCGCGCCGAGGTGGATCTCCTCACCCTCACCGCCACGCCGATTCCGCGCACGCTGAACATGGCCATGAGCGGCCTGCGCGACCTCTCGCTGATCGCCACGCCGCCGGCGCATCGCACCGCGGTGCGCACCTTCATCTCACCCTGGGACCAGGCGACAATCCGCGAGGCGCTGCAGCGCGAGCTGAGTCGTGGCGGCCAGGTGTTCTTCCTGCACAACGAGGTGAGCACGATCGAGCGCACCTCGCGAGAAGTGGAGGCCCTGGTGCCCGAGGCGCGCGTGCGCATTGCCCACGGGCAGATGCCGGAGCGCGAGCTGGAAGGCATCATGGCCGACTTCCATCGCCAACGCTTCAACATCCTGGTGTGCACCACCATCATCGAGACCGGCATCGACATCCCCACTGCCAACACCATCATCATCGACCGTGCCGACCACTTCGGGCTGGCCCAGTTGCACCAGTTGCGCGGCCGCGTCGGCCGCTCCAGCCAGCGCGCGTTCGCCTACCTGATCGTCCCCGAGCGCAACGCCATCACGGCCGATGCACGCAAGCGGCTGGAGGCGCTGGCCTCGCTGGAAGAACTGGGCGCCGGCTTCACCCTGGCCACCCATGACCTGGAAATCCGCGGTGCCGGCGAGCTGCTCGGCGACGAGCAATCCGGGCAGATCCAGTCCGTCGGCTTCGGCCTGTACAGCGAGCTGCTGGACCGCGCGGTACGGGCCCTCCGGTCAGGCCAGGTTCCCGATTTCGATCTTGCCTCGGAGCATGAGACCGAAGTCGAACTGCACCTGCCAGCGCTCATCCCCGAGGATTACCTGGGCGACGTGCACACACGCTTGACCCTGTACAAACGCATCGCGAGCGCAGGGGACGAGGAGGTGTTGCGCGACCTGCAAGTGGAGATGATCGACCGCTTCGGCCTCCTACCCGAGCCGGCCAAGCAGCTCTTCGCGGTCACTGGCCTGAAGCTGATGGCTACGCCGCTCGGGATCCGCAAGCTGGACCTCGGCCAGAACGGCGGGCGCATCACCTTCCGCGACAAACCGAACGTGGACCCGCGCCGCATCATCGAGCTGATCCAGCGCTCGCCGCGCGTCTACCAACTGGCTGGGCAGGACAAGCTGCGCATCATCCGCGAGCTGCCCGATGCGGCAGCACGCCTACAGGCGGCAAGGGACGTCCTGCTGCTGCTTGGCGCGCGCGCGCCGCAATAGGCGGTGCGGTCGGATCCACAGGGCGATGCTCTTCGACGGAACGCGCTGGTTGGCGCGATGCTTCCGTAGACCTCAAGCGACGAACCGTTGCACCCAGTCCACATAGCGATCGACGAAACCCTGCAGGAATTTCCGCGTCGACTCGCTGGTGATGTTGCCGCCGGCATCAATCGGACCATCGTCCTTGAACTGCACGAACACTTCCGGTTGGGCCAAGGTCGGCACATCGAGATAGGCGAGCACGTTGCGAAGGTGCTGCTGCGCCATGGCCGCGCCGGGCGCACCGATGGAGGCGCCGATCACCGCCGCTGGCTTGCCGGCCCATGAGTTCGTGCCCCAGGGCCGCGAGGCGAGATCGAGCGCGTTCTTGAGCACACCGGGGATGGATCGGTTGTATTCGGGCGTCACAAACAACAAGGCATCGGCAGCCTCGACCTGTTCCTTGAGTTGCCGCCCGGCGGCTGGATAATCCGCGTCGAAATCCTGGCTGTACAACGGCAGGCTGCCGATAGGCACCGGGTCGAATTGCAGGTTCGAAGGCGCCAAGCGTTCCACTGCCAGCGCCAGGCGCCGGTTGAACGATGCCTCACGCAAACTGCCAACCACCACCGCGACGGTGATTTTTTCTGCAGCGCCCATGTGTGACTCTCCACGTCAGCATTGTGAGTTCTGCGCCATGCGCAGGCGATCAATGGATACTACAACACGCGCGCACCGGGCCGGCGCGGGGACCACTTGCAGCACGCACCAGGTCCATGGCCCAAATATTGCTTGCTCGTGTCATGACCCGGCGTACCGCCACGACTGCTTCCGCAACCGCACCGCGCTGCACCGGCCTCCCCGGACGCCCGGGGCAGCACAGCGGCACGCCTGCGGGGTACCACCGATGGGCCTGGAAGCACTGGAAATGGATGGGCCTGGCCGTGTGCATATTGTGCATGGGTCACACCAGCGCCACCTCGGTGCCCAGCGGTGCCTGGCGAGCGGCGCACGCCGGCGATACGCCCAGCCAGGTACTGGAGGAATACGGGGCAGGTCAATTACGGCGCTTCGATCCCTCGCAGGCCCAACGCTTCCTGCCGGGGCCTGCCGGGACCTGGGTGGTCATTGCCCCGCCACCGCGCACGGACGGCGGAGAACGCGTGCTGACCATCGACCCGCCGCCATGGGGAGCGGTCACCGCCTACACCGAAAACCTCGCGCACGCCCAGACCCTGGCGCTGACCGACATTGGCGCGCCGCTTCCCGGACATGGACGCCTGGCCTGGCAACTGCCCGATGAGCAGGCAGGGTCGAATCCCATCCTGCTGAAATTCGATCCCTCGCCGGCGCTCAATGCACCTCTGCGCTTCCAGGTCCAGCCCCTGGCCAATTACCTGCAGCACGACGCCGCGTGGCTGACCTTCGCCACGGCCTGCTTTGCCGCCATGCTGACCATGGTGCTGATGGCACTGTGCTTCGCGGTGATGCTCAAGGACGTGGTCTACGCCTGGTACTCCGGCTACATCGTCTGCTACGCACTCATCCTTGGCGCCGAAAGCGGCTTCGTGTTCCATCCCTTGCGCTGGCACTGGCTGGTCGACAGCGTCAGCATGACCCACGCCGCCGCGGTGGCGCTGTCGATCGCATTCGCGGCGCTGTTCATGATCCGCTTCTGCGAGCTGCGCCATTACGCGCCCATCTTCCGCGTTCCGGTGCTGGCGCTGGCGGTGGGCATGATCGACCTGGCCCTGCTGCGCATCAGCCACGTGCAGATCCTGGTGGATATCGCCGATGCCTTGTTCACCCCGCTGGTTACCCTGGGCGCCTCCCTCCTGCTGCTGACGGCGCTCGCCGCGGCAGTGCGCGGCTCGCGCGCGGCCTGGTTGTTCTTCGCCGGTTGGGTGCCGTTGTTGCTGTTCACCGCAGCCAACAATGCCCACCTCAACGGGGCCCTCCTGGGCTGGAACTGGCCCGACCAGACGGGACTCGCGCTTGGCGCGTTCGAGGCCATCCTGCTTGCCGTCGGCCTCGCCGACCGCGCCCTGACCTCGCGCCTCGACCGCGACGAGGTCCGCGCCCTGGCCGACCATGATGCGCTGACCGACATCTTCAACCGCCGCGCCTGGAGCGAACACGCCAACGCAGCACTCACCGCCAATACGTCGCGCCCAATGGCGCTGCTGTTCCTCGATCTTGACCACTTCAAGACCTTGAACGACCGCCTCGGCCACCATGCCGGCGACCATGCCCTGGTCGCCGTCGCCCATGCCCTCAAGGCCGAATTGCGTCCGCGCGATCTGCTTGGCCGCTACGGCGGCGAGGAATTCGTCGTGTTGCTCGACGCGACCTCGGCCGACCACGCCGTCGACGTGGGCAATCGGCTGCGGCGCCGCGTGCACCGCCTGGAGATTCCAGCGGCCAGTGAGACGACCTTCCTTACCCTCAGCGTCGGCATCGCCATGCGCCAGCCCGTCGACAGCCTGCAGGCGTTGGTGGAACGGGCCGACCAGGCCATGTACCGGGCCAAGTCCACCGGGCGCAACCAAGTGGTGATGCACGATGTAGGCATGCTCATGCGCTCGGATAAGCCGCTCTTGATCGAACGCCGCAACCATCCCGGCGCTGCCCCCGCCAAACCGTGAACCACGCCGATGGCTATGCCATGGCCAGCGCGTGCGCTGCCGCCACCACGTCGGCCTCTCCCGGCAGCACCAGCAAGGCGGCACCTGCCAACGGCGTGAAGGTGTCGGCGCCCACCACGCGATGCAACGGCTTGGCCCCCAGGCCTGCTTCCACGATGGCCGTGATCACGCCCTCGCCGACGCCAGCGCTGTGCCGCCCCTCATCGAGCACCACGATGCGTTTGGCCGTCCGCGCCTGCTCGGCAATGAACTTCTCGTTCAGCGGCACCAGCCAGCGCAGGTCGACCACGCGCACCTGCCAATGCAGCTCGGCCTCGATCGTGCGCACGGCGCGCAAGGCCATGGGTACACCGTTGCCGAACGTGAACACCACCAGGTCGTCGGCTTTCCCGTTGTAGACCCGACCCTCGCCCAAGGCCATGGCCTGGTCCGGTGCCGGGTAGGCAAACTGCCACTCGCCGTCGCCGGCCGCATACAGGTCCTTGGTCATGTACAGCGCGATCGGCTCCAGGAAGGCGCAGACGCGGCCATCCACCTTGGCCAGCGCCAGCAAGGTGCGCAGCATCGTCGCGGCGTCATCGCCCCTGCTCGGGCAACCCACCACGAGCCCGGGGATGTCGCGCAAGGCAGTAATCGAATTGTCGTTGTGGAAATGCCCGCCAAAACCCTTCTGGTAGCCGAGCGAGGCAATCCGCAGCACCAGCGGATTGCGGTACTGCCCATTGGAGAAGAACTGCAGCGAGGACGCCTCGCCGCGAATCTGGTCGCAGGCATTGTGGAAATAAGCCAGGTACTGGATCTCGGGAATCGGCAGCATGCCCATGTTGGCGTAGCCCTGGGCCAGGCCAAGGATCATCGTTTCATCGAGCAGGGTGTTGAACACGCGGGCACCCTTGAAGACCTTCTGCAGACCCTTGGTGACGGTATACACGCCACCTTTTTGCGCCACGTCCTCGCCAAACACGAGCGCCTCTGGATACTTCGCCAGCAGGTCGTGCAAGGCGTGGTTGATGAGGATCGCCAGGTGCCGCGGCGGCAGGTTTTCCGGCAACTTGTCGGCACCGCCAAATGTCGCCAGGCGTTGCTCGGCCGTGGCCGTCCGCGTGGCCTCGGCCGCCACCGCCGCCGGCGTGAACGGCGCCAGGGGGCGCATGACGCCGGCAAGCGTGGTCAGGCGCGGTCGCGCATCGGCCGCCTCGGCCGCGGCAAAACAACGCTTGCGCATCGCCTCGTAATTCGCGAGCAGCTCGTCCTTGCCGTAGACGCCGGCTTCCAGTGCGATCGCCGCCGAGCGCAACAGGGGATCGGTGGCTTCCAACGCCACCAGCTCCTCGAGGCTGCGCCACTCGATCTCGAAATCGCTGCCGGCGTGCCCCATCAGGCGCGTGGTCTTGAGGTGCAGGAAGGTCGGCCGGCGGGTGTTGCGGCAGTGCGCGACGGCAGCCGCGACCTGCGCGTAGCCCTCCGCGAGATCCAGGCTGTCGGCAAAGAAATAATCCAGGTCGGCGCGATGCTGGAAATTGTTCGCAATCCAACCCGACGGCGTCTTCACCGAGATGCCGATGCCGTTGTCCTCGCACACGAACAGTATGGGCGCTGGCAACTTCTGGTAAGCCGTCCAGGCCGCGGCGTTGAACGTCGTCTGCGCCGTGGCATGGTTGCTGGAGGCATCGCCAAACGAGCAGATCACGATGCTGTCCGCCGGCACCGGCAAGGGATGGTGGATGCGCCTGGCCTGCTCGATGGCCACGGCGGTACCCAGCGCCTTCGGCAGGTGCGAGGCAATCGTGGAAGTCTGCGGCAAGACCCAGAGCGGCTTGCTGCCCCAGACCTTGTGCCGCCCGCCAGACGCCGGATCTTCCTTGCTGGCGGCAAAGCTCAGCGCCGAATCGACCACCGGGTCCATGCCCGGCAACTTGCGGAAGCGCTCGGCCATGAAGCCGCCCGAGCGGTAATGCAGGAATGCAGGATCGGTGTGCCGCGTCAGGCGCGCGACCAGCGCGTTGCCTTCGTGGCCGGAGCTGCCGATGGTGTAGAACACCTTGTCCTGCTTGCGCAGGACACGCGCCATCAGGTCCAGGTGCCGGCTGACCAGTTCCGACTCGAACAGCTCGCGGAAACCGCGCACATCCAGCGTACTGCCCGGGAGCACCGGGGCGTCGTCCGGGGGCGCAGCCCGCGCCCGACCGTCCCACTGCTGCACGAACTCAATGAAGTTCTGGTCGACGATTTCGGCGCGGTTGAAGCCCTTGTGCCGGGCGCTGATGACAACTGGATTGGACATGGTGGTTTGCGGCGATGCGAATGAGAGGTGGAGTGCTTTTGTGGGAACCGCCGGCGGGCGATGCTCTTGAACCGCATCGCCCGCAAGCAAGCTCCCACATCCGGAGGTCATGGCCCCGCGCGCCGGGCGCGGCGTGGGCAGTTCAGAACGCGTTGATGCCGGTCAGCTCGCGCCCGACCACGAGTTCGTGGACGGTCTGCGTCCCCTCGTAAGTGATGACCGACTCCAGGTTCAAGGCGTGGCGGATTGCGCTGTGCTCGGTGGTGATGCCGGCGCCGCCAAGGATGTCGCGGCACTCGCGCGCCACGTCGATGGCCATGCGGCAATTGTTCCATTTCGCCAGCGACACCTGGGTCGGGCGCAGCGTGCCGGCATCCTTCATGCGACCCAGCTGCAAGGACAGCAGCTGCGCGGTCGTGATGCGCCTCGCCATGTCGGCCAGCTTGACCTGGATGGATTGGTTCGCGGCCAGCGGACGGCCAAACAAAATACGTTCAGCCGTATACGCCAGGACTTCCTTCAGGCAGGCCTGCGCCGCACCGATCGGTCCCCAGGTAATGCCGTAGCGGGCCTGGTCGAGGCAACCCAGCGGTCCCCTCAGGCCCTTGACGCCGGGCAGCATGGCGCTGGCCGGCACGCGTACGTCATCGAAAAACAGTGCCGAGGTCACCGACGCGCGCAGGCTCATCTTCTTGTGGATTTCCTGCGCCTTGAAACCCGGCGTGGTGGTGGGTACCACGAAGCCGCGGATGCCGTCATCGGTCTGCGCCCAGACAACCGAGATATTTGCGAGATTGCCGTTGGTGATCCACATCTTGGCGCCATTGATCACCCAGTCGTCGCCTACCCTCTTCGCATGCGTCTTCATGTTGGCCGGGTCGGAGCCACCATGCGGCTCAGTCAGGCCGAAGCAGCCAATCACCTCGCCCGCCGACATGCGCGGCAGGTATTCACGCTTCTGCTCCTCACTGCCGTATGCAAAGATCGGATACATGCACAGCGAGCTCTGCACCGAGGCGAAACTGCGCAAGCCGGAGTCACCGCGCTCGAGCTCCTGGCAGATCAGGCCATAGCTGACCCCGTTCATGCCGGCGCCGCCATATTCCTCGGGAATCGTTGCGCCAAGCAGGCCGAGGTTCGCGATTTCCGGGATCAACTCGACGGGAAACCGCGCCTGGTCGAAGCAGTCGCCGATGATGGGCAGGACCTTCTCGTCGACGAAGCGGCCGACCGTGCCCTGCACCATGCGTTCTTCATCGCTCAGCAGCGAGCGGACATCGTACAAATCGAGCGGATCGAGACGCGGGGCGGGCATGCGACCTCCAAGAACCTGGGTGTAAGCGCGCATTGTAGCCCTGACGCCAGGAAATCCGGCCACTCGACGGCGGGAACCCCGGACGGCCGCAGCGATTCGGTCGCCAGCGACAACTGGCCGCAGCACGTTGCGAGCTTTGCGCCCACCGCCATGCTGCGGTCCAAGACATTGAACGTGGGCGTGCGACTGTGCGTCTCCAGTCGCTCCCATCCCCGGCTGTGAGTCGCCACATCGTCTTCGAAGGGAGAGTGCCATGCGCCTGCAGGAAATCATGACTGCCGACGTTGTCACCACCCGCCCCGATGAGGCAGCCGCGGCCTCGGCAAGTTCGATGCATCCATCGAACGGGCCAGCGTGAGGATCGAGGACGTCAACGGGCCACGCGGCGGAGTCGACAAGCGTTGCCGCATCAAGATTGTGCTGAAAGGCTTGCCCAGCGTCGTCATCGACCGGCAGCACAGTTCGCTGCAGGCGGCCGTGGACGCGCCTTGGCGGGGACAAGAACCGCAGTGCAGCGCAACCTGCTGCGCCACCGGTCCGGGACCCCCCCGAGCCGCACGCGAGGACTGATCCCGGAACGCCCGGCGCACGGCCTCGCTCCGCCAACCGTTACTGGTTGCTCACCCCGCTGGGTACATGTCCGGTCGCGACATGTTGGCGCGCCGACTCCACGTTCGCCGGCGAATCGTCGAAGAAGATGTCGGCGCCAAACGCGTCAAGGAACGGCCCCTTGTCGCGGCCACCGAGGAACAGCGCCTCGTCGATGCGCACACCCCACTTGCGCAAGGTCAGGATGACGCGCTTGTGCGCCGGTGCGGACCGCGCCGTCACCAGGGCGGTGCGGATTGGCGAGTGCTCGGCCGGGAACGCCGTTTGCAGGTGATGCAAGGCCGTGAGGAATCCACGGAACGGGCCAACCGACAGTGGCTCGGCGGCGTGTTCGGTCTCGTTGCGATGGAAGGCCTCCAGGCCTTGTTCCCGCGACACGCGCTCACCTTCGTCCCCGAAAAGCACGGCGTCGCCATCGAACGCGATACGCAACTGCTCGCCTGCACGCGGCGGTGCCGAACTCGGCAGGATGGTGGCGGCCGCCACTCCTGCGGCCAGGGCACGGCCGACGTCCTCGGCGTTGGCGGACAAAAAGAGGTCGGCCTTGAACGGCGCGATGTAGTCGGAGGTCGGCGCCCCGCTGGTGAACGCGGCGCGACTGATCGCCAGGCCGTAATGCTGGATGGCGTTGAAGATGCGCAAGCCGGTATCGCCGGAATTGCGTGACAGCAGGATCACCTCGACTGGCGGTACCGCGCCGCTCAACTTGTTCAAGTCGAGCAGCTTTTGCACCAGGGGGAAAGCCACGCCCGGCGCCAGGATGTCGTCCTCGTGCGCAATCTGGAAGTTGCGATAGGCATCCAGGCCCTCGCGCTGGAACAGCGCATGGCTGTCACTGAGGTCGAACAAGGCCCGCGACGAGATGGCCACCACCAGCCGATTGTCGGCTTGCGCGGCGGCATCGTGCGCGTTCGTCGTCGAAGTGCTCATGGCAGCATCATGCACGCATCGCGGCTGGCGAATCCAGCTAGGAGCCTGGGCCGTAGAAACTTTCGAGGCGAAAAAGTGGCTGCGTGAGGACAGATTTTCGACGATTCGCCGGCCCATAGTGGTTCTATGGGCCAAGAAGCGGCGGAAATATGGACCACGCAGGCGCTTTTGCAGCCCGGAAGATTTCTACGGCCCAGGCTCCTAATCGGCGGCAAACTGTTCGTCGAGGATGCGCTGCTCGAGGTTGTGCTCGGGGTCGAACAGCAAGCGCAACCCGGCGCCCTCGGTTTGCCGGATGGTCACCGTGTGCACGTCGCGCACCTCGAGGAAATCCGCGGTGGCGCTGACCGGGCGCTTGTCCGCGCCCAGGACCCGGATGCGGACCTCGGTGCGATGCGGCAGGATCGCGCCACGCCAGCGCCGCGGGCGGAACGCGCTGATCGGTGTGAGCGCGAGCACCTTCGCGTCCAACGGAAGGATCGGCCCGTGCACGGACAGGTTGTAGGCGGTGGAACCGGCCGGGGTGGACACCAGGATGCCGTCGCAGATCAACACCGGCAACTTGAGCATGCCGTTCAACTTGACCTCGAGATGGGCCGCCTGGTTGCTCTGGCGCAACAAGGACACCTCGTTGAACGCCAAGGCGGTGTGCAACTTGCCCGCCCCGTCGCGCACCCGCATCTCCAGCGGATGCAGCTCGGCGACGTGCGCCTTGCTGACCCGCGCGGCGAGATCACGCTGGCGGTATTTGTTCATCAGGAAGCCGACGCGGCCAAGCTTCATGCCGTAGACGGGAATGCCCCTGCCGCGATGCGCATGCAGGGTGCGCAACATGAAGCCGTCGCCGCCCAGCGCGATGATCACGTCGGCCTCGGCTACCGGCGTATCGCCATACCGCTCGATGAGCTTGCGCCGGGCCTGCTGGGCGTGCTCGATTTCACTGGCGACGATCGCAAAACGCATGGGCGCATCCTACACAACGAATCGTGCTGTCCGATGGCGTATTGCCCAGCCCCAAGCCCTGCGTACAGTCGGCGAGACGCGCGTGGCAAGGCTCCCAAGGCTACGCGCAGGCCTGGCCCACGCCAAGCGGCGTGGGCCGGGCCGGCCTCAAGCGACGTGCACTTGCGCCAATTGCGCAAGACGCCGCACCGCCACCGAGGCGATCGGGTAGTCCGCGGTCTGGGTGAAAATCTCGGCCAACATGCTGCGCGTGTACTTCAGGGTCGGATCGTCGCGCCGCAGCCACGCTTCGACCAAGGCTGAACCCTTGCTGCCCGTGCCGCCCGAAGCCGCCACCTGCGAGGCCAGTGCGCGATGCTGGTGGTTCAGCTCATCCAGCAACGAGCCACGCGCCTGGGCGTGCCAGCGTCCTTCCACCGGCAAGGCCTCGATCTGGGTGCGCAACCATTCCAGGTCCAGCGCCTCGCCCAACTCGTAGAACACGCTGGCCACCTGCTCGATCGGCTGCCTGGTCTGGGTTGCCACCTCGACCATGTCCAGCGACGCGCGCAGTGCCGGCAGTTGTGCCAACGGCAGCGCCAACTCGGCGGGGAGGCCGAGCTCGATCCACTCCTGCTGGCTCTGCTCGAACGCCGCCTTGCCCTTCCCGTTGAGTACGCCCGGCAAGGCATTGCGCAACGTGGACACGCCGCTTTGGTAGCGCGCGATGGTATCGGCAATGCCAAGGATGCTGCCCGGCTGGTTCAGCAGCCAACGCGTGAGGTGGCGCAACAGCGACCAGATCTGCTTGATGGCCTCCATCTGTGTGTCTTCGGCCACCTTGCTGTCCATGGCCTCGATTTGTGCCCAAAGCTTCCGTGCATCGATGATTTCGCGCGCCGCGGTATAGGCCTTGGCGATTGCGCCCGGCCCTTGTCCCGTGTCTTCCTGCATGCGCATCATGAAGGTGGCGCCCATGCGGTTGATCGTGGAGTTGGTCACCACGGTCGCGATGATTTCCCGCTTCAGGCGGTGGCGCTGCATGTTCGCGGCGTACTTCTCGTGCAGCGGCAACGGGAAATAGCGCACCAGCTCCTTGGAGAGGTAGGCATCCTCGGGGACGTCCGAATCCAGCAACTGCTGGAACAGCCGGATCTTGTCGTAGGACAGCAGGATCGACAGCTCGGGCCGGGTCAGCCCCAGGCCCCGGCTCTTGCGCTCGGCAAGCTCCGCGTCGCTGGGCAGGCTTTCCACCTGCCGGTCGAGCGAGCCTTCGGCTTCCAGGGTGCGGATGAAGTGTGCCATCGAACCCAGGCGCGATACCGACTGGTGCTCCATCAGGGTGATCGCCTGGTTCTGCCGGTAGTTGTCCAGCAAGACCAGCCTTGCCACTTCGTCCGACATCGACGCCAGTTGCGTATTGCGCCCCTCCGTGGTGATTTCACCGCGAGCGACCGCGTCGTTCAGCAGGATCTTGATGTTGACCTCGTGGTCGGAGGTCCCCACGCCGGCGGAGTTGTCGATGAAATCGGTGTTGAGGATCACGCCGTGTTGCGCGGCCTCGATGCGGCCCTTCTGGGTCATGCCGAGGTTGCCACCCTCGCAGATGATCTTGGCGCGCACGTCGGCGCCGTTGATGCGCAGGCCGTTGTTTGCCCGGTCACTGGCGTCAGCCTGGGTTTCCGTACTGGCCTTGATATAGGTGCCGATGCCGCCGTTGTACAGCAGGTCGACCGGCGCCTTCAGGCAGGCACTCAGCAACTCGTTGGGCGCCATGTGCTCGACGTCGTCCGGCAGGCCCAGGACCTTGCGTACTTCGGGTGAAACCGGTATCGACTTCAGGGTTCGCGCATAGACGCCGCCGCCAGCGGAGATCAGCGAGCGGTCGTAGTCGTCCCAGCTGGAGCGCGGCAGCTTGAACAGGCGCTCGCGTTCGGCAAACGAGCGTGCGGGATCCGGGTGCGGGTCGAAGAACACGTGGCGATGGTCGAACGCCGCCACCAGGCAAGTGTGCTCGGAGCGCAGCATGCCATTGCCAAACACGTCGCCTGACATGTCGCCAATGCCGACGCAAGTGAAATCCTGGGTCTGGCAGTCGCGGTTGAGCGAGCGGAAGTGGCGTTTGACCGACTCCCATGCACCACGCGCGGTGATGCCCATGCCCTTGTGGTCGTAACCATGCGAGCCACCCGAGGCGTACGCGTCGCCCAACCAGTAGTGGTGGCCTTCGGAAATGGCATTGGCTATGTCGGAGAACTTGGCCGTGCCCTTGTCCGCTGCCACGACCAGGTACGGGTCGTCAGGATCATGGCGGACCACATTCTCCGGATGCACCACCTTGCCGTCCACCAGGTTGTCCGTGATGTCGAGCATGCCCTGGTTGAACATCTGGTAGCAGGCAATGCCCTCGGCAAGCTGGGCATCGCGATCGCCCCCTACCGGTGGCTTCTTGACGAAGAAGCCGCCCTTGGACCCGACGGGCACGATGACCGCGTTCTTCAACATCTGCGCCTTGGCCAGGCCCATGCTTTCGGTGCGGAAGTCCTCGCGCCGGTCGGACCAGCGCAGGCCGCCGCGGGCCACCGGGCCGAAGCGCAGGTGCACCGCTTCCGTACGCGGCGCGTAGACCCATACCTCGCGGAACGGCACCGGCTTGGGCAAGTCCGGCACCTTGTGCGAGTCGAACTTGTAGCTGATGTATTCGCGCGGCGCGCCGTCCCACAACTGGAAGAAGCTGGTGCGCAAGGTGGCGCGGATGACGGCAACGAAGCCGCGCAGGATGCGGTCCTCGTCCAGGCTGTCGACATTTTCCAGCAACACGCCGATGGCACGCTCGAGCGCGGCCATCTGGACGTCCCGCGACTGGCCCATCGCCTCGGCCAGCCCGTTGATCAGGCCCGGCTGCGCCTTTTGCACCTTCGCCGGAATCAGCACTTCCATCTCGGCCACGAACGCGGCGACGGCTGCGGCGCGGTCATCGGCGGTCTCGCGTTGCGGATCGAACTTGGCCAGGAACAGTTCGACGATCAGGCCAGCGATTGCAGGATAGTGGTTGAGTGCGTTTTCCATGTAGGCCTGGGAAAACGTCACCCCCACCTGCAGCAGATACTTGCAATAGCCACGCAGCATCGCCACCTGGCGCCACTTCAGCTTGGCGCCGAGTACCAGGCGGTTGAAGCCGTCGTTTTCCGCGTGGCCACGCCATACGTGGGCAAAGGCGTCCTCGAACAAGCTGCCGACTTGGCCGACATCGAACGCGAGCGCACCGACCGGCTGCACCTCGAAATCCTGGATGGATTGCGGCCGCGCGGGATCGGGGATTTCATAGACGTGCTCGGTCAGGACGCGCAGGCCAAGATTCTCCAGCTGCGGGAGGACCTCGGACAGCGCAATGTCGCCGCCACTGCGGTAGACCTTGAAGCGCAACGAGTCGGGCTGGTTGGCCGGGTGGTAAAGCAGTGTGCGCAAGGCGTCGTCACCCTGCAGCAGTGACAGTTGGTGGATATCCTGGGCGGCGACTGTCGCGTCGACGTCGGCCACATAACCGGCAGGCAACAGGCGGGCATACTGGTTGGCCAGCACCACGCCCTCCTGTTCGCCGTGCCGTTGCACCAACGCATCGCGCACGTCGTCGGCAAAATCGCGGACGATGGTCACCACGCCCTGCTCCAGTGCCCGCAAGTCGTACTCCGGCCGGTCACCGATCTTTGGACGCACGACCAGGGTGATCCGCGCCAACGTGCCTTCGCCCATCTGCACCGTTGAATCCAGCTGTTCGGCGCGCAAGGCCGTGCTCAGCAAGCTTTCGATGCGCTCGCGCACGGTGGTGTTGAAGCGGTCGCGCGGCACGTACACCATGCAGCTGAAGAAGCGGCTGTAGCGGTCACGACGCACGAACAGCCGGGTGCGCGGACGCTGGCGCAGCTCGAGTACGCCCATAGCGCTGGTGAACAGCTCGTCTGCCGAACTCTGCAACAACTCGTCGCGCGGCAGCGTCTCCAGGACATGCTGCAAGGCCTTCCCTGAATACGAATCGCGCTTGAGTCCGGACCGTGCCAAGACCTCCGCCACCCGATGGCGCAACAACGGCACGTCTTGCGGGCGGGCCATGTAGGCATTGGACGAGAACAGGCCGAGGATGCGTTGCTCAGCCACCGGCTTGCCGGCGGCGTCGAACTTCAGCACGCCAACGTAATCCATGTAGCCGGCGCGATGCACATCCGAGCGGGCATTGGTCTTGGTCAGGATGATCGCGTCGGTGGCACCTGATTGCGGCAAGGCCGTCGCCACCAGCGACTGCAACGAACGCGGTGCCATGGTGCGCGCATCATTGCGCAGGATGCCCAGGCCGGAAGAGGCGATTGCGCGCAACATGGGTTCGCCGCGATCCTGGATCACCTCATATTCGCGGTAACCGAGGAAGGTGAAGTTGTCCGCCGTCAGCCAGCGCAGGAAATCGCTGGCCTCGGTCACGGCAGTGGCGCTCGAGCCGGCCGGCAACTGGCGCTGGGGCAAATCCGCGGCGATGGCCAAGGCCTTCTCGCGCATCGGCTCCCAGTCGCCCACGGCGGCACGCACGTCGTCGAGTGCCGTTTCCACCGCTTCGACCAGGGCCGCGCGGTCCGCGTCCTGCACACGGTCAATCTCGAAATGCATGATCGATTCGAGTTTGGCGCCCTTGCCCGCATCTGCACCCTCGGTCATCTCCGTCAGTTCACCGGAGGCGCTCCGCACCACGCCAAGCACCGGATGGATGGCCGCATGGACGGCCTGCCGATGGGCCAGGATCATGCTGGTCGAGTCGACCAGAAACGGCATGTCGTCCGTGACGACCTGCAGCAGGCTGCGCCCGCCGTGCGCTTCCTTCGGGTTGAGCACCCGCACCAGGGTCTGGCCCGGCCGGCGCTGCTGCATGAAGTCCAGCAAGCTGGCGACGATCACCGCCCATTGGGTGGGCGCATGCAGCTCCGCGTCGCTGCTGCTCATGCGGGAGAAAAACGCATTGCAGAAGGCCTGGGCCGAAGCCAGGCGTTGCGGCGACAGGCCAAGCTTCTTCAGCTCGTCGAACACCGCTACGGAGGGAGAATTACCGGACACCGGGGAATTGGGGGACATGGCATCAGCTTGGTTGGTGGAAAAACCCGACGGGGGCGTTTCAAACCGCTGAAGGATACGCCGGCCCGCATGCCGATACCACCCGCAGCCGTCCGTCATGCTCCGGTTGGGACGGCCCTTCCAGTGGTTGTCCGGGCGGACGGCCAGCCGCTCAGGATGTGTGCCGCAACAACATCCAAAGCAGCACATTGAGTGTCACGAAGGATCCCAACGTCGTCAGCAGCAAGGCAGCCGCTGCGCTGTCCTCGGCGTGGTACCGCTGGACCAGCACCGAATACATGGCCATGACCGGCATGGCCGCCATCAGCACCGCGGCAATTTTCAAATCCGCATCCAGGCCGCCAAACAGCGTCGCGCCGACCAGTGCAATGGCCAACCACACGCCGACGGGATGCAACACCAGCTTCGTCACCACCAAGGTCGCCACGCCCCCCAAAAGGGGCGCCATCCTGGATTCGGCCAGCGTGCCGCCCACAAAAAACAAGGTCAGGACCCCACTGGCCAGGGCAAACATCTCCATCGTCCGCGAAATGAAGATCGGCATTTGCAGGCCCGACATGGCCACCAGCAAGCCCGCGAACAGTCCAATGACCAGCGGTCGCGTCATCACTCTCCCGATGGCACGCAATGTCGAGTGCCCCGCCGTCCCCGAGCCCAGGCTGGATTCCGCCAGGAACAAGAACAAAGGCATGACCATCAGGTTTTCGACGACGGTATTCAGCGCCAGGGCAGTTCCAGCCACCTTTGGCACCGCCAGCAGGAGTACCGGGTAGCCGACAAATGCACTGTTGGATGACACGGACCCGAGGGCGTAACACGCCGCTGCGGTTTCGCCCCGGTGCCCGATCCAGCGCATCGCCGCCCACACTGCCAGGCCGATCCCCGCGGAACCGGCGAAATAGGATCCGATGTAAGCCCAGTTCAGGGTATCGGCAAGCCGCTGCCCGGCAATCGCCATGAATACCAGGGCCGGCAATGCAAAGTCGATTGCGAAGCGGCCCAACGCATGATTGTCCGCAGCCTCCACCCGCCCGGACCGCACGGCAAGGTAGCCAACCAGGATGGCGAGGTAGATCGGTACCGTGATGCCCAGCACGTCATTCATCGTGAGTCCCTTTGAGGGGCGGCTGCAGACCTCCAGGCAGCAAGCAGGGCCATTGAGTGGTCGGTGCTTTCATCCCCCGTAATCCTTGCTGTACTATCTGGTACGTCCACCAAGTCGCGGCGGTGATGTTGTTACCTGCGCCACGCCTTGGCAAGAGGCTTGGTCTCGTGCACACCGTGCCTGCCCAAGCTGCGGTCCGTCCACCCAGGCGGCGCCGACGGCAGGAATGCCGCACCGCCCTCGGTTGCAAGGAGTCGTCGCATGAAACACCGGTACTCATTGGCGCAATTGTCGGCACTGATGCTGCCGCCTCCGGCTTTGGTCGATGCCGCAGCCAAAGCCGGGTATGACTACGTCGGATTGCGTGCCAACCGCGTCGCCGCCGACGAACCGCTCTATGCGTTGACCGAGGACGCGAACCTGCTGCGTGAAACCAAGGCCCGCCTGGCGGACAGTGACGTCAAGGTCCTCGATCTGGAACTGGCGCGCATCGGCCCGAAGGACCAGGCCAAGGACCTCCTGCCCCTGCTGGAGCTGGCGGCCGAACTTGGCGCGCATGATGTCATCGCGCAATTGCCTGATCCCGACCGCCAACGGGCAATCGACCAGTTCGGACGACTTTGCGACCTGGCGCGCCCACTGGGGGTCTTTGCCAATCTCGAGTTTCCGTCATGGACACCGATGCCCGACCTCGCCAGTGCGGTTTCCGTTCTGCGTGCAGCAGACCGCCCCAATGCCGGCATCCTTATTGACATGCTGCACTTCTCGCGATCCGGATCCTCGCTTGAGGAACTGGGCAGGTTGCCCAGGCAATGGTTTCGCTACGCGCACCTGT
Source organism: Rhodanobacter sp. (assembly GCA_035571995.1). Classification (GTDB taxonomy): domain Bacteria; phylum Pseudomonadota; class Gammaproteobacteria; order Xanthomonadales; family Rhodanobacteraceae; genus Rhodanobacter. The sequence goes on from DATNBK010000310.1 coordinate 17,920, forward strand.
GCGACGCGCCGGCGGCCCGGCCCAGCTCACGCGAGGGGCTGATCCATGAAGCGCGCGCGGAACGGATGTTCCCCGGCGAAGGCGGACTGGGAGTCAAGGAAATCCTGGCCCAGATGCCCCAGGACATTCCCTACGCACTCGAGATCCCCCGAGTGCCACTGGCCCGCGTCCTTGGGGATGTGGAATATGTCCGCCTTGCATTGGACGCGACCCGGCGCCACCTGGACCACGAACCGGCTTTGGCCGATCACGTCTCCGCCTGACAACTGCCCGCACCGGCAGGACTGAGCCCAAGGAAACCCGCATGGAACCGAAAGCCGTTGCCCCTGCCGTCGACGTCATCGTCAGCGAAGTCGGCCCGCGCGAGGGAACCCAAAGCATCCACCAAACCATACCGACCGAGGTCAAGCAGCGCTGGATCGCGGCGCTGGCAGCCGCGGGCTTGCGCGAAATCGAAGTAGGCTCGTTCGTCTCCGCGCGACGCCTGCCACAAATGCTCGACGCCCCCGAACTGGTACGGGCTGCCCGCCGCATCCCCGGGCTCACCGTGTTGGCGCTGGCGCCGAATGCGAAGCATGCCGCCCGCGCGTTCGCGGCCGGAGTCCACACCGTGACCATGCCGGTCTCCGCGTCGCGCATGCACAGCGAAAAAAACATCGGCATGAGCCCAGAAGAAGCGATCGAGCAAGTGCGCATCACCTGCGCCCACCGCGATGAACTGAACAACCAATCACGGCCAACGGTCGAGGTCGGTATCTCCACTGCCTTCGGCTGCACGATGGAGGGCCCCGTGTCCGAGGACTGGGTCATGGAAATGGCTGCCCGCCTCGCCAAGGCTGGTGCGGACAGCATCGGGCTGTCGGATTCCACGGGCTACGCCAACCCGACACAGGTGAGGCGCATGTTCAAGCGCCTGCAGCATGAAATCGGCGCGCTCGCGGGCGCGGCGCACCTGCACAATACGCGGGGGCAAGGCCTGGCCAACGTGGTGGCGGCGTTGGACGTGGGCGTCACCACGTTCGACTCATCCCAGGGCGGGCTGGGCGGTTGCCCCTACGCGCCAGGCGCCACCGGCAACATCGTCACCGAAGACCTGGTGTTCCTGCTGGAGGCCATGGGCTTGCGCACGGGCGTGGACATCGGTCGTTTGCTGGAGGCGCGTACGCTCCTGGCACAGGCCCTGCCCGACGAGCCGCTTTATGGCCATCTGGTGGATGCCGGTTTGCCCAAGGGATTCGTCGCCGCCACGCAAGCCCGTCGCTGACGGCATACCACGCCTTGTCCATATAGCTGGCAGCGCTCCAGCCCCCTGTGTCTCCTCGACGTCGGCACACCGCGTGTAGAATGACCGACTTTCAGCAGCGCAATCAGGCAGTCATTGACGGGCGCGTCGCCGCTGACCGCGCAGGAGCACAACGCATGGCCAAGAAAGGGGAGACGACCGGCACGAAGCCAAAGAAGCGTGCGGCCGGCCGTGCCTCGACGGTCGCCGCCGAGGCAGAGCAAACCAGGCAAAACATCCTCAAAGTGGCAACCGAGGAATTTGCTGCCTATGGTTTGTCGGGAGCGCGGGTGGATGCTATTGCCGAGCGCACGCTGGCCTCCAAACGCATGATTTATTACTACTTCGGCGGCAAACAAGGCTTGTACAGCGCTGTGCTGGAAAAGGCCTACGCGGACATCCGCGCCGAGGAGGCCCAGTCCGATTTTGCCAACATGCCGCCGCGCGAGGCGCTGCAAAAACTCATTGAAGTGACGTTTGAATATGACGAGAACCACACCCGGTTCATCAGTCTGGTGAGCACCGAGAATATCCATCGCGCCAAGACCATTTCAAAATTGCCCTCGATCCGACGCATCAACGAAAGTGTCATCCGTACCCTGGAAGACATCCTGGAACGGGGGCAGGCAACCGGCGAATTTCGCCAGAACCTGGTGGCGCTCGATGTCCATTTGTTGATCAGTGCGTTTTGCTTCTTTCGCATTTCGAACCGCCACACGTTCGAGGCCTCGTTCGACTGTGACTTGTTTGACCCCAAGCTGCGCGCAAGGCATCGACGCATGATCGTCGAAGCGATCTTGTCCTACGTCGAATCGACGGATCCCGCTGTCGCCAAGAAGACCTGATCCAGGCTCTTTCCAGGGGCGGTGGAAGACGCAGCGCTGCACTTCCAGTTTGGTCGGGGCCTGGAGAACGACGAACGCCGGCCTTGGTACGTCGACCGTGCCATGACGGTGTCCACGTCTTCGACCTCATCCCCGTGTCGACCCGTGGACGATGCGATCGACGTCCAATCGCACTACCGTCGCCCCCCGTGCAACCCTGCGTTCCCCAAACGGCCACGACGCAGGGCGGCCTTGCTCATTGACTTGGACGTACTAGTTCGTATACTCAGGACAGGCGTGGCCGTGGCAAGGGAACGATCCCGCCTCAGGCCGCCTTGGAGACGACATGGCAAGAGAATTGAGTGACGCCGAACGCACCAGCATTGACGGCATGATCCAGCGTGCACGCGCGGCGATGCGCGAGGTGAAGGACTACGACCAGGCCCGGATTGACCGGCTGTGCCAGGCCTTGGGCTGGGCTACCGCCAATGAGAAGACCTTCACCCGCATTGCTGAAATGGGGGTCAAGGAGAGCCGGCTTGGTGATCCGCAAGGCCGCCGGTCCAAGCGCATGAAGATCATGGGCGTGCTGCGTGACGCACTGCGTGAAAAAAGCACAGGGATCATCGAGGAGATCCCCGAAAAAGGCATCGTCAAGTACGCCAAGCCAGCCGGCGTGATCGCCTCCCTGGTACCGACCACCAATCCCGGCCTCACTCCGGCGTATACCGGAATCTATGCCTTGAAGGCCCTGGACGCGGTGATCTTTTCACCGCACCCGCGGGCCAAGGCCACGACGCTGGAAATGGTCCGCGTGATGCGCGAGGCGCTCACCCGCCAGGGCGCGCCGGCCGACCTGTTCCAGTGCATCGAGACACCGACCATCCCGGCCACGCAGTACCTGATGGCCAACTGTGACCTGACACTCGCCACCGGCGGCCAGCCCATGGTGCGGGCGGCCTACGGTTCGGGCAAGCCTGCCTACGGCGTTGGTGCCGGCAATTCCACGATGGTCATCGACGAAACCGCGGACGTCGATGTCGCGGCCCGCAATACGCGCTTGTCCAAAACTTCCGACTTCGGTTCCGGTTGCTCGGCCGACGGCAACATCGTGGTCGACGACCGGCTGTACGACGCCATGCTGCAGGCGTTGATCGACGAAGGTGGCTTCAAGGTCGACGCCGCGCAAGCCGCGGCGATCGAAAAGGTGATGTGGGACGCCGAGGGGCACCGTCTGCCGAACACCGTCGCCTGCCCGCCACAGGCGATTGCGCAGGCGGCGGGCTTCGAGATACCAGCGGACCGCAAGTTCATCATCGTCGAGAACGACAAGATCGGGCCAACGTACAACTGGTCGCACGAAAAGCTCACCACCGTGCTGGCCATCTATCGCTACCATGGCTTCGACCAGGCCCTGCAGATGATTGAGCAAATCTACGATGTCGGCGGCAAGGGTCATTCCTGCGGCATCTATTCGCACGACGACAGCCACATCGACCGCCTCGCCCGCATCGCGCCGGTCAGCCGCATGATGGTGCGCCAGCCGCAATCCAAGGCGAACGCCGGCTCGTTCACGAACGGCATGCCGATGACTTCGAGCCTGGGCTGCGGCATCTGGGGCGGCAACATCACCAACGAGAACATCCACCTCAAGCACTTCCTGCAGACCACCTGGGTCAGCCGTCCCATTGCCGAAGACCGACCCTCCGAACAGGAGCTGTTCGGGGAATTCTTCAACTCGGAGACGTTCTGA
>DATNBK010000311.1:0-5375 GCA_035571995.1 Rhodanobacter sp.
CGACTACGCCGGTGATGTTGCTGGCGCAGCCGGCATCCGGTAGTTCCACCCCGGCGGCCATCAGCAGGCCGGAAGCGCCGCGGGTCGTCCAGGCCGTCAGCAACACCAATCTGGTCACCATCCCCCGCACCCACCTCGCCTTTGTCGCCCAGGCGACGTCGAGCACGCCGCTGGCCGACAGCGCCAGGATGAGCCATCTGCAACTGGTGCTTAAACCGAGTGCGCTGCGTCAGGCGCAGATGGAGGCGTTGATTGCCAATCAGCACAACCCGAAGTCGGCGCTGTTCCAGCACTGGCTGACGCCGCAGCAGTTCGGCGACGCGTTTGGCGTGACCGATGGAGATATCGCCGCGGTGACCGCGTGGCTGACCGCGCAGGGTTTCACTGTCAACAACGTGTACCCGAACAAGACCCAGATCGATTTCAGCGGCACCGCGGGGCAGGTGAGGCAGGCGTTCCATACGCAGGAAAACATCTACACGATCAACCAGGTGAAGCACCTGGCGAACGCCAGCGATATAAGCATCCCGGCTGCTCTCAAACCCGTGGTGGCCGGGGTGATGGGACTAAATGATTTCAATCCGAAGGCCCTGATCGAAAAGCCCGAGATGGTGCAGTGGAACCCTTCGAAGAAGGGCTTTGAGCCGGTGTCCGGATCGTCGGCGAGTTCCCAGGCCAGCAGCCAAAAGCCGGTCGGCCAGGCGGTAAGTTTTGCAGGTCGTCGTGCCCTGATGCCCAACGACCTGGCCACGATGTACGGCGTCAGGGCGATTCGCAACAACGGCGTCACCGGCACCGGCATAACCATCGCCGTGGTCGAGGATGGCGACATGAACCCGGGCGACTGGGACAATCTTCGGCAGGTATTCAACTTGGCCAAGTATGGCGGTACGTTCAGTCAGATCAATCCGGCGCCTCCCAGCGGGCCGACCAACTGCAACGATCCCGCGATCACCATGTATGGCGAGTCCTACGAGACCATTTCCGACGCGGAATGGGCGACCGCCATCGCACCGGGCGCAAATATCGTCGCCGCCAGCTGTACCGGCTATGAGGCCGATGGCTCCACTCCGGCCACCGACAACTTCTTCGGCGGCGTCTACCTGGCGTCGTTGAACCTGATCAACAGCGATACACGCCCGGACATCATCAGTGCCAGTTATGGCTATGGCGAGCTTGGCACCGACAGCGCCAGCATGACGGCGATCAATCAGATGTGGGCGCAGGCGGATGCCGAGGGCATCTCGGTCTTCGTCGCCACCGGCGACTCGGGCCCCAATGCGGACTTCAACGGTGGTGTCATCGAAGGCGCCGGCATCGACGTCAACGTGTTCGCCACCTCTCCGCACGTGACGGCCGTGGGCGGCACGGATCTCGCGGATATCCTCGACGGCACCACCAGCAGATATTTCGCACCCACCCCGAGCGTGGTAGGTGGAACGGCGCTTTCCTATGTGCCCGAGATTCCCTGGAACGAGTCCTGCGGCAATGGCGTGGCAGCCAAGTCCATGGGCTACTACAGCGCCGTGACGTTCTGCCAGCAATACCTCCACTACGACCCCTACGGTGCCTACCTGAAGTCCGAAGGTGGCGGTGGCGGACCTTCCATCGTGGACGCCAAGCCGACATGGCAGAAACAGGTATTCAACGCCGCCCAGGATCAGTCGCGCGACATTCCCGATGTGGCGTTGTTCGCAGGATCCTATGGAAAGTTCACTTCCATGATGATCTGTACCCAGTACTGGCCCTGCACCGTGAGCAATGTCAATCCCTCTGTCGTGATACTTGAGTCCGGTACGTCCCTGTCGACGCCGATGTTCGCCGGTATCCAGGCGTTGATGGATCAAGGGCTCGCCGCGCGCGGCTTGCCCGCCGACCAGGGCAATGCGGCACCGACGCTGTATGCACTGGCGGCGCAGGAGTACGGCGGCCCCACCGGGCCGATGCCTGCCACCCTGGCAACCTGCAATGCCGACAACGGTGCCACGGGCACCGCGGATTGCGTTTTCCACAATGTTACGCGGGGCTCGATTTCCACCAGTTGCATGGAGCCGACCGAGGCGAGCCCGAGCAACCCGGTGCTCGTGCATACGCCCAATTGCTACTACTACGGCTATATGCCGAATGCCGAGGCGAACCTTGGGCTGACCACGACAGATGCCGCTCCCACGGCCTATGGACCGGGAAACAAGGCTTATGGAGCCCAGCCGGGCTGGAGCTTTGCCGCCGGACTGGGCTCGGTGAATGCCACCAACCTGCTGATCGCATGGCGCGCATTCAATCACGCCCCGCCGGCCGCGGCGCACTGACACCGATCCGTTCGCCTTGAATCATTTTTTGACCAACTTCAATGGGGTTTCATCATGAAACAACGCAATTTCGTACTCAGCGTGGCGATCGCTGCGGCGCTGGCCAGCACACCTGGCCTGTCGCTGGCACAGACGGCTATTGGTCACCCCACGCTGGCTGGCTTCGGCAGCGCGGAAGCACCGCGTGTTACCCAGACTGTCAGCAACACCGACATGGTCACCATTCCGCGGTCCCACCTGGCCTTCCTGGCGCAGGCGACGGCGAGCACGCCGCTGGCCGATACCACCAGGATGAACCACCTGCAACTGGTGCTCAAACCCAGTGCGCTGCGACAGGCGCAAATGGAGGCGTTGATCACCAGCCAGCACAATCCCAAATCCGCCCAGTTCCAGAAGTGGCTGACTCCGCAGCAGTTCGGTGATGCATTCGGCGTCACCGATGGCGACATCGCCACCGTGACTGCGTGGTTAACTGCTCAGGGTTTCACCGTCAACAACGTCTACCCGAACAAGACGCAGATCGACTTCAGCGGCACCGCAGCGCAGGTGAGGCAGGCATTCCATACCCAAGAGAACATCTACACCTTCAACCAGGTCAAACACCTGGCGAATGCCCGCGACATCAGCATTCCGGCCGCGTTGAAGCAAGTGGTGGCCGGCGTGATGGGCCTGGACGACTTCCAGCCCCAGCCACTGCACAAGAAGCCCGCGATCGTGCAGTGGGATGCCTCGAAGAAGCACTTTGAAGCCCCCCGGCCCGTGGCCGGTGCCAAGGCTGGCGCGCCCGGGGCCATCGACGCCAAGGTCATCAGCCAGGCGATCTCGTGGGGTGGTGCCGGGGGCTGGCGCGGCCTGGCACCCAACGATCTGGCCACGATGTATGGGGTCAGGACGATCCGCAACAACGGCGTCACCGGCAAGGGCATCACCATTGCGGTGGTCGAGGCGGGCGACATGGTGCCCGCGGACTGGACCAATTTCGTCGACGTGTTCAATCTCGCCAAGTACGGCGGTACGTTCCAGCAGTTCAACCCGGCCCCGCCCAGCGGCGACAACAACTGCACGGATCCGAATGACATCTATGGTTACACCATGGATTTCGACGAGACCCTGCTTGATGCGGAGTGGTCCACGGCCATCGCGCCGGGTGCCAACATCTGGGTCGCCAGTTGCTCGGGCTACAACGCCGATTACAGTCCGTCCACGGACAACTTCTTCGGTGGCGTGTTCATCGCGGCAACGAACCTGATCAACAGCGGCAATCGCCCGGACATCATCAGCGTCAGCTATGGCTATGGCGAGATTGCCACCGGCAGCGCCAGCAAGACGGCGATCGATCTGATGTGGGCGCAGGCCGATGCGGAGGGCATTTCGGTGTTCGTGTCCACCGGTGACTCCGGCTCCAATCCGGATTTCAATGGAATGATCATCGATGCTGCCGGGCTGGATGCCAATGCACTAGCCACCTCGCCGCACGTGACCGCCGTGGGCGGCACGGACACGGCTGACGTGCTTGATGGCACCACCAGCAAGTACTTTGCCGCCACGCCAAGTGTGGTGGGAGGATCTGCCTTGTCCTACGTGCCGGAAATTCCCTGGAATGAGTCCTGTGGCAATGGTGCTGCCGCCAAGGACTGGGGTTTCGACAGCGCGGTCGCGTTCTGTCAGCAATGGTTCAAGTTCGATTACAGCGGGTATTACAGTCAGTCGGAAGCTGCCAGCGGCGGCGCTTCCTCGGTCGACGCCAAGCCGGCGTGGCAGCGGCAGGTGTTCAACACGGCAAAGGACCAGTCGCGCGATATTCCCGACGTGGCGTTGTTTGCCGGATCCTTCTTCAACTACACCTGGGTGATCACCTGTACGTCGTACTACCCGTGCTCCCCCGACTTCTCCGGGCAGACCGCGTTGAGCGGCGGTACTTCGCTGTCCGCGCCGATGTTCGCCGGTATCCAGGCGTTGATGGACCAGGGACTGCATGCTCGTGGCCTGCCGGTGGATCAGGGCAATGCGGCGCCGACCCTGTATGCGCTGGCCGCCCAGGAATATGGCGGTCCCGCCGGCCCATCGCCGGCCAGCCTGGCGACCTGCAACTCCGACAACGGAGCCACCGGAACGAAAGACTGCGTGTTCCACAACGTCACTCGGGGTTCGATCTCCTCCTCGTGTATCCAGCCGGCAGATCCGAGCTATTACAACGGGCAGCCCACACCCAATTGCTATTACTACGGAACCACGCCGGGGGGCTTCATCGAGGTGGGCCTGACCACAACCGATGCTGCCCCTACCACCTATGGTGTAAGCAACAAGGCCTACCCAGCCCAGCCAGGCTGGAGCTTTGCCTCCGGCCTTGGCTCGGTGAATGCCACCAACCTGCTGATTGCGTGGCGAGCCTTCGACCACGCGCCGCCTGCTGCCTCGTCGGCCCGCTGACTGCGGCAGCTGGCTTGCCGCACCTCGAAGTTGGTCATGCGTAATTTACCTGGCCGCAGGGATGCGGTCGGGCTCTTTTCGTGGTGGCTGAATCCTTGAATGACATGGCCTAGGCCAGCTTGATTTCCCGGCCCGGAACTCTCGCTGGCCATGGCCTCGAGTCACCATTTTGTGATTGGCGGCCAGTGCCATGACGGTACCCTGTTATCTCTGACCACCGATGGCCGAGGATCCATGACTCTTATTTCCGTGCATTTGCCGAAGACGGGTGGAACAAGTTTCAAGGCATCGCTGATGACGCATTTTGGCGATCGCTATCGAGATGACTGCAACGATCAGGTCCTGTGCCATTCACGGCTCGACCGATACCAAGCGGCTCTTGCCACTGGTGCGGCCATTGCGGAACGGGGGCTGGACGACATCGAGTGCGTACATGGGCATTTTTTGCCGGTGAAGTATCAGCGACTCGACAGCGTGCGCGCATTGACGTTTGTCACCTGGGTGAGGGAGCCGGTGGCACGCATGCTTTCCCACTACGACTACTGGCGAGAAAACTATGACCCACAGACGGCCGCGCGGCACCACCGGCAGTTCATCGAAGAGGGCTGGTCACTTGAACAGTTCTGCCTGAGCGAG
>DATNBK010000312.1:0-3094 GCA_035571995.1 Rhodanobacter sp.
ACCAGGGAATCCCCGGACATGAAGAAAGCCGCCTTGACCACGGCATTCGTTTCGCTTGCCTGCATTCTCTCCGCGTTCGCCTTCGCAGCGCCCCCAGCCGCCCAGACGTCCGCCAAAGTCACGCCCGACATGATCCAGACCGGATCGGACGTTCCGGCCAACTGGACCCAGCCCCAAGACAACTTCGACTACGTCAAGCGCGACGTGATGATCCCGATGCGCGACGGCGTGAAGCTGCACACGGTGATCGTGACCCCGAAGGACGGCCACGACCTGCCCATCCTCCTCGAACGCACGCCCTACAACGCCAGCGGCATGGCGCCAAACAACAGCCCGCACATGACCGAGGCGGTGTGGTCCGGCGGCCGGGACTGGGCCGCCGACAAGTACATCCTGGTCTGGCAGGACGTCCGCGGCAAATACGGCTCGGAAGGCCAGTACGTCATGACCCGCCCGCCGATGGGGCCGCTCAACCCGACCAAGACGGACGACACCACCGATGCCTGGGACACGATCGACTGGCTGGTGAAGAACGTCAAGGAATCGAATGGCAAGGTCGGCATGATCGGCTCGTCCTACGACGGCTGGACGGTCGCCATGGCCCTGCTCGGCCCGCACCCCGCGCTGAAAGTCGCGGCGCCGGAAAGCCCGATGATCGATGGCTGGATGGGCGATGACTGGTACCACTACGGCGCGCTGCGCCAGCGCAACCTCGATTTCTTCGTGTCCCAAAGCAGCAAAAAGGGCCGTGGCGAGGGCATCCCCCGCGAAAACTACGACGACTACACCAACTTCCTCGAAGCGGGCTCGGCCGGCGCCTACGCCGAGGCCAACGGCTTGACGCAACTGCCGTTTTGGAACCGCTTTGCCGCGCACCCGGCCTACGACGCCTTCTGGCAGCTCCAGGCACTGGACAAGCTGCTGGCCGCCAAGCCCTCCAGCGTCCCCACGATGTGGCTGCAAGGCATGTGGGACCAGGAGGATATCTACGGTGCCGTGCACGCCTTTGAAGCGCTGAAGAAGGCGGGCCACGGCGCGAACAACCATCTGGTGATCGGCCCGTGGTGGCACAGCCAGATCAACCGCGAGGGCTGGAACATGGGCCCGCTGAAGTGGCCGGGCAACACCACCGCCGAATTTCGCCGGAATACGATGATCCCCTGGTTCAACCATTACCTGCGCGGCACGCCCCTGCCCAGGCCGCTGCCGCAGGCGCTGATCTACAACCCCGTGCAGCAGCGTTGGGACGGCTTCCCCGACTGGAAGCCGGCCAGCGAGCAGCAGCTCACCCCGCTCTACCTGCAGGCCGACCTGGGCCTGGGCTTCCAGGCGCCCACCGGCGGCAGCGACAGCTATGTCTCCGACCCGGCCAAGCCCGTCTCCTACCTGCCCCGCCCGACCCTGGCAAGTGACAGCCGCTGGCGCACCTGGCTGGTCGAAGACCAGCGCTTCGTCACGGACCGCCCGGACGTGTTGTCCTACGTCACGCCCGTGCTGACCAAGACCGTCGCCATCCAGGGCGCGCCGATCGCGGACATCTTCGCCCGCACCACCGGCACCGACGGCGACTTCGTGGTCAAGCTCATCGACGTCTATCCCGATGTGGACGCCAATGAACCGGAGATGGGCGGCTACCAGTTCCCGGTCGCGCTCGACATCTTCCGCGGGCGTTACCGGCACAGCTTCTCCGACCCCTCGCCGATCCCGGCCAACGAGGTGCAGCAGTACAAGTTCCGCCTGCCGACGGTGAACTACGAGTTCAAGCCCGGCCACCGCATCATGGTGCAGATCCAGTCGAGCCTGTTCCCGCTCTACGACCGCAACCCGCAGACCTACGTGCCAAACATCCTGTTCGCCAAGCCGGCCGACTACCAGAAGGCCACGATCACCATCGAGCACGGCCCTGATGGACGCAGCGCGGTGCTGTTGCCAGTGGTGGAGGCAGGCAGCGGCGGCTGATCCAAGCCACCGCTGCGCACGGCATGCCGCGGCATCACGTGCCGTGGCGCGGCGCGGCGGGGATCGGGGCGGGGCCGCCTGCACGGCCTCTGCTCCCTTCGTTCGGCGCTAAAGTAGGCGCACGACCCGTGGGGGCCGATGAGCGCCATAGCCGAGCGGGGAGTATCGCCATGCGACACCTGTGGATGCTTGCAGCAACCTTGTCGCTGGGCCTGGGCGCGGCACATGCCGCGAGCCTGGACCTCGCGCCCATCATCCTGCCGCCAGCCGTGGCTCCCGACCAGGCGCTGCAGCGCTTCGTCCGGGTGGATGCGCCCATCGTGGCGTTGATGCATGTGCGCGTGATCGACGGCAGCGGCGCACCGGCACGCGCCAACCAGACCATCCTGATCGAACGCGGCAAGATCGTCGCGGTCGGCGCCGACGGCTTGCCCATCCCCGCCGATGCCAAGCGGCTCGACCTGTCCGGGCATACCGTGTTCCCCGGCCTGGTCGGCATGCACGACCATCTGTTCTACATCGCCCGGCCCAACCTCGATGCGCAGTTGCACAGCGAGCCGCCGCTGATCGTGCCGGAAATGGCGTACTCGGCACCCCGCCTGTACCTGGCCAACGGCGTCACCACCTTGCGCACCACCGGCAGCGTGGAGCCGTACACCGACCTCAACCTCAAGCGCCAGATCGATGCGGGCAAGCTGCCCGGCCCGCATATGGACGTGACCGGGCCGTACCTCGAAGGATCGGGGTCGTTTTTCATCCAGATGCATCCCATCCGCAATCCCGAGGACGCCCGGGACACGGTGGCGTTCTGGGCCAAGCAAGGCGTGACCTCGTTCAAGGCGTACATGAACATCACCCGCGCCGAACTGAAGGCCGCGATTGACGAAGCGCACCGCCTGGGACTGAAGGTGACCGGCCACCTGTGCGCCGTCACCTATCGTGAAGCCGCCGCGGCCGGCATCGACGACCTCGAGCACGGCTTCTTCGTCAACACCGAACACGATCCCGGCAAGGCGCCGGACCACTGCAGCGCCTCCGACGGCCTGCAGACGCTGTACGCCATGGATCCGCAGGGCAGCGACGCCAAGGCGCTGATCGGCGACCTGGTGGCGCACCACGTCGCGGTCACCTCGAC
>DATNBK010000313.1:0-3547 GCA_035571995.1 Rhodanobacter sp.
ACCCTCGCGGCACGGCGTGCACTGGCCACAGGATTCCTTGTGGTAGAAGCGCGAGATGCGGCAGGTGAATTTGACCGTGCACACGCTGTCGTCGAGCACGATGATGGCGCCGGAACCCAGCCCGCTGTGCAGCGCCTTCAATGTGTCGTAGTCCATCGGCAGGCCTTTGAGCTCGGCCGCGGTCAACACCGGCATCGACGTGCCACCCGGGATCGCGCCCTTGAGTGTGCGCCCCGGCCGCAGGCCACCGGCCATCTCCAACAGCTCATCGAACGTGGTGCCCAATGGCACCTCGAAATTGCCGCCGTGCTGCACGCAGCCGGAGACCGAGAACACCTTGGGTCCGCCGTTCTTGGTCTTGCTCTGGGCCAGAAACCAGTCCGCACCCTTGCTCAGGATCGAGGGGACCGAAGCGTAGGTCTCGGTGTTGTTGATCGTCGTGGGCTTGCCGTACAGGCCAAAGCCGGCGGGGAACGGCGGCTTGAAGCGCGGCAGGCCCTTCTTGCCTTCCAGCGACTCCATCAGCGCGGTTTCCTCGCCGCAGATGTAGGCACCGGCACCAAGCGCGTTGTAAATGTCGATGTTGATGCCGCTGCCCTGGATGTCCTTGCCCAGCAGCCCGGCCGCGTACACCTCGGCCAGCGCTTCCTCGCAGTGCTCGAATGGCTCGCGGTGGAATTCGCCGCGCAGATAGTTGTAGGCGACGCTGGAGCCCGTGCAATAGCAGGCAATCGCCATGCCCTCGATCACCGCGTGCGGATTGAAGCGCAGGATGTCGCGATCCTTGCACGTGCCGGGCTCGGACTCATCTGAGTTGCACAGGATGTACTTCTGCATCGTCCCCTGCGGCATGAACGACCACTTGAGGCCCGTCGGGAACCCCGCGCCGCCACGTCCCCGCAGGTTGCTCTTCTTGATCTCGTCGATCAGCGTCTTCGGATCCGGCTTCTCGGCCAGGATCTTCTTCCACACGGAATAGCCGCCTATTTGCAGGTAGCTGTCGAGCGCCCACGGCTTGTCGAAGTGCAAGGTGGTGTAGACGACCTGATGTTCCTTGGGTGCTGGGCCTACTGACATTGCGCTTCTCACTCCAACCCGTCGAGGATTTCGTCGACCGCCGCCGCGGTCAGGCGCTCGTGGTAATGACCGTTCACGAGCATCACCGGCGCGCTGGCGCAAGCCGCCACGCATTCCTCCTCGCACTTCAGGTACACGCGGCCATCGGGCGTGCTCTCGCCGAGCTTGATGCCCAGCTTCTTCTCGCAATGCCGCACCAGGTCATCGGCGCCATTCAGCCAGCACGACACATTCGTGCAGATCGAGACGCTGTTGTGGCCGACCGGCCGCGTCTCCAGCATCGAGTAGAAGCTGGCCACCTCGTAGGGCCAGATCGCATGCACGCCGAGGTACTTGGCGACCGCGGTGATGAGTTCATCGGTGAGATAGCCGTGGTTCTGCTCCTGCGCCACGAACAGGCCCTGGATCAGGGCCGATTGCTTGCGCTCGGGCGGAAACTTGGCAACCCAGTGGTCGATGTGCCCACGCGTATGTGCATCCAGCACGACGAGCGGGTCGACATTCTTGACTTGCTGGTAATGTCCAGTTGACTTCATGACTTTCTCCCGTCGCGCCTGCTCAGCGGTCGACTTCGCCAAACACGAGGTCGTAGGTGCCGATCATCGCCACCACGTCGGCGAGCATGTGCCCGCGGACCACCGTGTCCATGGATGAGAGGTGGGCAAACCCCGGCGCACGGCAATGCAGCCGGAAAGGCTTGTTCGCGCCGTCGGAGATCAGGTAGCAGCCGAACTCACCCTTGGGTGCCTCGACTGCGGCATAGGTCTCGCCCGCGGGGACGCAATAGCCTTCGCTGAACAGCTTGAAGTGATAGATCATGGCTTCCATGTCTTCCTTCATTTCCATCCGCGGCGGCGGCGCGACCTTGAAGTTGCGCACGATCACCGGGCCGGGGTTGTCCCGCAGCCACTTCACGCACTGGCGGATGATGCTGTTGGACTGGCGCATCTCGGCGACCCGCACCAGGTAGCGGTCGTAGCAATCGCCATGGGTACCGACCGGGATGTCGAAGTCCATCTCCGCGTATTTCGCGTACGGCTGCTTCTTGCGCAGGTCCCACTCGATGCCCGAGCCGCGCAGCATGACCCCGCTCATGCTCCATTGCTGGGCGACTTCCGGGCTGATGACGCCAATGCCCACCGTGCGCTGCTTCCAGATGCGGTTCTCGGTGAGCAGCTCCTCGTACTCGTCGACCTTGTGCGGGAAATCCGCGGTGAACGCATCGAGGTAATCCAGCATCGTGCCTTCGCGCCAACTGTTGAAGCGCGCCAGGTCCTTGCCCTTGTGCCACGGGGACTCGCGATACTTGGACATGTGGTCCGGCAGGTCACGGTACACGCCGCCGGGACGGTAGTAGGTCGCATGCAGGCGCGCGCCGGAAACGGCTTCATAGACGTCCATCAGTTCTTCGCGCTCGCGGAACGCGTACAGGAACACGCCCATCGCGCCAAGATCCAGGCCATTGGATCCAAGCCACATCAGGTGGTTGAGGATGCGCGTGATCTCGTCGAACATGGTGCGGATGTACTGCGCACGCGGCGGCGCCTCGATCCCCAGCAGGGTCTCGATGGCCCGCACGTAGGCGTGCTCATTGCACATCATGGACACGTAATCGAGCCGGTCCATGTAGCCAATGGACTGGTTGAACGGCTTGGACTCGGCGAGCTTCTCCGTGCCCCGATGCAGCAGGCCGATGTGTGGATCGGCGCGCACCACCGTTTCGCCGTCCATCTCCAGCACCAGGCGCAGCACGCCGTGCGCGGCCGGGTGCTGGGGGCCGAAATTCATCGTGTAGTTGCGGATTTCCTGCATGAATACGGGGCCTCAGTTGTTGCGCCAGTCGTCTTGCGCCTCGGCGCGGGCCTGCAGCAGCCCGGCATTGTCGCGGATCACGCGCGCCACGCCGACCCGCGGCTCGATCGACACCGGCTCGTAAACCACGCGCTTTTGCTGCGGGTCGTAACGCACCTCGACATTGCCGATCAGCGGGAAATCCTTGCGGAACGGGTGGCCGACGAAGCCATAGTCGGTGAGGATGCGGCGCAGGTCCGGATGCCCGTCGAAGATGATGCCGTAAAGGTCGAACGCCTCGCGCTCGTACCAGTTCGCGCCGGCCCAGACCGACGTCACCGACGGCACGATTGGCAGCGTGTTGTCGGGGCAGTAGACGTGCAGGCACAGGCGCTGGTTGAGGTCGAGCGAAAGGAGCTGGATCGCCACCATGAAACGCCGCGGCCCGCCCTCACGTTCTGGCCGTCCTGCCCAGTTGAAGCGGCCCAAGGCCTGGCCTTGCACGCCGCGGGAAAAACCGCTGCTGGTGGATGACTCGGCCGTCCATTCGGCCTGGCCGTAGCTCAGGTAGTCGACGCCGCAGACATCGATCAGCACGCTGAAACGGAAGTCAGACTCGTCGCGCAGCGCCGTCGCCACCGGCAACAGGTCCGCCGGGGCCAGCTCGGCGAACGTCTCG
>DATNBK010000314.1:0-3762 GCA_035571995.1 Rhodanobacter sp.
GGCTGGTCGACCAGGCGAAGTAAGGCGCGCCCGGCCACGGCCGACCCGCGTCGCCGGATCGGCGGCCTGGCCGTGCTGACGGTGGTGCTGATCCTCGCGGCGCTGGCGATCCACGACCGCGAGCCGAAGGAAACCAATCCGGCCCAGCCGGCCAGGGTTGCCGCGCGAATCGCGCCGGATGGTGCCGTCTACGCCGGCAACACGGGCCGCGCCGCCATGCAGGCCGCCGCGGATGCCGCCGCCAAGGCCGCTGCGTCGCAGGTCGCCTACGGCGGCACCACCGACGGCAAGGCGATCTACGACCATCTGTGCACCAGCTGCCACACCTCCGGCGTCGCCGGCGCACCGAAGACCGGCGACAAGGGCATGTGGGGTCCGCGCCTGGCGCAGGGCATCGACACCCTGGTCAAGCACGCGATCGAGGGCTACCACGGCCCGGACGGCAACTTCATGCCGCCCAAGGGCGGCAACCCGGCCTTGACCGACGAGCAGGTCACCAACGCCGTGCATTGGCTGGTCGACCAGGCGAAGTAAGGCGCGCCCGGCCACGGCCGACCCGCGTCGCCGGATCGGCGGCCGCATGAAACTTTCGGCTTGACGACGCAGCGGCAACGCCGCTACCGTCGGTTCCATGCATCCGTATTCCCACCTGACGCACGCGTATCGCACACCGGCCAGCGCCGGTTGCGCGGTATGGCGCGTTGGTCCCGGCGCCGGATGCATGACCGCCACCGTCTCGACCACGAGTTCGATTTCGACCTCGACGTCGAGGACGGTGGCCGCGCGCAACTAAGCTCTGCAACACGCAACGGCCCCGCCCTCGACCAGGCGGACGGCCGTGACCTTGCAGCAAGCAGCCAATCCGCCAACGAGCACGGGGCCCCTTTGGAGGCCATCGTGAACGTCTGTATATTGCCACCGCCCATCCTGTCCCGTCCGCCACAAATCCGCGCGCAGCCCGCCATCCACCGCCGGCGGTCGCTGGCCGTCGGACTGCTTGGACCCGGCCGCGTCGGCGCCGCCGTGCTGGCCCAGCTGCGCGCCGCGCAAACGCGCCTGGCCCGCGAAACCGGGCTGGAGCTGCAATTGTGCGGCGTCGCCGCCAGCCGCCGCATGTGGCTGGACTGCGACGATCCGGACTTGACCCGCGCCGGCGACGACCCGGCCGGGCAGCGCGCCGAAATCTGGCGGCCCTGCAACCTGGACGAATTCGCCGCGCACGTGCGCGGTCGCGCGGGGCGTCCTGCGCTGCTGATCGACGCCACGGCGAGCGACGCGGTGGTCGACCACTATCCCGGCTGGCTGGCCAGCGGACTGCACGTGGTGACGCCAAACAAGCGTGCCGGCAGCGGCCCCTTGCCACGCTGGCTGGCCATCCGCGCCGCCTGCAACGACGCGGCCCGCTTTCGCTACGAGGCCACTGTCTGTGCCGGCCTGCCGGTGGTGCAAACCCTGCGCGACCTGCTCGACACCGGCGACGAACTCGTCGCCATCGAAGGCATGTTCTCGGGCACCCTGGCCTGGCTGTACAACCGCCACGACGGCGCCCAGGCGTTCTCCGCGCTGCTGCGCGAAGCCCACGCGGCGGGCTACACGGAGCCCGATCCACGCGACGACCTGTCCGGCCTGGACGTGGCACGCAAGCTGGTGATCCTGGCGCGCGAGGCCGGCTGGCCGTTGTCGCTGGAAGACGTCGAGGTGCAAGGCCTGGTTCCAGAAGCGCTGGCCGACGTGCCGGCAGCCGAATTCATGCAGCGCCTGGAGGAGCTGGATGCACCGATGGCGGCCCAACTCACGCGTGCGCGCGCCATGGGCGGCGTGCTGCGGCACGTCGCGCACCTGGACCGCCACGGGCATGCCAGCGTGCGCCTGTCCGTGCTGCCGGCAACGCATGCCTTTGCGCACACCAGTTTGACCGACAATATCGTGCGCTTCACCACCCGCCGCTACTGCGACAATCCACTGTCGGTGCAAGGTCCTGGCGCTGGCCCGGAGGTGACAGCCGCCGGTGTGTTCACCGACCTGCTGCGTATTGCCGAAACCCTGCAGGCCAGCGCATGAGTGCCGTATCGTTGGAGTCCGTCATGGAAGCGCCACCAGCCACTGTGCCCCCAACAGCAGCCTGCGCCTTTGCGCCGGCCAGTGTCGGCAATGTTGGCGTCGGCTTCGACCTGCTCGGCCACAGCGTGACCGGCACCGGCGATCGCGCCCAGGTTCGCCGCATTGCCGAACCGGTGGTGCGCATCGCCGCGATCCGTGGCTGCGTCAGCGGGCTGCCGCGCGAGCCCTCGCGCAACACGGCCGGTGCCGCCCTGCTGTCGCTGCGCCAGGCACTTGACCTGGAGCACGGTTTCGAACTCGTGTTGCACAAGGGCATCGCGCTCGGCTCCGGCATGGGCGGCTCGGCAGCTTCCTGCGTGGCCGCCCTGGTCGCCGCCAATGCCCTGCTGCCACAACCGCTGGCCCGCGAAGCGTTGTATCCGTTTGCGCTTGATGGCGAGGCGGTCGCGAGCGGCAGCCGCCACGGCGACAACATTGGCCCGATGCTGCTTGGCGGGCTGGTGCTGGCCACCGCGGACCGGCTGGTGCGCATCCCCGTGCCGGACGCCTGGCACTGCGCCCTGGTCCATCCGCATGCCGTGCTGGAAACGCGACGGGCGCGCGCGGTGCTCGATGGCGGCTATGCGCTGCGCGAATTCGTCGCGCAAAGTGCGAACCTGGCCCTGGTGCTGACCGGCTGCCAACGCGGCGACGCGGACCTCGTGCGCGCCGGGCTGAACGACGTGCTGGTGGAACCACGCCGCGCGGCCCTCATCGCCAACTTCGCCCGGGTCAAGCAGGCTGCGCTCGACTCGAACGCCCTGGGTGCAAGCATCTCCGGCGCCGGCCCCAGCGTGTTCGGCTGGTATGCCAACCGCGCCGACGCCAGCGCTGCCACCACCGCCATGCAGGCCGCGTTTGCCGAAGCCGGCCTGGACAGCGAGGCCTGGGTGTCGCCAATCAATGGCCCGGCTGCGGGCCTCGTCCCCCTCCTCGACGCGGCCCAGCCATGAACGCCAAACCCCAGGATACGGCTGGACGTCCATATCAAGTCACGTACCAAAGTACCCGAGAGACCTGCCCGGCCGTGCCGCTCAGCCAGGCAATTGCCGCCGGCCTGGCGCCGGATGGCGGCCTCTACGTGCCGACGGCGTTGCCGACGCTGGACCCGGCGGCATTCGATCCGCACGGCAACCTGGCCGACACCGCATGCACCCTGCTCACGCCCTACTTCGCCGGGGACGCGCTGGCGGACGAGCTGGCGGCGATTTGCGCCGAGGCATTCACCTTCGAGGCGCCGTTGCGCCCGCTGCCGGCGCACGCGGGCAGCGCCATGCTGGAACTGTTCCATGGCCCGACCGCAGCCTTCAAGGATTTCGGCGCCCGCTTCCTCGCCGCCTGCCTTGCCCGCCTGCCGCGGGCCGACGCGCGTCCACTGACCATCCTGGTGGCCACCTCGGGCGACACCGGGGCCGCGGTCGGCGCGGCCTTCCACCGTCGACCGGGGATCGAGGTGGTGATCCTGTACCCGGACGGCCGCGTTTCCCCGCGCCAGGCCCATCAGCTTGGCTGCTTCGGCGACAACGTCAGCGCCCTGCGCGTGGAGGGCCGCTTCGACGACTGCCAGCGCATGGTGAAAGCGGCGTTGAACGACGCAGCGCTGCAGGCCGCGGTGCCCATGTCCTCCGCCAACAGCATCAGCCTGGGCCGCCTCCTGCCGCA
>DATNBK010000315.1:0-3437 GCA_035571995.1 Rhodanobacter sp.
CACCATGCACGGCGGCCAGGAATCCACCCTGCTGACGATGGCGCTGCCGCTGCTGCATCACGGCATGCTGCTGCTCGGCGTGCCGTATACCGAACCGGCACTCACCACCACGCAAAGCGGCGGCACACCCTACGGTGCCAGCCACGTCACTGGCGCCAAGGGCGACAACCCGATCAGCGAGCACGAACGCGAGCTGGCCCGGGCGCTCGGCCGTCGCCTCGCCGACGTCGCACGCCGCCTGTTGGACAAGGCATGAGCAGCGCAACGCGCGCGCCGGTGCTGCCGGTCTACCGCATCGGCCTGCTCGCCTGGGCGCTGCTGGTGCTGCTGCAACTGGCCTGGCACGGCTGGCTGTTCCCGGCGCAAACGATGCCGGCGTGGCTGGTACTCGTGGTCACCGTCGTACCCCTGCTGCTGCCGTTGTTCGCGATCCGCAATGCACGTCGCGCCCTGCTGTGGGTCGGTATCCTCAGCCTGTTCTATTTCTGCCACGGCGTGGCTGAAGCCTGGAGTGCGCCCGGTGAACGCGTGCTGGCGTGGGCGGAAATCGTGCTGACCGTGGGCCTGATCGCCTCGCTCGGCGCGGGCGTCAGGCGCCGCACCGCGCCGCACTGAAATCCATGCGTCAGCGGGCGCCGCGCGCGACGCTTCAACTCAACCGGATCACCCGCACCACCGATTCGCGCTGGTCGATGAAGCCCATCCGGCGATACAGCGCACGGGCGCCCTCGTTGCTGCGCATGACGTGCAGGAACGGGGTTTCGC
Source organism: Rhodanobacter sp. (assembly GCA_035571995.1). Lineage (GTDB taxonomy): Bacteria > Pseudomonadota > Gammaproteobacteria > Xanthomonadales > Rhodanobacteraceae > Rhodanobacter. Next base: position 766 of record DATNBK010000315.1, read on the forward strand.
CGCGCAGCAGCTGGCGCCGGATCAGCTTGGCAGTGAGCCGGCGCGCCAGTCCACGTCCCTGCGCCTGCGGATGGGTGCAGATGCCGCTGACCTCGCGCAGGTCGCCGGCAAAGGCGCGCTCGCCGGCCATCGCGAGCAGGCGTTCCCCGTCGAACACGCCGAAGTAGTCGCCCAGTTCGATCGTGCGCGGACCGAACGGCCCGGGCCGGGTCAGTGCCGCCAGTTCCAGCGCCTGCTGGACATGCGCAGGCCCCAAGGGCAACGCCTCGGGTGCGGGATCGAGCGGCGGCAGTTCACCGGCCCACAGCATCTTGAACATGGTCGATTCGAGCTCGATGCGCCAGCCTGCCGGCGCCGGCCCGAACCAGCCATCCGTGTAGAACGACTCGCCCGGCGCGCAAAATGGCAACAGCGCGTCGAAGTCCGGCCGCAACGGGTCGGCGAAGGCGAGAATCGGCGAGAAGCCGGGCGCATACCGACGTGCCTCGCCCGCACCGACGGCGAAGTTCGCCTGCGCTCCAGTCAAGGCGTGCCAGAACACATTGTCGAGGAACGGGGGGCTCACGCCGCAGCCCTCGATTTTCCGAACGCCATCACCCGAACACCACCATGCTCTGCCGACTCAGCGCCACCGGTTCGCCGCGCGGCCCCCACAGCATCACGCTCTGGTTGGTATAGCCGTCGCGGGCGGCGAGCAGCTCTGCATCGACGCGCCAGTCGTCCATGCCGAGATCGTCGTAGCGGTCGCGCAGCATTTCGATCATCCAGGTCAGCGAGCTGCCCGGAGTCTGCCGGTCGAACAACGACAGCGCGATCGGCGGAATGAAATCGGCAAAGGCCAGCACGTGGGTTTCGTCAGGCCGCCCTTCGTCGCGCAGCGAAAGTTGCAGCACCGACTTTCGTTGCGAGCCACCACTGAAAGGCAGGTCGCCACGCAGCCAGCTCGCGCGGAAGTGCTGGGTGAACGCAGGCATCAAACCTTCGACATAACACAATTCCTTCGCCGCTTCGGCGACAACCGGCAGCTGCTCCGGCTGGAAATCCAGCACGGAAGCGCGTGCACTGCCGAACACGCCAAGCAGCCGGCACAAGACCTGTTCACCGTCGCACAAGCTGGCCTCGACATGCATCGCGCTACGCCCCTTGCGCAAGCAGGCAGCGCGGATCGCCACGCTGCCGGCAGGCACGGGGGACAGGAAGGTGACCTGCAGCGTGCGCAGCGGCATGTCCGGCGGCACCAGCTCGCGCATGGCGCGCAAGGCCAGCGCCGCCTGCAGCCCGCCGAAAGCGCTGCGCCCCTGCAGCCAGTCCTCGCTGACGCTGGCCCGCCATTGATCGCCGTGGCGCGTGACACTTTGCATGGCTTGTGAAAACTTCATCGCGGCTCCTGCTGGTCCGTGAGCCGCCATGATGCCAGCGCTGCGTCCCGTCTGCTGGCTGCCTATACTCAAGGCCTGATCGTCGCCCGTGCCGAGCATGCCATGTCCTTTCTCCAGGAAGCACCGCAACTTGCCCATCCCTACCGCAACGACCGGCAGCTGCTGAGTCTGCTCGACCGCGTGCTGCCCGCTGAACGACGCGCGGCGCTCGACACCGACCTCGACGCACTGGGCGACTACGCGGTGATGGCCTGGCAACGCGCCGGCACCACCGCGCGGCGCAAGCCGGTACTGACGCAATGGAACGCATGGGGCCAACGCGTCGACCGCATCGAGCTGACCACCGCATGGCAGGAAGGCCCGCACATCACCACCCGCCATGCGGTACTCGCCACTGGTCATGCCGGCAGCCCGCACGCACGACTGGAGGAGTTCGCCCGCGTCTACCTGTACCACCTGGCCAGCGAGTTCTACACCTGCCCGCTGGCAATGACCGATGGCGCCGCCACCGCGATCAAGGCCTCGGGCAATGCCGAGCTGATCGAGCGCGTGCTGCCGCGTTTCCTCAGCCGCGATCCATCGGCCTTCTGGCTCAGCGGCCAGTGGATGACCGAGACCACCGGCGGCTCCGACGTGGGCAATACGGAAACCGTGGCCCGCCAGGACGCCGACGGCCAGTGGCGGTTGCATGGCCGCAAGTGGTTCAGCTCGGCCGTGGTGGGCGAGGCCGCGCTGGCGCTGGCGCGACCGGAAGGCGCCGGTGCCGGCACGGGTGCGCTGGCGCTGTTCTATGTCGAAACGATGGACGGCGAGCGGCGCAAGCCGGAGCTGGTCATCGACCGGCTCAAGGAAAAACTCGGCACGCAGGAACTGCCCACCGCCGAAATCCATCTCGATGGTCTGCCCGCCTGGCCGCTGGGCGAGCTGGCCCACGGCGTGCGCCAGGTGGCGCCCATGCTCAATGTCACCCGCTGCTGGAACGCGATCTGCGCCGTGGCCAGCATGGCGCGCGCGATCAGCCTGGCACGCGACTTCGCCACGCGGCGACTGGCGTTTGGCCGTCCGCTGATCGAGCAGCCGCTGCATGCGCAGACGCTGGCCGACATGCAGGCGCAGTTCGAGGCAGCGTTCGCGCTGGCGTTCGAAGTGGCGCACCTGCTTGGCCGCGTCGAGCAGGGCGAGGCTTCGCCGGAGGAAGCATCCGTGCTGCGCCTGCTCACCCCGCTGGCCAAGTTGTGGACCGGCAAGCTGGCGGTGAAGATCTGCTCGGAAGCGCTGGAGTGTTTCGGCGGC
>DATNBK010000316.1:0-3307 GCA_035571995.1 Rhodanobacter sp.
ATGAAGTTCAACCCTGGCGGCTCACCGTGTTGTGCCAGGATCACGAGGGTTACGCCAACCTGTCGCGACTGGTTTCGCGGGCGTGGCGCGACGGCCAGCGCGGCGGCCGCGCCCTGCTCGACCCGGAATGGCTGGATGCCGAGACCAGCCGCGGCCTGATGGCCCTGCTGGGCCGGGAAAGCCGGGTGGCGCGGCTGGCGACCCAGGCCAACGCCGACGCCGCGCGGCAGGCCACCCATGCCTGGCAGCAGGTATTCGACGACCGCCTGTACCTGGAAGTCACCCGCTGTGGCCGCGAAGGCGAAGAGGACTGGCTGCGCCGGGCGCTGCCGCTGGCCGAGCAACTCGCCTTGCCGGTAGTGGCCAGCAACGACGTGCGTTTCCTGCACCAGGACGACTTCGAGGCGCACGACGCGCGCGTGTGCATCAACCAGGGCCGCGTGCTCGCCGACCGCAAGCGCCCGCGCGACTACAGCGACCAGCAATACCTGAAAACCCCGGACGAGATGGCGGCGTTGTTCTCCGACTTGCCTGAGGCGCTGGAGAACACGGTCGAGTTGGCCAAGCGCTGCAACCTGGAACTGAGCTTCGGGCATTACTCCCTGCCCGACTTCCCGGTACCCGCAGGACACGACCTTGACAGCCACATCCGCGAAACGGCGAGGGAGGGACTGCGGCAGCGCCTGGCACACGCGCCGCTGGCCAACGGCTACACCCTGCCGGATTACGAGGCACGGCTGGAGCGCGAGCTGGACGTGGTCACCCGCATGGGTTTTTCCGGCTACTTCCTGATCGTGGCGGACTTCATCAACTGGGCCAAGCAGAACGACATCCCGGTCGGGCCCGGCCGCGGCTCCGGCGCCGGCTCGCTGGTGGCATGGTCGCTCAAGATCACCGACCTCGACCCGCTGCAGTTCAACCTGCTGTTCGAGCGCTTCCTCAATCCCGACCGCATCTCGATGCCGGACTTCGACATCGACTTCTGCATGGACCGGCGTGACGAAGTCATCGACTACGTGTCGCGCAAGTACGGGCGCGACCGCGTCAGCCAGATCATCACCTTCGGCTCGATGGCCGCCAAGGCCGTGCTGCGGGACTCCGGGCGCGTGCTCGGCATGGGCTACAGCCAGGTCGACCGCCTGGCCAAGCTGATCCCGATGCGCCCGCTCGACCTGACCTTGTCCGACGCGCTCGGCACCTCGGAGAAATCCAGGCGCGAGCCCGAACGCGTCGTCCGCGAGTTCTGCGCGGCCTACGAGCAGGACGAGGACGCGCGCGTGCTGATCGACCTCGCGCTGAAGCTGGAGAACCTGACCCGCAACGTCGGCAAGCATGCCGGCGGTGTGGTTATCGCCCCGACGCCCCTGACCGATTTCTCGCCCATGTATTGCGAGCCCGGCGGCGGCGGCATGGTGACGCAATACGACAAGAACGACGTCGAGGCCGTGGGCCTGGTGAAGTTCGACTTCCTCGGCCTGCGCACGCTGACCATCATCGACTGGGCGGTCAAGGCCATCAATGCGCGGCGGGCGCAGGATCCGGCCGGGGAGGACCCGCTCGACCTGTCCAAGCTGCCGTTGGACGACCCGGACACCTTCAACCTGCTGCGCCGCGCGCAGACGGTGGCGGTGTTCCAGCTCGAATCGAGCGGCATGCAGCGCATGCTCAAGGACGCCCAGCCGGACCGCTTCGAGGACATCATCGCGCTTGGCGCGCTGTACCGCCCCGGGCCGATGGACCTGATCCCCAGCTTCATCGCCCGCAAGCACGGCCGCGAATCGGTGGATTATCCCGACCCCAGGGTCGAGCCGGTGCTGCAGGAAACCTACGGCATCATGGTGTACCAGGAACAGGTGATGCAGGTCGCGCAGATCATCGGCGGCTACAGCCTGGGCGGCGCCGACCTGCTGCGCCGCGCGATGGGCAAGAAAGACGCGGCCAAGATGGCCAAGGAGCGGCACAAGTTCCGCGAGGGCGCCGCCGGGCACGGCCTGAGCGACGCCAAGGCCGACGCGATCTTCGACCTCATGGAGAAATTCGCCGGCTACGGTTTCAACAAGTCGCATGCGGCGGCATACGCCCTGGTCAGCTACCAGACGGCATGGCTGAAGGCGCACTATCCCGCCGAGTTCATGGCCGCCACGCTCTCCTCGGACATGGACAACACCGACAAGGTGGTGACTTTCCTCAACGAGGCGCGGGCGCGGGGCCTGCAAGTCAAGCCGCCGGACGTCAACGTCTCGGGCTACATGTTCACCGCCCCGGCGGCCGACACCATCAACTACGGGCTGGGCGCGATCAAGGGCGTCGGCCGCGGCGCCTGCGAGGCCATCGTCGCCGGCCGCGAGGAGGGCCGCTACGTCGACCTCGCGGATTTCTGCCGGCGGGTCGATCCGGGCAAGCTCAACCGCCGGGTCATTGAGGCCCTGGTCATGGCCGGCGCGCTGGATGGATTGGCGGAAAACCGCGCCAGCCTCATGGCCCAGTTGCCCAACGCGACGCGCGCCGCCGAGCAGCTGCTGCACGACCGCCAGGCCGGGCAAAACGACATGTTCGGCGCCGCCAGCAGCTCGGCCCAGCCGGCGCTCGGCATCGAATTGCCGACCGTGGCGCCGTGGTCGCTCGAACAAGTGCTGCAAGGCGAGCGCAGCACGCTGGGGCATTACCTTTCCGGGCACCCCACCGATCCCTGGCGCGAGGAGCTTGCGCAACTCGCCACCTGCCCCTTGGGGGAAATCGCGGCGCGCTACCAGCCACCACGCCGCAAGGAGCATGACGACGGCAACCGCTTCCGCCGCGGTCCTGACACGCCATGGAGCGTGGCCGGCATGGTGGTCGCCATGCGCAAGCGCGGCGACAGCGACGCGTTCGTGCGCATCGAGGACAGTACGGGGGCCATCGAGGTCAGCTTCTTTGGCGAGTTGTACCAGCAGGTCGCGCCCTTGCTCACCCGCGATGCCATGCTGGTGGTCGAAGGCGGCCTGCGCATCGACGATTTTTCCGGCGGCGGCTTCCAGTTGCGCGCGCGCACCGCCTGCTCGCTCGCCGACGCCTGCCGCAGCCGGGCGCGCCTGCTGCAACTCCGCTTGAACCCGGTGGGCGCCGATTTCGCCGGCCGCCTGCGCGGCATCCTGAGCGGCTACCTGGGGGGAGGCGCCAGCGTCACCCTGCGCGGCTACCGCAATGAGAGCGCACAAGTCGACCTCGAACTGGGCGAGGCTTGGCGCATCCACGCCATCCCGGACCTGTTGCGCGCCGTACGCGCCATGCCCGAGGTACGCGCCGCCAACCTGCAGTTGGTCCGGCA
>DATNBK010000317.1:0-2295 GCA_035571995.1 Rhodanobacter sp.
GAGAACCTGATGTCCACACCCGACGACGATGGCTTTGAACTCTACGACCTGAAGGTCGAGGTGGTCGCCCCGCCGGGGGCGCGGCTGTATTGCTCGGCCAAGGTGGGCGACAGCTTCGAGCTGCGCGGCGAGGTCCTGCACCTCCCGGATGGCCAGGGCTTTTCAATCTACTCGCTGGCCGCGGTGCTGCCGTTGCTGGCAGCCAAGCAGCGGGTGACCGACGCCAACGACTGGATGAGTACCGACGCCGAAGTCGCCTGCCCCGACCCGGCCTGCCCCTCACGCCTGCGCATCACCCGGCTGGAACGCCGGCGTTTCCTGCACCACGAGGTCACCGCCACGCCCGGGGCCACGCCATGAGCTTGCAGGAAACCTTCGAGATCAAGCCCGGCTACGTGATCTCGCGCATCATCCGCGGCGGCTGGCAGTTGGCAGGCGACCACGGTGCCGTGGACCGCGCGCATGTCACGGACGACTTGGCCGCGTTCTACGACGCCGGGATCACCACGTTCGATTGCGCCGACATCTACACGGGTGTCGAGGAACTGTACGGCGACTTCCGCGCCGAGATGCTCCAGCGCCGGGGCGCGGATGCGCTGTCGCGGCTGAAGGTCCACACCAAGTTCGTGCCGGACATCGACCTGCTGCCCCATATCACTGCGGCCGACGTGCGCCGCATCATCGAGCGCTCGCTGCGTCGCCTGCGCATGGAGCGCCTCGACCTGGTGCAGTTCCACTGGTGGGACTACGCGCAACCGCGTTATATCGAGACAGCGCTGCACCTGCGCGAGCTGCAGGCCGAGGGCAAGATCGACCTGGTCAGCGGCACCAATTTCGACGCCAACCACGTGCAGGAAATTGCGGACGCCGGCGTGCGCTTCGCCACGCTGCAGGTCCAGTATTCCCTGCTGGACCACCGCCCGGCCGGGCGCCTGAGCGACACCTGTGCGCAGCTCGGCACCAGGCTGCTCTGCTACGGCACGCTGGCCGGGGGTTTCCTTGGCGACGCCTGGCTCGGAAGGGCGGAACCGCAGGCGGCGCTCCAGAACCGCTCCCTGGTCAAATACAAGCTGATCATCGACGAGTTTGGCGGCTGGGACCTGTTCCAGGAACTGCTGCGTACGCTGCGCAAGGTGGCCGACCGCCACCAGGCCAGCATCGCCAACGTCGCCTCGCGCTATGTGCTGGACCAGCCGCTGGTCGCCGGGGTGATCGTCGGCGCGCGCCACGCCGGCCACCTCGCCGACACGGTCCACCTGGGCGAACTCCGCATGTCGCCGGACGACCACCGGGACATCGGCGCGATCCTCGCCCAACGCAAGGGCCCCGCCGGCGATGTCTATGCGCTGGAGCGCGACCGCAACGGCCCGCACGGCCGCATCATGAAATACAACCTGGGCGACGCGCCACCGGCCTGAAGCAACGGGTGGCGCACGCCACTGACGGGTACACCTCGCCAGCTGGAGATTCCATGTTGCCAGTCAAGCCGTAGGCGGATCAAGGCCGCAGGCCGACTGCGCCGCAGGAGCGGCGCGAACGACGTAGTCGGCCCAAAGGGCGAAGGGCACGGCGAGGGCAAGGCAACGGCGTCGCGGCGTCGCCAGTCCAGCTCAATGGAGTGGAGGCGCCACCCATGACTTCCGGAGCATGCCGGCGGTGCGGGCGCGCAGTATGTTGCCGTGGTCGATGACGGTCGCTACCGGAGTAGCCCAGATGAAATCCAGCCTGCTTGCCTCGGCCGTGGTGGCCGCCATGTTTGGTCTTGCCCCACTGCTGGCACAGGCCGGAGTGCCCCAGCCGCAGGACCGCAGCGACAACGTGCCGCCGCCGCAAGACACCCCCTACCCCGGCACCATGACGGTCCACGTCGACGCCACCGACACCAGCCATCGCATCTTCAGCGTGCACGAAACCATCCCGGCCAAGGCTGGCCCAATGTATCTGCTGTACCCGGCATGGATCCCCGGCGACCATGAACCCAGCGGCCCGATCCGCAAGGTCGCCAGCCTGATGGTGAGCGCGAACGGCAAGAAGCTCACTTGGACCCGCGACAAGTACAACGTCTTCGCCTTCCTGGTCGACGTGCCTGCGGGCGCGAGCAGCATCGACGTGGACTTCCAGTTCCTGTCCTCGCAGAAAAAGGACGAAGGCTCCATCCGCATGACGCCGGAAATGCTCGACCTGTCCTGGAGCAAGGTCTCGATCTACCCGGCCGGCTATTACGGCAGCCAGATCCAGGTGGTGCCCAGCGTCACCTTGCCCGCGGGCTGGCAGTTTGGCACCGCGCTCGAGGTG
>DATNBK010000318.1:0-2042 GCA_035571995.1 Rhodanobacter sp.
CCGCGAAATACTGTTCCTGCCACCAGCGTTGCGCGCGCAGCAGCGCGCGGGCCTGGTCCAGCCCGGCGGCGCCGTGCAGGCGTGCCAGCAGCAGCGGCCGGTCGCCGGAGATGCCGGCGGCCCACAGCGTAGGCGCGCCACCGTGGCCACGCTGGCGATCCGCAGCTGCGGCACGCTGGCTGGAATCGATGCCGACCAGCGCACCCAGCCAGCGACCGAGGTCCTCCCCCGACACCGCGTCCACGCCGTGGCGTTGTTGCCGATCGAGCGCCTGCTGGCCGGCCGCCGAAATCAGGCGCGCTGCGCTGCCGCCATCGCCAAGCTCGTCAGCCAGGGCCATGGCCTGATCGCGGCTGTCGCCGACGCGGGTCCACAACAGCAGGGTCACGCTCTCGCGCGGGGCCAGGGTGAAGTGCTGGCGCAGGCTGGAAACCGGATCGAGCACGCAGCCCACGGTCCCTCCCAGTTGGGCGCCCGGCAGCATGGCCTGCGCATTGCGCAGCGTGCGGCCACGACCCAGCCAGCGCGCACGGTCGGTCTCGTAGCCGCAGGCGTCGCCCACCGGTCGCCCCAGGACCTGCAGTGCCTGGGCCAGCCATAAGGTGGGTTCGTGGGCATCACGCCGGCGTCGCGTGGCCAGCAGCATGGCGTGGGTCGCGTCCCATTCGGTCTGCACGAACATCTTGGAGAATGCCGGGTGGGCGTCGTCTGCCCCGGCCGGGCCCAGCACCAGTTCGGCATAACTGGTCAGCGACAGCCGGCGTGTATGGTCGCCGTGGTTGCTCACGGTGAGGCGGCGCAGTTCGACGTCCTGCCCGGCATCGACCGCGATCTCGAGCACGCTGTGCACGCTGTGATGGCGGCGGACGAAGCGCGCATGGCCTGGAGCAAAGGCCACGTCGTCGTCTGGCATCGACGTGCCCAATGGTTGGCGCGTGACCGACCAGGTTCGGCCGCTTTCCTCGTCGCGCAGGAACAGATAGCTGCCCCAGGGATCAGTCGTCGGGTCCTCGCGCCAGCGCGTCACCGCCACGTCGCGCCAGCGGCTGTAGCCGGAGCCGCTGGCGTCGAGCAGGACGCGGTAACTGCCGTTCGAGAGCAGATGGCAGTGCTTGGCAGCGATACCGGATGTGGTGGTGGTTGGGGTCATGGGCTCGATCTCCTGGCGCAGACGCGAGTCCCAGCATGCGCCGATTCCCGCTTGCATGGCGTCAACGCTACCCATGCGGTTGGCCGGGCGCCGCGACGTTCACCTGCACCGGCAAGCATGGCAGGGTAGGATGAACACGGCTGCGGATCGTACCCTCGCGGCCATGGCCACCACCCCGATCACAGGTTTCGACGCACCCCCGCATGTCCACTCATGTGCTGCCATCCAAGCAATTGATGCAGCGCCTGCAAAGCAAGGCGTTCGCCTATTTCCGCTACGAGACCAACCTCGAAAATGGCCTGGTGTCGGACAAGACCGCACCGGACTGGCCGTGCAGCATTGCCGCCACCGGGCTCGGGCTGAGCGCGTATCCAGTTGCCGTCGAACGCGGCCTCATGAGCCACAAGACGGCGCTCACACGGACCTTGAAGACCTTGCGTTTCTTCTGCGACAGTCCCCAGGGCAAGGCACCGGATGCCACCGGCTACCGCGGCTTCTACTACCACTTCCTGGACATGCAGACCGGACGCCGCGCCTGGCGCTGCGAATTGTCGACGGTGGACAGTGCCCTGCTGTTTGCTGGCATGCTGACGGCGGCCGCCTATTTCAATGCCGATACGCCAGCGCAAAGGGAAGTCCGCGAGCTCGCGCAGTTCCTCTACGAACGCGCCGACTGGCGTTGGGCGCAGGCCGCGGACGGCACCATCAGCCATGGCTGGTATCCGGAACACGGCTTCATCCCCTACCGCTGGCAGGGCTACGACGAAGGCCTGATGTTGTACATGCTGGCCCTGGGCTCGCCATCGCATGCGGTGCCGCCGGCCGCCTATACGGCCTGGTCGTCAACCTACGAATGGAAGCATTGCTACGACCTCGACTACTTGTATTGCGG
>DATNBK010000319.1:0-2262 GCA_035571995.1 Rhodanobacter sp.
ACGTGGGTCGCAAACGCCAAGGATGCGCCCATGCGCTCAAGCAGTGCCACGTCGCCCTGGCGCTTGTGCCCGAAACGGAAATCGCTGCCCACCCAAATCTCGCGCGCACCTACCCGCTCGTGCAGCACGCGCTGCACGAAGCCCTCCGCCGGCATGTGCGAGAGCGCGGCGTTGAAGCGCAACAACAACACCCGCGCCATGCCCGCCGCCGCAAAGCCCTGCAGCTTCTCGCGCACACTGGACAAGCGCGGCATCGGCGCCGGGGAAAAATACGCACGCGGCAAGGGCTCGAAGCTGACGACCAGCGGGGTGCAACCCAGCGCGTCGGCGCGCAGCCGGACCTGGGACAGCAGCGCCTGGTGGCCACGGTGCAGGCCGTCGAACGCCCCCACCGCCACCACGCTGCCGCGCGGAGCCAGGCAAGGGCCCGCGACATCCCTGGATAGCTTCGTCATCGCGGAAGTATAGCGAGCATGCGCGCGGCCTCAGGACGTCGCCGCCGGGGTGGGTGCCGGCAACGGACGCAGGTCGCGCGGGCGCATGCCCAGGGCCAGCAGCACGGCGATGTACACCCCGCCACCCGCCGCTACCAGAACCGCCAGGTGCCATAGCCGCGTGAGCACCGGCACGCCGTGGGTCCACAGCGGCCACCACCAGCGCCCGAGCAGCAGCACCACCACCATGGCCAGGCACGCCAGACCCAGTCGACCCAGGTGCCGTGCCCATCCGCCCTGGAGCTGGTATACGCCGGCCCGCCGCAGCCAGCGCCACAGCAGCCACAGGTTGACGTAGGCCGCCACCGCGCTGGCCATGCCCAGTGCCATGTGCAGCCCGGGCAGGCGGCTGATCGCCTCGAACCAGCTTAAGGACCGCAGCGCCGGCGGCGCCCACAGCTCGAACAGCAGCACCACGAAGGCGATGTTCAAGACCATGTTGGTGAGCAGCGAGGCGACCGCCGCGCGTACTGGCGTGCGCGTGTCCTGTCGTGCGTAGAACGCCGGCAGCAGCACCTTGACCAGGGCGAACGCCGGCAGGCCGAAGCTCAACGCGGTGATCGACAAGGTGGCCATGTCGGTGTCGTGCGCCAGCCAGCGCCCATGCTGGAAGATCGTGGCCACCAGCGGCTTGGCCAGGAGCATCAGGCCAAACATCGCCGGCAACGCGATCAGCGTGGCCACGCGCAGGCCCCAATCCAGCGCGCGGGAGAACCCATCGCGGTCGGTGGCCACGAAGTGCCGCGACAGCGACGGCAGGATGACCGTGCCCAGGGCCACGCCAAACACACCCAGCGGCAACTCCAGGAAGCGGTCAGCCTGCGACAGCCAGGTCTGCGAGCCCAGCACCAGGTACGAGGCAATGACGGTGTCAAACAGCAGATTGATCTGCGCCACCGAGGAGCCAAACAGGGTGGGTACCATCAAATGCATGATCCGCCGCACTTGCGGGTGGTTCCAGCCCCAGCGGGGCAAGGTGAGCAGGTTCAAGCTGCGCAACGCCGGCAGCAGGAACAGCAGTTGCAGGATGCCGGCCAGCAGGATCGCCCAACCCATGGCCATGATCGGCGGCTGCATGTGCCGCGAGAGCACCAGTGCGCCGCCGATCATGCACAGGTTCAAGATCACCGGCGTCAGCGCCGGCAGGCCGAAGCGGTGGAAGCTGTTCAGCGCACCGCCGGACAGCGCCGTCAGCGAGACGAAGAGCAGGAACGGGAAGGTCAGGCGCAGCAGGTCGACCGTGAGTGCGAACTTTTCCGGCTCGGCCAGCGCACCGGGCGAGAACAGCATGGTCACCTGCGGCGCGAAAAAGATGCCGAGCGCAGTGACCACCAGCAGCACGCCGCCCAGCGTGCCTGAAACCTGCGCCATGAGCTGCTTGAGCTCGGCGTGGCTGCGCGTCTCCTTGACCTGGGTGAACACCGGCACGAAGGCCGTCGAGAACGAGCCCTCGGCAAACAGGCGGCGCATGAAATTGGGGATGCGGAACGCCACCCAGAACGCATCGGTCGCCCCACTGGCACCGAAGGCGGCGTTGATCGACATGTCGCGCGCCAGGCCCAGTACGCGCGACACCAGCGTCATGGCGCTGAACGACAACAACCCGCGGAACATGCTCGGAGACTTCATGCGTGTGTGTATGACCTTGCGGCATTGGGTGCGGGCGGCGCCAAAGCGCAGGCGGCCGCCTGCGCACCGCCTCGTCCGCAAGCCTGTCCCTGATCGGCACGGTGGCGCGCTTCCGGCGTCGTAGTGTGCCAGCGAATGC
>DATNBK010000320.1:0-6766 GCA_035571995.1 Rhodanobacter sp.
GGTGTTGCCCTTGGCGGCGGCGCCGTACCCTACTACCTGCTTGCCGCTGCGCTTGCAGTCGATCAGGAAGGCGAGGAACGCGTTCTTGATGCCGTCGGCCAAGGGCTGGAAGCCGTGGTAGTAGTCCATGGCGAGCATGCCCGCGGCGGATTCCCTGGCCAGCAGCGCGGCGACAGCCGGTGTCTCGCGATACCCGGCATCGGCATGGCAGGCCCACAGGCGCAACGATCCGCCATGGGTCGAGAGTTCTTCCACATCCCAGATGCGCAGTCCGTGGCTGGCGAAAACCCGCTGTGCGGTGTGGAACGAGAAGTAGGAAAAGTGCTCGTGGTAGACGGTGTCGAACTGGCATTGCGCGACCAGTTGCATGAGGTGCGGAAACTCGACGGTGATGACGCCCTCAGGGGCGAGCACGGCGCCCAGGCCGGCCACGAAGTCGTTGAGGTCGGGCACATGCGCCAGCACGTTGTTGGCGATGACCAGATCCGCCTTTCGCCGTGTTGCCGCGAAGTCCCGGGCAAAACGTTCGCCGAAGAAATGCTCCAGGGTCTCGATGTCGTGCGCGCGTGCCGCCATAGCCGTGCCGGCGGTGGGTTCGATACCGACGCAGGGGATGCCGCGCGCCTTGACGTATTGCAGCAGGTAGCCGTCGTTGGATGCGATCTCCATCACCAGGTTGTTCGGGCCAAGGTGCAGCCGTTCCGCGGCATAGGCCGCGTACCGTTCGGCGTGTGCCAGCCAGGTGCGCGAGTACGAGGAGAAGTACACGTAGTCGTTGGAAAACAGCGCGTCGTGCTTCTGCACTTCGTCCACCTGCACCAGGTGGCAGTCCGGGCAGGTGTACAGACGCAGCGGGAAATACAGCTCCGGGGCAGTCAGGTCGGTCGCGCCCAGGAAGGCATTGGAGGGGGGCGCGCTGCCAAGGTCCAGGAACACATCGTGCAGAGGGGTGTGGCAGTACCGGCATTTCATGGACGCACCCCAGTGAACGACGAGCCGATGAGTGCATAGCTGCGATCTCGTTCGGAAATCGCCGCCACTTCATGCGGCCAGGCAATCGCCAGCCGGGGATCGTCGTGGCGCAGGCCGGCCTCGCAAGCCGGCGTCCAGGGTGCGGTGTGCATGTAGAGCAAATGTGCCTCGTCACTCAGCGTCTGGAAACCGTGGGCGAAGCCCTCGGGGATGAATATGGCCCGGTCGTTGTCGGCGGCAAGCTCCAATGCATGCCAGTGCAGGAACGTGGGCGAGCCCGCGCGCAGGTCCACGGCCACATCGAACACGCGTCCGCGCAGGCAGCGGATCAGCTTGGCTTCCGCCGCGGGTGGCATCTGGTAGTGCAGCCCGCGAACGGTGCCAAGCCCGCGGGTTTCGGAAAGATTGATCTGGGTGAAATGCAGGCCGGGTCGTATGGGGGAGAGTTCCTGCTCGCAGAACAGGCGCGTGAAACGCCCGCGCGCGTCGCCGACCGGCGCAGTATGGATCTCGTACAAGCCGGCAAGCGGTGTGGGGTGCAGCTTCATGCCGCCCACTCCAAGCCAAGTTGCCGGGCATCATCGACATAGGCGGCGAGATCGTCTGCACTGCCGGCCCGGCCGGATTCGTGGAAGCCGCGATACCAGTTGGCGGTTCTGGCCAGCATGGTGTCGATATTCCATACAGGGCGCCAGGCGAGCTGCTGGCTTACCTTGTCGCAGTTCAGGCGCAGGATGGCTGCCTCGTGCGGTTGTGCAGTCCGGTCGTGCTCGATACGCAGGGCGGGCCAGTGCGCGCCGAGTTGCGTGATGAGCTGCTGGACGCTGATTTCGCCGGCGGCACCGGGACCGAAGTTCCATGCACCGGCGAAATCCGCGTCGTTCCACAGCTTCTGCCCGAGCCGCAGATAGCCGGAGAGCGGTTCCAGTACATGCTGCCAGGGACGCACCGCCGATGGGTTGCGGATTTGCAGCGATTGGTTGGCAACGGCCGCACGTACCAGATCCGGCACTAGCCGATCCTCGGCCCAGTCACCGCCGCCGATCACGTTGCCGGCGCGCGCGGTGGCGGTGCGCACCATTGAATCAGGGGCACTGAAGAAGCTTTTGCGATAACAGTCCGTGACCAGTTCCGCGCATGCCTTGGAGCTGCTGTACGGATCGTGGCCGCCCAGCGGATCGGACTCGCGATAGCCAAGCGCGCCGGCGTGGTCGGCATAGACCTTGTCGGTGGTCGCATTGACCAGCACGCGTGCCGACGGACATGCACGGACCGCTTCTAACAGGTTGACCAGGCCTGTCACGTTGGTGGCGAACGTGCCTGTCGGATCGCGGTAACTGCGCCGCACCAGCGGTTGCGCGGCGAGATGGAACACGATTTCGGGTTGGTGCTTGTCGAAGACCGTTCGCACGGCCTCGGCATCGCGCAAATCCACTCGGTGATCGGCGACGCCATCGCCCAGGTCCAGCAGCGACCAATGCGATGGCTGCGTATCCGGATCAAGCGCCAAGCCGGCGACTTGCGCTCCAAGTGTGCGCAGCCACAGCACTAGCCAGGAGCCCTTGAATCCGGTGTGGCCGGTGACCAGCACGCGCCGGCCGTCATAGACGTTGCCGAACAGGTTCAAGGCCATACTCTCCAAGGCGCCTTGCCGGATTGCCAGAGCTCTTCGAGCTTGGTCCTGTCGCGCAAGGTATCCATTGGCTGCCAGAAGCCGCGGTGTGTATAGGCCGACAGTTGCTCGTCGTGCGCCAGGCGCTCGAGCGGCTCGCGTTCCCAGATCGTCGCATCGTCCTCGATGTAGCCGAGCGCGGCGGGTTCGAGGATGAAGAATCCGCCATTGATCCAGGTGCCGTCGCCGGCGGGCTTTTCCTCGAAACGCGTGATGCGGTGATCCCGGATGTCGATAGCACCGAAACGCCCGGGCGGCTGCGCGGCGCACATCGTCGCCAGCGTTCCTTTCTCGCGATGAAAGGCAAGCTCCGCGCTGATGTCGATATCGGCGAGGCCGTCGCCGTAGGTGAAGAAGAACGTGTCTCCATCAAGGTAGTTGGCGACCCGCTTGAGTCGGCCGCCGGTCTGCGTCTTCTCGCCCGTGTCGACCAGGGTGACGCGCCACGGTTCGGCATGCTTGTGGTGCACTTCCAGCCTGTTCGTGGACAGGTCGAACGTGACGTCGGACATGTGCAGGAAGTAGTTGGCGAAGTACTCCTTGATCATGTAGCCCTTATAGCCAAGGCAGATGATGAAGTCGTTGACGCCGTGGTGCGAATAGATCTTCAGGATGTGCCAGAGCACCGGCATACCGCCGATCTCGATCATCGGCTTGGGGCGCACCGCGGTCTCTTCGCTGATCCGCGTTCCGTAACCGCCGGCAAGAATGACCACCTTCATCTGTGCTGAACCTTCAGGGAGGAATGCCGCAACGACGGGATTCTAGCTTGCCGGCTGCCGCGACATCACCGGACGGAGGCCGTGCCGTCATGGCCGCGCGGATGTCGCAGGACCTGGTGAGGCCAGCGCATCCATCCGTAGCTGCAGGTCATGGATGGCAGCGTCGAGCCTCCCGCCGATATTCAGGCGTTGCAAGGCCTGCATCTGCGATCGGGCTGCCGTCGCGTTTTCTGTGGCGAGCAGCATGCGCACCAGTGTGATGCGGTAGGCCGGTTCGCTCGGCGCGGCTTTCACAGCGCCCTCGATCATCCGCAATCCCAGCGCGTGATCGTCCAGCACGTTCCAGGCGTAGTCGCCGTAGGTGGCCTGCAGCCTTGCGCTGGGGTCCGGGTGGGCGAGGGCGGCCGCGAACGCCTGCACCATGCGGTCGGTGGGCAAGGGGCAGGCGCGGTCCCCAGCGCAGCGGGCGAGGGCGGCCAGCGAGCTTTCGTCCTGCACGCCGGGTTTGCGCGCCTTGAGCTTGGCGATCAGGCTGTCCCACCACGCAGCTTTCAGCGGCAGGCCCATGCGCGAGTTCATGAAGATCAGCGCCTGCTGCGGCAGGATCGAGGTTTCGGGGAAGCTGGCGGCCTTCTCCAGCGGCGCATAGGCCAGCTGCGTGTATGGCGAGGCAGGGTCGTAGTGCGAATAGATGATGTAGGTGCGGCCCAGTTCGTACTCGGCGCGCGGCGAATCGGGCGCGCGCGCGGCCAGTTCCTGTGCCAATCGCAGCGGATCGCCCCAGGCATAGGCGGTGATCGCGGTCAGTCCGACCCACCACAGCAGCAGCACAGCCAGCAGCACGCGGCGGGCCAAGGCGAATGGCGGACCTTCGCCTCGCATTTTCGCAGGAGTGGCTTCAGCCGCGACAGACGCATGTTTTGATTCTGATGCTGATGGCGAGATCGCGGCTGAAGCCGCTCCTGCAGTCGTTTCTGCGACGGCAGGGGGCTCCTTGCGGACGCGAGCGGAGCTGGGGGCCGCCAGCCACGGCACCACGGCCAGCAGCAGGCCGAAGCTGGCGAAGTAGTTGCGGTGCTCGTAGACCAGCTCCAGCGGCAGGATGGTGCCGGTCAGCAACTGGCAGCCCAGGAACAGGGCGATGCCCAGCGACGTCAGTGGGTGTCGTTTGCGCAACCGGACCGCGCAAGCCACCAGGCACGCCAGCGCCAGCATGCTGGTCAGCGTGGTCCAGGGTTTGAGGAGGCCGGTCGAGACACGAAACTGGTCGTGGTAGAACGACAGTGCATGCGGGGTGGGCAGCAACGTCCACGCGATGTAATCGCAGACGACGCGCGCCTCGCTCAGCAGCCGCTGGCCCAAGGTGAAGTCGCGCGTGGCCCAGTCGGAGGGGTTCAGCACGATCGGCAATTGCCAGATCAATCCCGCCAGCAGTGGCAACGCCAGTACCGCTACAAACAAACCCGCGATCCGCCAGTCCCGCTCCTCGTAGGAGCGCACCCTGTGCGCGACAGCAGCCCCATTCGACTCGTTATCGCGCACAGGGTGCGCGCCTAAGGGTAGTGATGCGCGCTTGAAGCGGAACAGGATCGATTCGATCAGGAATGCGTACAGCGGCAGCATCGCTGCCGTTTCCTTGGCCAGCAAGCCGACGGCGGTGGGCAGGATGAGGCTGGCAGCACAGAGCCAGAAGCCACCCCATATGCCTCCTGCGTAGGAGCGCACCCTGTGCGCGAATGAACGTTGCGAGCTTTCTTGAAGCGGCGCGTTCTCCAAAGGCATTCGCGCACAGGGTGCGCTCCTGCACCGCAGCATGCGTCGTCGTCCGGTCACGTAGCCGATCAGCCCCAGCAGCACGAACAGATTCGCCATGCTTTCTTCGCGCTGTACTACATACAGCACGGCGGTGAGGTTGATCGGCAGCAGCATCCAGCCCGTGGCCACAAGCGCAGCCACTGTCTCCACCCCCGGCCCCGTCTCCGTAGGAGCGGCTTCAGCCGCGATACCCCCTCCGCGTCGCAAACCGGTCGCGGCTGAAGCCGCTCCTACGGGGGGTGCCGTGCGCAGGATTTCTCGCGCCAACACGAACACCAGCAGGCCGTTCAGCAGGTGGATGACCAGGTTCGCCAGCTTCCATCCGAGCGGATCCAGTCCGCCGGCCAGGTAGTTCGCGGCAAAGCTCAGCGAGGCGAGCGGCCGCTTGAAGTCGCTGGCGGGCGACGAGAGCGCGGCGCGCACCAGCGCGGGCACGCTGGCCTCATGCGGCTGCACGCCGGGGTTGTCGACGATGTTGGGATAGTCGTCGAACAGCCAGCTGCCGGAGAGGCCGGGCCAGTACGCCACGGTGGTGACGAGCATTGCGATGATCAGCAACCAGCTGGCGCGGTGTCGGGTGTTCATCGCGTAGCCGTGCCGCGGGCAGTGAGGCGCATGGGTCGTGGTGCCGGTCTGTCACAGGGATGTCGCCATCTTAGCGATTCTCGCGAGTTGGCCGGTCGCCATGCTCTTGCATGGCGACCGGCGGGCCGGATCAGTGCGCCGACGCAGTTTCGCCGGGCGCCTGTCCGGCCTTGGCCTGCAATGCGAGCAGTGCGGCGTCGTTGTGCAGGCCCGGTTGCAGCTCCATTGCCTTGGCGATCACGGCCAAGGCCTCGCGCGGACGCTTCTGCTCGACGAGGTAGTCCGCCAGTCGCGCTGCGTAGTGGCGAACGTCCGGATCGAGCGCCAGCGTCTGTTGCCATTGCTCGATGGCCAGCGGCGTATCGCGCAGCACGGCGCCGGCCAATTCGGCGTATTCGGCGTGCAGGCTCGCGCGCGTGGGGTTGCGCGAAATGGTGATGGCGTAGGCCTCGGCCAACTGGTGGGCATCGATGCCGGTGCTGCCGCCCGTGCGTTCGGTCATCAGCTTGTTCAGTGCCAGGTAGGTGTCCGGAATCAGCGGGCGCGTGCGCAGCTTGCGCTTGAAGCTGTCCCAGTATGTCTGAGTGGGTATGCGGGGATTCTTTGCCGCCTCCAGCAGCAAGGCCTCCTCGGCCAACGGCGAATCCGTGGATAGCTTGGTGGCGCGTTCCAGCTGCAGGATGCTCAGCGAGTACAGCGGCGAGTCGGGGTTGCCGCCCGACATGGCCATGTAGCTGCGCGCCAGATCCTGGGCAGCGCGGGCCGAGCCGGGGTTGTAGTCAACCAACGTGGTGGCCAGCAACAGCTTGCTGCCCCAGGTGGCGGCGCGCAGAGCAGTGAGCACGCCGAGGTTGAGGATGAGCACGCAGGCCACCAGCACGGGTACGCGCGAACGGCTGCGTTGGGTAATCCACCAGACGATATCGGCCAGCGCCAGCACCACACCGAACAGGGCCGGGTAGTTGCGATGCTCGAACACCAGCTCCAGCCCGATCGGCGC
>DATNBK010000321.1:0-2896 GCA_035571995.1 Rhodanobacter sp.
CATTTCGACGAGGCCATGTTCCGCGGTGCCGCCGCCTTCCACGCCTGTTCCAACAGCCTCACGGAAGAGGCGATCGCGCACGTCACCGTACAGGGGATGCGCCGTGCCCGCGCGGCCGAGGCCTTGGTCAGCTTCGACCTGAACCTGCGCCCCGCGCTGTGGCCACGCGGTGAGGATCCGACGCCTCAGCTGTGGCGGGCCCTCGCCGAGGCCGACCTGGTCAAGTTGAGTGCCGAGGAACTGGCGTTCCTGGCCGCGCCGGCCGGTGGCGAGGCGACTGTGTTCGAGCGTCTGTGGCAGGGCCCGGCCCGGTTCATCGTCGTCACCGACGGCGCGCGCGGCTTGCGCTGGTACACGCGCGACCGCCACGGCGGGCTGCCCGCGTTCAGCGTAACCGCGGTCGACACGACGGGCGCAGGCGACGCCTTCATTGCCGGCCTCCTGTACCGGCTGGCCAACGCCGGCATCGGCGCGAAGGACCTGGCCCAACTTGCCGCCGCCGACGACCGCCGCGGCGACATGCTGTGCTACGCCGCGGCCTGCGGTGCCTTGGCCGTCACCCGCGCCGGTTCCTTCTCGGCCATGCCGACGCATGACGCCGTACACGCCTTCTTGCAGCAACACGCGCGATGATGCCGGGTGGCGAAGCGTGTGTGCCGGTCCTGACTTGGCGCCACCCTCCGGATGCTCCCCAATCGTCCAAACGCGTAGGTAATCATGAATACGCAGCCTGCCCAGCTTCCCGATTTCCGTTCGCCGGAATTCCTGCGCCAGCACATCCGCGACACCATGGCGTTCTACCACCCGCGCTGCCTCGATCCGGATGGCGGCTGCTTTCACTACTTCCGCGACGACGGCAGCGTCTACGACCGCGAACACCGCCACCTGGTCAGCAGCACGCGCTTCGTCTTCGACTACGCGATGGCCGCGCGCGCCTTTGGCGAGCCCGCGTACGTGGATGCCACGCGGCACTGCCTCGCCTACCTGCGTCAGGCCCACCGCAATGCGGGCAGCGGCGGCTACGCCTGGACGCTGGAGAAGGGCTGGCCGGATGACACCACGAACCATGCCTATGGCGTGGCTTTCGTGCTGGTCGCCTACGCGAGCGCGCACCGCGCCGGCATTGCCGAAGCCGCGGCCTGGATGGAAGAAACCTGGGAACTCCTGGAGCGCCATTTTTGGGACGAGCATGCCGGCCTGTACCGCGACGAGGCAGACTTCGACTGGCAATTCGCGCCGTATCGCGGACAGAACGCGAACATGCACCTGTGCGAGGCAATGCTCGCGGCCTACGAGGCGAGCGGCGCGCAGCGCTACCTGGATCGGGCGCTGCTGCTCGCCGACCACATGACCCGCCGCCAGGCCGCCAAGGCCGGCGGCCTGGTCTGGGAGCACTATGACGCGGACTGGAACATCGACTGGGACTACAACCGCGACAACCCCAAGCACCTGTTCCGGCCCTGGGGTTTCCAGCCCGGGCACCAGACCGAATGGGCGAAGTTGCTGCTGATCCTGGAACGCCACGTCAAGGCCGACTGGTTGCTGCCGACCGCGCGCAAGTTGTTCGACACGGCTGTTGCCAAGGCCTGGGACGCCGAGTACGGCGGCCTGTACTACGGCTTCGCCCCGGACGGCACGATCTGCGATGCGGACAAGTACTACTGGGTGCAGGCCGAGTCGCTGGCCGCCGCCGCCTGCCTCGCCCAGCGTACCGGCGAGGACGCCTACTGGCAGTGGTACCAGCGCCTGTGGGAATACGCATGGACGCATTTCGTCGACCACGAATACGGCGCCTGGTACCGCATCCTCGACCGGCGCAACCGCAAGTACAGCGACGAGAAGAGCCCGGCCGGCAAGACCGATTACCACACCATGGGCGCGTGCTACGAGGTGCTCAACGTTCTGGGAAAGGACAAGCCATGACCGCGGGCAAGCGATCACTGCACCTGTTGCTGGCACTGCTGCTGACGGTGCTGCCGGGGTGGTGTGCCAGCGCTGCGCCGCCGCCAGAGCCCGCACCGGTCGACACTGCCGCCATGGCCGCGCGGGTCAAGGCCGAGTTCCTGCATGCATGGGACAACTACAAGCGCTATGCCTGGGGCCACGACGAGCTGCGTCCGCTCTCGAAGACGCCGTTCGACTGGTACGGCCAGTCGCTGCTGATGACCCCGGTAGACGCGCTGGACACCCTGGTGCTGATGGGCCTCAAGGATGAAGCCGATACCGATCGCGAGTTGATCGCCACGCAGCTCGATTTCGACAAGGACATCTACGTCAAGAATTTCGAGATCACCATCCGTTTGCTGGGCGGCCTGCTCTCGGGCTACCAGCTCACCGGTGACGAACGCCTGCTGCACAAGGCCGAGGATCTCGGCACGCGCCTGCTGCCGGCGTTCGACTCGCCCACCGGCCTGCCCTGGGAGTTCGTCAACCTGCGCACCGGCAAGACGCGGGGCGCGGTCACCAACCCGGCCGAGACCGGCACCTTGCTGCTGGAATTCGGCACGCTCAGCAAACTCACCGGCAAGCCCGTGTTCTATGCCAAGGCCAAGCGCGCGCTGGTCGAGACCTTCCAGCGCCGCTCGAAGATTGGCCTGGTCGGCGCCGGCATCAACGTGGAGACCGGGCAATGGACCAACCGCGACGCCAGCATCTCCGGCGGCATCGACAGCTATGACGAGTACCTGTGGAAATGTTGGCGCCTGTTTGGCGACCAGGATTGCCTGGCGATGTGGAAGGCCAGCATCCCCGCCATCAACAAGTACCTGGCCGACGAGGTACGTGGCGAGCTCTGGTACGGCCATGCCGACATGCAGACGGGCAAGCGCACGGCCACCACCTACGGGGCGCTCGATGCATTCTTTCCCGCGCTGCTGGCGTTGTCCGGCGACCTCGA
>DATNBK010000322.1:0-2002 GCA_035571995.1 Rhodanobacter sp.
TTCCTGGTCGACACCGCGCTCAAGTTCCTCAGCGTGTCCGAGCGCATCTTCCAGGCCAATTACCAGGACGCCTACGCGCCGGCAGCCGGCATGTTCATCGGCCACGACCTGACCCGGGATGGCGTGTTCTACGACGATGGCACGGTGAAGGTCACGGCGGTGGAGAACACCCACTTCCATTTCCAGTCCGGGCAGCTTGCCGAGCGCATGGGCGACAAGTCCTACTCCTACCGCTTCGACACGCCGAATGGCTCGGTGGTGTTCACCGGTGACACCGGGCCTTCGCCGGCGGTGGCCAGGCTGGCGCAGGGCGCGGACGTGCTGGTCAGCGAGGTGCTCGACGTGGAGCTGCTGAAGGGCCAGTGGCTCAGCCAGTACCACCATCCGTTGGGCGGCGCCACGCTCCTGCACATGCAGCGCGAGCACCTCACGCCCGGGGAAGTGGGCAAGCTCGCCGCCCAGGCGGGGGTGAAGGCGGTGATCCTGTACCACATCGTGCCCGGCCTCGACGCGGAAACCGACTCGACGCCGTATACGGCCGGGGTCAGGCGCTGGTTTTCCGGCCCGGTGATCCAGGGCACGGACCTCATGGAGTACGACGTCTACCGCGACGCGCCCGCTGTGCCGGCGCAGGCGGGCGGCCATCCACGGCATGAGCCATGAACGCCGTCGCCAAGCCCACCGTTGGTTCCTTCCGCCCCGCCAGCCTGCCGATGGCGACGCTCGGCTTGTCGCTGGCCACGTTCATGCAGGTGCTGGACCTCACCATCGCCAACGTCTCGCTGCCGACGATTGCCGGCAACCTGGGCGCCAGCCAGGACCAGTCGGTGTGGGTCATCACCTCGTTCACCGTCGCCAACGCGATTGCGCTGCCGCTGACCGGTTTCCTGGCGCGCACCTTTGGCGAGGTGAAGACCTTCGTCTGGGCCACGGCGATGTTCACCCTGTGCTCGCTGCTCTGCGGCCTGTCCGAGAGCCTCGGCATGCTGGTGTTTTTCCGCGCCGTGCAGGGCGCGATGGCCGGCCCGATGTATCCCTTGACCCAGAGCCTCCTGGTATCGATTTATCCGGCGGCCAAGCGCGGCATGGCGCTTGCGATCCTGGGCATGGTCACCGTGGTGGCGCCGATTGCCGGCCCGGTGCTGGGTGGTTGGATCACCGGGAATTATTCCTGGGAATGGATCTTCTTCATCAATGTGCCGATCGGCATCTTCGCCGCCATGGTGGTTGCCGGGCAATTGCGCGGCCGGCCCGAGGAGATCGACAAGCCGCGCATCGACTGGGTGGGTCTGGTCACCCTGATCCTCGGCGTCGGCTCGCTGCAGATCATGCTGGACAAGGGCAACCAGCTCGACTGGTTCCACTCCAACACCATCGTCGTGCTGGCTGTCGTGGCCACGATTTCTCTGGCCGTCTTCCTGATCTGGGAGCTCACCGACCGCGAACCGATCGTCAACCTGCGCCTGTTCCGGCATCGCAATTTCGCCGCCGGCACGTTGATCCTGGTGCTGGCCTACGCGGTGTTTTTCTCCATCGGCCTGCTGGTCCCGTTGTGGCTGCAGAACACGGTGAACTACACGCCGGTATGGGCGGGCCTCGCCACCGCGCCCATTGGCATCATCCCGGTGCTGCTGACGTTCTGGGTCGGCAAGTACGGGCCACGCGTCGACCTGCGCTGGCTAGCATCGTTTGCCTTCGTGGTGATGGGCCTGACCTGTTTCATGCGCGCGGTGTTCACCACCGAGGTGGATTTCTACCACGTGGCGATCGCGCAACTGATACAAGGCCTCGGCGTGGCCCTGTTCTTCATGCCGATCCTGACCATCCTGCTGTCCGACCTGTCCGGGCGCGAGGTGGCCGACGGCTCGGGCACGGCGACCTTCCTGCGCTCGCTTGGCGGCAGCTTTGCCGCCTCGATCACCACTTACCTGTGGACCCGCGGCGGCGTGGTCAACCACGCCAACCTGGTCGAGCACATCAACCCCTACAGCAGTGACGTGCG
>DATNBK010000323.1:0-20761 GCA_035571995.1 Rhodanobacter sp.
CTGGTTCTTGACCGAGTTGACCTGGGTGGTGATCTCGGTGAGCGCGCGATTGGCGTCGTAGTTCAGGCGCAGCGTCGCGGTGATCGTGGAGATGCCGGAGACGCTGCTGGAAGACAGGTAGTCGATGCCCTGGGCTTGCGAGATCGCCTGCTCCAGCGGCTGGGTGATGAACCCGGCCATGGTCTGCGCGTCGGCGCCGTAATAGGCGGTGCTGACGGTGACCGTGGCGTTCTCGGTCTGCGGATACTGGCGCACGCTGAGGCTGGTGACGGCGCGCACGCCCAGCACCAGGATCAGGGCGCTGACGACGATCGCCAGCACCGGCTTGTTGATGAACAGGTCGGTGAATTTCATGCGCTCAACTCACTGTTCCTGCGGCGTGGGGTGCGCGCTGTCGGCCGGCCGCACGCTGTTGTCGATGACGATGGGCGCACCGTTCTTCAGCTTGATCTGGCCGCTGGTCACCACCACCGTGCCTGGCTCGACACCCTTGAGGATCGCCACCTGGTCGCCACGTGTATCGCCAAGGGTGACGAAGGTCTGCTGCACGGTGGCGGGCAGCGCCTTGCCTTGTTCATCCTTGCCCTTGGACGGTTGCACCACGTAGACCGTGTCGCCGTAGGGGTTGTAGACGATCGCAGCCTGCGGCAGGGTCAGCCGCGGCTGCTGCTCGCCCACTTCCACGCTGACCTTGGCAAACATGCCAGGGGTCAGGGTCTGGTCGTGGTTGGGGATATGCGCCTCGACCTGTACGTTGCGGCTGTCCGCGTCGACCCGCGGATTGATGGCGCTGACCTGGCCGGCGAAGCTGCGACCGGCATAGGCGTCCAGCGTCAGGTCCACGTTCTGGCCGACGCGCAGGCGTCCCAGTTCCCGTTGCGGCACATTGAAATCCACGAACAGGGGGTCGAGCTGCTGCAGCGTCGCCACCGCGGTGCCGGCGCTCAGATAGTCGCCTGGGCTCACGGTGATGATGCCGGCGCGCCCGGTGAAGGGTGCGCGCAGTTGTTTCTTGGCGACCAGCGCGCGCTGCTGTGCGACGGCGGCCTGCTTGGCCTTGTAATCGGCCGCGGCCGTGTCGTAGTCGGCCTGGCTGATCGCCTGCGCCGCCAGTTGCTTGCGCGCGCGATCAAACGTGAGCTTGGACAGTTGTGCCGCCGCCTCGAGTTGCTGCAGCCCGGCAACGTCGTCGCTGTCCCGCAGTTGCAGCAGCAACTGGCCTTTCTTGACGTCCTGGCCGGACTTCAGGTTGACTATGTCGACGACGCCTGCCACGTCCATGGCCAGGTCGGCGCCATTGGCGGCGCGCAGCGAACCCACCGATTGCAAGGCCGGCTGCCAGGCCTGTTCGCTGGCCGTGACGGTGCTCACCGTCGCCGGCGTCGGCTTGGGCATGTTGTGCAACATGCGCATCACCAGCAGCACCTTGATGCCGGCAATCAGGGCAATCAGCAGCAGCACGCCGACGATCATCCACAGCATGCGTTTCCTGGTACTGGGTTTGTGTTCAGCGCGCGTGGACATGCGCGGTACTCCTGTGTTTGGTGCGGATGGTCGGATGGGCAATCGGGGAGGAGCGCGGAAACCCTAGGGCTGTTGGTTGGCCATGTCGCCGGTGGCCTGCCAGCCGCCGCCAAGCGCGGTGTACAGCGCCGCGGTATCGGCCAGGCGTGCGGTGCGCGCCTGGATCAGGCCCAGGCGTGCCTGCTGATGGCTGCGTTCGGCCTGCAGCAGCTCGAGATAGCCGGTGGCGCCAAGCTTGAACTGGTTGCGGGTCAGGTCGAGCTGTTGCGCCGCGGCGCCCTCGGCGACGGTCTGCGCAGCCAGGCTTTGCGCGTCGAACTGCAAGGCTTGCAGCGCATCCGCCACGTTCTGGAACGCCACCAGGACGGTTTGTTGCCAGTCCGCGGCGGCTTGGTCCAAGCCGGCCTGGGCCGCGCGCTTCTTGTGCCGCAGCTCGCCGCCGTGGAACAACGGCTGGGTCAGGCCAAGCCCCAACGACCACGAACGCGTGCCGGCGGCAAACAGTTGGCCGGCATCGAGGGCTTGCGAACCGCCGCTGGCGGACAGCGTGATCTGCGGCAGCATGGCAGCGGTGGCCACGCCGACCTGGGCCGTGGCCGCGTGCAGTTGGGCCGAAGCGGCGCGGATGTCCGGGCGCTGTTCGACCAGGCGCGAGGGCAGGCTGACCGGGATGTCGGTCGGCAGCTTGACCGCATCCAGTTCGAGCGGGGCCAGTTGGAGTTGTGTCGGCGTGGTGCCAAGGTAGGTCGCGAGTTGGTTGCGGGTGGCGGCCAGTTGGGCGCGCAGCGGCGGCAAGCTGGCTTCGGTGCTGGCCAACTGGGTGCGCACCGCCAGGGTGTCGGACAGCGACTTGGCGCCAATCCGTTGTTGCCCCTCGGCAATCTGCAGGCTCTGGCGCTGGGCCGCGATGATGTCCTCGGTCGCCCGCACCTGTTCGCGCAGCGAGGCCTCCTGCAACGAGGCGGTGACCACGTTCGCGGCCAGCGTGAGATAAGTGGCATCGGTCCGGGCGCGCTGCACGTCGGCCAGCGCTTCCTGGCCCTCGATTGCGCGGCGCGTACCGCCAAACAGGTCGAGACCGTAGCCGACGCTGACCGAGGCGTTGTAGACGGTCAAGGGCGGGAACTTGAATGCGCCCCCAAACGATGCCGCCGATTGCTTTTGCCGGGTGGCGCCGGCCGCAGCGTCGAGGGCGGGCCACTGTGCGCCACCAGCGGCACGGGCATTCTCCTCGGCTTGGCGCAAAGCTGCCTGCGCCGACGCGATGCTTGGGCTATGGGCCAGGGCACGGTCGACCCGGCGGATCAATTCGGGGTTTCCAAATTGTGTCCACCACCGGGCCGGTACGTCGTGGCCTTGCTGGAAACGTTGTGCGTCGCTGGCGCCATCGCTGCTGGCCCCGGTCGTGGTCGGCAACGGCTGCGCCGTATAGCGGTCGACGCCAGGCGCTGGTGGGCGCCGGTAATCGGGGCCGACTGCACAGCCGGCGAGCGCCAACACGCTTGCGAGCAGGGTCGCGCTGCAGCAGTAAGCGGCGGAGCGTCTTTGGAGCAGGTTGATATGCAAGGGGCAGCCCTGGGCGAAATTGTCGCGCGCCGTACAATACCATACTAGACGGTATAGATATAGCCAGTACATGAAATGAAGCTAAACGGGATGCGAGGCAAGAGAGGAATAGGCAAGGAGCGAGGGGATGCGTCGGCGGCCCGGCACTTCCCCTCGCTACTCACCTACCCACCCGCACTCTCCCTGCTTGTTGGGCCTGTTCAGCGTTTCAGCAAGGCCAGCGCCTTTTGCACCACGTTTTCGACGGTGAAGCCGAACTCGCGCAGCAACACGTCGCTGGGTGCCGAGGCACCGAAATGCTCGATGGAGAGCATGCCGCCCCGCGGTCCGTAGTACCGCTCCCAGCCTTGGGCAATGCCGGCCTCCACCACCAGGCGGGCGCCGACCGCGGGCGGCAGCACGCTGTCGCGGTAGGCCTGGGGTTGCGCGTCGAAGAGTTCCCAGCTCGGCATCGACACACAGCGCACGGCCACCTTGTCTTGCCGCAGTTGTTCCGCCGCGGCCAGGATCAGTCCCACTTCGGAGCCGGTGCCGATCAGGATCAGCTCGGGATCCTTGCCCTGTCCTGGATCGAGCACATAGGCGCCCTGCTGCAGGCCGGCTGCGCTCGCGTAGTGCTGGCGGTCGATGGTCGGCAGGTTTTGCCGGCTCAGCGACAGCAGCACGGGCCGACCCTTGGAATGCACCGCCACCTTCCAGGCTTCGGCGGTTTCGTTGGCATCGGCGGGGCGGATCACGGTCAGGTTGGGGATCGCCCGCAGGCTCGCCAACTGTTCGATTGGCTGGTGGGTGGGGCCGTCTTCGCCAAGCGCGATGCTGTCGTGGGTGAAGACGTGCACGATGTGCAGGCCCATCAATGCCGCCAGGCGGATCGCCGGGCGCATGTAGTCGGAGAAGATCAGGAACGTGGCACCGTACGGCAGGAAACCGCCATGCACCGCCAGGCCGTTGACGATCGCGCCCATGGCGTGCTCGCGTACTCCGAAGTGCAGGTTGCGGCCGGCGTAGCTCCAGCCGCCGCCGTCCGATCCCTCCTTGTCCATGCCAGGCTGCAGCGGCGGGTTGAAGTCGCCCAGCCCTTTCAATGCGGTGAACGTGGACGGGTCGAGGTCGGCCGAGCCGCCAATCAAGGCTGGCAGTTTTTTCGCGAACGCGTTCATCACCTTGCCGCCGGCGACGCGGGTGGAAAGGCCCTTCTCGTCCGCGGGGAAAACCGGGATGTCCGCATCCCAGCCAGCCGGCAGTTCGCCTTTCAGGCGCGCGCGCAATTCCTGGGCGAGGTCAGGGTATGCAGCCGCATAGGCGTCCATTCCCGTGGACCAGGCGGACTGGGCCTGCTGTCCGCGCTGCACCGCCTCGCGGAAGTGCGCGAGTGCATCTTCCGGCACGAAGAAATCCGGCTCCAGCGGCCAGCCCAGCTTCTGCTTGGTCAGCTTCACGTCTTCGACCCCAAGCGGCGAGCCGTGGGACTTGTAACTGTCCTGCTTGGGCGAGCCATAGCCGATATGCGTACGCACCAGGATCAGCGATGGCCGCGCGGTATCGGCACGCGCCTCGTCCAGCGCGGCGTTGAGCGCGTCCAGGTCGTTGCCGTCCTCGACGCGGATGGTCTGCCAGCCGTAGGCGGCGAAGCGCTTGCCGCGGTCTTCGGAGAACGTGATGTCGGCGCCGGCGGCCAGGGTCACCTCGTTGTCGTCGTACAGGCAGATGAGCTTGCCGAGCTGCAGGTGCCCGGCCAGCGATGCGGCCTCGGAGGCCACGCCTTCCATCAAGTCGCCGTCGCTGACGATGGCCCAGGTGTGGTGGTCGATCACGGTGTGCCCGTCGCGGTTGTAGCGCGCGGCCAGGTTGGCCTCGCCAATGGCCATGCCGACGGAGTTGGCCAGGCCTTGTCCCAGCGGTCCGGTCGTGACCTCGACGCCTGGCGTGTGGCCGTATTCCGGATGGCCCGCGGTCTTGCTGCCCCATTGGCGGAAATGCTTGATGTCATCCAGCGACACGTCGTAGCCGGTGGCGAACAGCAGGCTGTAGAGGAGGGCCGAGCCGTGCCCGGCGGAGAGCACGAAGCGGTCGCGGTCGACCCAGTGCGGATCCTTCGGGTTGTACTTCATGTGCCGCGTCCACAGCGCGTAGGCCATCGGCGCCGCGTCCAGCGGCAGGCCCGGATGCCCGCTGTTTGCCCGTTGCACCATGTCCACCGACAGGAAGCGGAGCGTATTCACACATTGCTGGTCGAGGCCGTTGGACATCGGTTTCTCCGGGTAGGGTGCGATAAGGGCGATCCGCCTATTGTAGGTGCCGGCACGCGACGGAGGTGTGGGCATCCCCGTGGGAGCGCTGGCGGGCGGTGTCCCACGTGCCGGATCGGGAGCATCACCGCCAGCGGGCTCCCGCGATTCAGGCGAGCGCGGCGTCCACGATGGTTTGCGCTTCCTCGAGCAGGCTCTGCAGGTGGCTCTCGCTCTTGAAGCTTTCGGCGTAGATCTTGTAGATCGCCTCGGTACCCGAGGGGCGCGCCGCGAACCAGCCGCTGGCGGCCACGACCTTGATGCCGCCAATCGCCGCGCCGTTGCCGGGGGCCTTGTCCAGGACCTGCTCGATCTTCTCGCCGGCCAGTTTCGCGTCCGTCACCTGTCCGGGCGAAAGCTTGGCCAGCTTGGCCTTTTGCTCCGGGGTCGCCGCTGCCTCCACGCGGTCGGTGAATGGCTTGCCGAGTTCGCCAGTCAACTGCGCGTACAGCTCGCCGGGATCCTTGCCGATGCGCGCGGTGATTTCGGCCGAGAGCAGGGCCGGCACCAGGCCGTCCTTGTCGGTGGTCCATACCGTGCCGTCGCGGCGCAGCAGCGAAGCGCCGGCGCTTTCCTCGCAGCCGAAGCCGAGCGAGCCGTCGAACAGGCCGGCCGAGAACCACTTGAAGCCGACGGGCACCTCGTACAACTGCCGCCCGAGGCGCTTGGCCACGCGGTCGATCAGCGCGGTGCTGACCAGGGTCTTGCCCACCGCGGCCTGCGCGCTCCACTGCGGCCGGTGGCGGTAGAGATAGTCCACCAGCACCGACAGGTAATGGTTCGGCTCCATCAGGCCGCTGCTGCGCGTGACCACGCCGTGGCGGTCGTGGTCGGTGTCGCAGGCGAAGGCGATGTCGTATTTGTCCTTGAGGCCAATCAGGCGCTGCATGGCATAGCGCGAGGACGGGTCCATGCGGATCTTGCCGTCCCAGTCCACGCTCATGAACGCGAATTGCGGGTCGACCACATCGCTGACCACGGTCAGGTCGAGCCCGTAGCGTTCGGCGATGGGTGCCCAGTAGTGCACCCCGGCGCCACCCAGCGGATCGACGCCCAGGTGCACGCCGGACGCGCGGATCGCGTCGAAGTCGACGACCTTGGCGAGATCGGTGACGTAGGCGTCGAGGTAGTCGTGTTCGTGCGTGCTGGCGGCCTGGCGCGCCTGCGCGTAGGGCATGCGCTTGACGCCGGCGAGCTTTGCCTCCAGCAGCGCGTTTGCACGCTTCTGGATCCAGCCCGTGACCTCGGTGTCCGCCGGGCCACCGTTGGTCGGGTTGTACTTGAATCCACCGTTGTCCGGCGGGTTGTGCGAGGGGGTGATGACGATGCCGTCGGCGAGCCCGCTGCTCCGGCCGCGGTTGTAGACCAGGATCGCATGCGACACCGCTGGCGTCGGGGTGAATTCACCGCCACGGGAAATCATGGTTTCCACGCCGTTTGCCGCCAGCACCTCCAAGGCATTCTCGAACGCCGGTGCGGACAGCGCGTGGGTGTCGGCGCCGATGAAGAGCGGTCCGTCGATACCCCGGCTCTTGCGGTATTCGCAGATCGCCTGGCTGATGGCCAGGATGTGCGCGGCGTTGAAGCTGCGCGTGAAGGAACTGCCGCGGTGGCCCGACGTGCCGAACGCCACGCGCTGCGTTGGTTCGGACGGGTCGGGCACGAGGTCGCCGTATGCCGCGAGCAGCGCGGATACGTCGACCAGGATGGATTTGGGCGCGGGCTTGCCCGCGAGGGGACTGATCTGTTGGCTCATGGCTTTTCACTGGCCGTTGCTGCGGGTGTGGGTGGGGCGCCGTCGCGCAGGGCGCGATAGCGCCGGATCAACGCGTTCGTGGAGCCGTCGTGGTGCAGGGCCGGAAGTTCGGCAGCGGTGAGCTCGGCAATCGTGGTCTTGGCCAACTGCTTGCCGAGCTCCACGCCCCACTGGTCGAAGGAGTCGATGCCCCAGATCACGCCCTGCACGAACACGCTGTGCTCGTACAGCGCCACCAGGGTGCCGAGCGCATACGGTGTGAGCCGCTGGGCGAGGATGGTCGTGCTGGGCCGGTTGCCCTCGAACGTGCGATGCGGCACCAAGGCCTCGGCGACGCCTTCGGCGCGCACCTGCGCCGCGGTCTTGCCAAAGGCCAGCGCCTCGCCCTGCGCGATCAGGTTCGCAAGCAGCAGGTCGTGCTGGTCGCCGCCGCCGACCTGGTGCACGGGCACGGGATTCAGGGTCTGGGCAAAGCCGATGAAGTCGCAGGGCACCAGGCGCGTGCCCTGGTGCAAAAGCTGGTAGAACGAGTGCTGCCCGTTCGTGCCCGGCTCGCCCCAGTAGATCGGCCCGGTGGAGTAGTCGACCGGCGCGCCTTCCAGGGTGACGTGCTTGCCGTTGCTCTCCATGGTCAATTGCTGCAGGTAGGCGGGAAAGCGCTTCAGGTATTGCTCGTAGGGCAGCACCGCCACGGTCGTCGCACCCAGGAAATTGCTGTTCCACACCGCCAGCATGCCCATCAGGGCCGGCAGGTTGCGTGGCAGCGGCGTGCTGCGGAAATGTTCGTCCATGGCGTGGAAGCCGGCCAACATCTCCTCGAAATGCGCCGCGCCAATCGCCAGCATGGTGGACAGGCCGATCGCCGAGTCCATCGAGTAGCGGCCGCCCACCCAGTCCCAGAAGCTGAACATGTTGTCGGTGGCGATGCCGAACTTCGCCACTTCGTCCGCGTTCGTCGAGACCGCCACGAAGTGCTTCGCCACGGCCTGCTCGTCGCCCAGCGCAGCCAGGCACCAGCGCCGCGCGGCATGGGCGTTGGTCAAGGTTTCCAGCGTGGTGAAGGTCTTGGAGCAGATGATGAACAGGGTTTCGGCGGGGTCGAGGTCGCGCGTGGCCTCGCTGAAATCCGTGCCGTCGACGTTGGAGACGAAGCGGAAGGTCATGGTCCTGTCGCTGTAGGCACGCAGCGCCTCGTAGGCCATCACCGGGCCGAGGTCGGAGCCGCCAATGCCGATGCTGATGACGTTGCGCAGGCGCTTGCCGGTATGCCCGCGCCGCTCGCCGCTGCGCACGCCCGCGCTGAACGCGGCCATGCGGTCCAGGACGGCATGCACCTCGGGCACCACGTCATGCCCGCGCACCAGGACTTTCTCGCCCTTGGGCGCGCGCAGGGCCACGTGCAGCGCCGGCCGGTCCTCGCTGGTGTTGATGGCGTCGCCGCGGAACATCGCCGCAATCCGCTGCGGCAGGCCGCAGGCTTGCGCCAGCGCGTCGAGCAGGCCGATGGTCTCGGTGTCGATGCGCTGCTTGGCATAGTCCAGGTACAGGCCGGCGGCCTCGGCGGTGTAGCGGCCAGCGCGCTGCGGATCGTCGGCAAAGAGCTGGCGCAGGTGCCTGCCGCCCATCTGCGCGGCATGCTCTTGCAGTGCCTGCCATTGCGGCCGCGCGGTGAGTCCGGCTGTGCTCACGATGTTTTCCTGCCGGGCGCGCTGGAATCGAGCGTGCCGGTCTTGTCAACGAGGCGCTGCAGCAGTTCCTTCCAGGACTTGACAAAGGCAGCGGCACCGTCGCGTTGCAGCTTCTCGGCGAGCGCGTCGATGTCCACGCCGGCCGCGGCGACCTTGGCCACCATCGCGTCCGCATCGCCGCCGTCCGCGGGCATGGCGTTGTCGACCTTGCCGTGGTCGGCGAACGCGAGCAGGGTCTTGTCCGGGATGGTGTTGATCGTATCCGGCGCCGCCAGGGCATCGATGTACATGGTGTCCGGGGCGGCCGGGTCCTTGGTGCCGGTGCTGGCCCACAGCACGCGTTGCACCGGGGCACCCGCGGCTGCCAGCTTTTTCCAGCGCGGGGAAGCCAGCAGCTCCCGGTAGGCGCGGTAGGTCTGTCGGGCCACGGCGATGCCGAGCTGGTTGTGCAGTTCCTCCGGCAGCTGCGGGTTGGCGGCCACGTCCCAGCGGCTGACGAACAGCGAGGCCACGGAGTGCACGCGCGGGTCCAGCCCGACCTTGAGGCGCCGCTCGATGCCACGCATGTAGGCCTCGGCCACGGCCTGGTATTGCGCAGCGGAAAACAGCAGGGTGACGTTGATCGGCACGCCGGCGAAGATGCTCTCCTCGATCGCCGGTACGCCTGCGCGC
This sequence comes from Rhodanobacter sp., assembly GCA_035571995.1. Taxonomy (GTDB): domain Bacteria; phylum Pseudomonadota; class Gammaproteobacteria; order Xanthomonadales; family Rhodanobacteraceae; genus Rhodanobacter. The sequence goes on from DATNBK010000323.1 coordinate 9,495, forward strand.
GTGCCGGGAATCTTGACGAACAGGTTCGCGCAGTCCGCCTGGTTGTGGATGCGCCGCGCCGCGGCAATGCTGCCCGCGGTGTCGCCAGCCAGCAGCGGCGAGACCTCCATCGATACCCAGCCGTCCATGTGTCCGCTGGCGGCAAAGGCCGGCTCGAACAGCTTGGCGGCGCGACGCAAGTCGTCCAGCGCCAGGTCGATGAAGAGTGCCTCGCCGGACAGGCCGCGCCGCAGCCCCTCCTCGATGCCGGCGTCGTAGGCGTTGCCGCTGCCGATGGCCTTGTCGAAGATGCTGGGGTTGGACGTCAGGCCGGTGATCGAGTTTTCGGCGATGTAGCGCGCGAGCGTGCCGTCATCCAGCAGGCTGCGCGTGATGTTGTCCAGCCACAGGCTCTGGCCCATCTGGTGGAGTGCTTGGGTGGCTTGCATGGGTGTGTCTCCTTGCAGCGTGCGGACGCTGCGGTCAAATGTCGGCCAGCGGCACGGCCGCTGCCGCGCGCCCGAAGTCGTCGGGTGCAAAACCACGGATGTCGCCGATGCGCTCCACCTGGAGGTCCGGCGCGGGCTTGATGTCCGGCCCGGCTTGCTGCGCGTAGTGGCCCTGGCGCACGAACACCGTGGTCAAGCGTGCGCCCATGCGCTGCTTCATCTGCGCCAGCACCTGCGCCTTGTCGTCGACCATTACATAATGGCTGGCGGGATAGCGCGCCTGTACCGCGGCCAGCATGTCCTGCTTGTGCACGAAGACCATCACCTCGCCGTGCAGCGCTTCCCAGAGCCCGCTGCGCCGGATCTTGTGTGGCTGCAGGACGGCGTCGCCGTCAGACAGGATGGCCGTGGTGCCCAGCGCCTGGAGATGCGCGACGGCTTCCAGCGCCTGCGGATACAGGTTGCCGGCGTAGTCATAGGCGAGTATCCATTCGCCCAGTTGCAGGATTGCCGGCTCGGCTTCCAGCTCAATGCGCAGGCGCTGCAGTGCGCCGAAGTAATCGGCGTAGCCCACTTCGTCGCGCAGTGCTTCATAGATCTGCCAGTAGCGGTCGCGGCCGCCGGCGCCCAACTCGTCCTGCAGGCACGCCCCGAGATCGGCGGCGAAACGGTCGTTGTCGAACAAGGTGTTGTCGACGTCCACCAGGAACACGCAGCGCTGGCCCGGCGTGTCGCGGCTCAGCATGGCTTGGTGGCCTCGGCAGCCGGGTCGTGCCAGCCCTCGGCACTGCTGACGATGTGTTGTGCCGTGGCCGGACCCCAACTGCCCGGCTCGTAGAGTTCCACCTCGTGCACGTGTTTCAGGGCAGGGTCCACGACGGCCCACGCCGCTTCCACGCTCTCGTCGCTGGTGAACAGGCCGTTGTCACCGCGCAAGGCGTCGCCCAGCAGGCGTTCGTACGGCGATTTGACCGGCCCCGGACGATGCCGCGCGATCAGCTCCACCGGCTCGCCCTGCATCGTCTCGCCCGCGCGCTTGACGCGCATGCCTTCGGCAATGACCACGTCGGGGCTGAGGCGGAAGCGGAAGTAGTTCGACAAGGGCGGGGTGATCGGGTCGAAGATCGACAGCGGGGGTGGCTTCATGTCCACCACGACCTCCGTGGTGGTGATAGGCAGGTGCTTGCCCGCGCGGATGTAGAACGGCACGCCGGCCCAGCGCCAGGTGTCGATATGCAGTGCCAGGGCCACGAAGGTTTCCACGTCCGAATCGGCGGCCACGCCGGCGACCTCGCGGTAACCCTTGAATTGCCCGCGCACCACGTCGCGCGGATTGAGCGGACGCATGGCACGGAACAGGCGCAGCTTTTCCGCGCGCAGCGAGGCCGGGTCGCTGCCCACCGGTGCGTCCATGGCCAGCAGCGAGGTGACCTGCAGCAGGTGGTTCTGCAGCACGTCGCGGATCGCGCCCACGCTGTCGTAGAACGCGCCGCGGCCGGCCACGCCGAAACTCTCGGCCATGGTGATCTGCACGCTGTCCACGTAGCGGTTGTTCCACACCGGCTCGAGGACGGTATTGGCGAAGCGGAAGTACAGGAGGTTCTGCACCGGCTCCTTGCCCAGGTAATGGTCGATGCGGAAGATCGAGGATTCGGGAAACACCTCGTGCAGGGTGCGGTTGAGTTGCCGGGCCGAAGCCAGGTCACGGGCAAACGGCTTCTCCACCACCACACGCGCTTCGGCCGCGCAATTGGCCTGCTTGAGGTTCGTCACCACGGTGGAGAAGAAGCTGGGTGGGATGGCCAGGTAGTGCAGTGGCCGCTTGGCCTCACCCAGCACCTGGCGCAGCTTGGTGAAAGTGGCCGGGTCGTTGTAGTCGCCGTCGACATAGTCCAGGCGGCCAGCCAGTTTGGCAAAGGCCTCCTCGTCGACAGTCCCGCCGCTGTCCTTGGCGGCTTGCACCAGGCTTTCGTGGGCGCGTTGGCGCAGCTTTGCGACGCTCCAGCCCGAATGCGCCACGCCGATGATCGGGATGTCCAGTTCGCCGTGTTGGGTCAGCGCCTGCAGTGCCGGGAAAATCTTCTTGTAGGCAAGGTCGCCGGTGGCGCCAAAGAAAACCAACGCATCCGAACGGGGCGTAGCCATGAGGGTTGGGTGCTCCATGCCAGGGAAGGGAGATGGCGCGTCGACGGTCGGCGTCGGGGTCGCCCCGAGCATGCATCTTGCCACCGTTGTCCGGGGCCAGCGGCCAGACACCAAGTGTGCGCGCACCCAAGTGAAGCACGCGTGTGCCCATGGTCACACGTCTGCGGCCGCAGCCACGAAGCCGCCACTCCGCGCCGCATGATCGCGATACGATGGCGGGACATGGTCAGCGGCGGAGGCGGGTCAGGCATGAATGCAGCATCCGACAAGGCACCTGCGCCCGGGGACATTGGCCAGGCCCGTCAGCGCCTCGGCGAGCGCATCCGCGAAACCCCGGTGTGGGCATGGCGCGGCGATTCAATTGCCGCGGCTGCGGGGCTGCGTACCCAGGTCCTGCTGAAACTCGAATTGTTCCAGTACACCGGGACGTTCAAGGCCCGCGGCGCGCTGCTGAACACGCTGGCGCTGGACGAGGAGGCGAGGAGCCGTGGGGTAACCGCGGTGAGCGCCGGCAACCATGCCATTGCCACCGCATTCGCCGCGCGGACCGTCGGCACCAGTGCCAAGGTGGTGATGCCGAAGACGGCCAATCCGGCGCGGGTTGCCGCGTGTCGTGCCTATGGCGCCGAGGTCGTCCTGATGGACGATGTGTATGCCGCGTTCGAGGAGGTCGAGCGCATCCGCAAGGAAGAAGGCCGCACGTTCGTGCATCCGTTCGAAGGCGAATTGACCGTGCTCGGTACCGCCACGGTGGGCTACGAGCTGGCGCGGCAGGTGCAGGACCTGGATGCGGTGATCGTGCCCATTGGCGGCGGCGGGCTGATAGCCGGCATCGCGTGCGCGGTGAAGCAGATGCAGCCGCAATGCAAGGTGTACGGCGTCGAGCCGGTGGGCGCCGACAGCATGAGCCGGAGTTTCCGCGCCGGCTCGCCGCAGCGGCTGGAGCGCGTCGACACCATTGCCGACAGCCTGGCCGCGCCCTATGCGCTGCCTTACACCTATGGCCTGGCGCGGCGCTACGTCGATGACATCGTCACCATTCCCGACGTGGCCATGCAACAAGCCATGGGCCTGCTGTTTGCCGACATGAAGCTCGTCGTCGAACCGGCCGCCGCCGCTGCCACGGCTGCGCTGTGCGGCCCACTGCGCGAACGCCTCGAGGGTCAGCGGGTGGCAGTGATCGTGTGCGGATCCAACATCGACCTGCCGGGCTTTGCCCGGCAGGCACTGCCCGGGGCCTTGCCGCCCCAGGTAGCCGACTAAAGCGGTCGACCCACGGCGTCGTCGATCGGCCCGGCTGTACCATGCCCCGCATGGAAATCTTCAAGACCTTCAGCTTCGAGGCGGCACACCGCCTGCCCCACGTGCCGGCCGGCCACAAGTGCGCGCGCCTGCACGGTCACTCCTTCGTGGTGGAGATCCACGTCACCGGCCCGCTCGGGGCCGACAGCGGCTGGGTGCTCGACTTTGCCGACATCAAGCAGGCGTTCCGGCCCCTGCACGAACTGCTCGATCACCACTATCTCAACGAGGTCGAGGGCCTGGACAATCCCACCAGCGAGCGCATCGCCATCTGGCTGTGGGACAGGCTGCAACCGAGCCTGCCGCTGCTGTCCGAGGTCGTGGTGCGCGAAACCTGTAACTCGGGCTGCCGCTACCGCGGTCCCCGTGGGGACCAGTCGGCTTGATGGCCGGCTTTTTGCGGCGGCGCAACGAGAGCTGGCGGCCGCGTAATCCATTGGCAACAATGAATTTTATATAAATAGAGGGTGGCGATCAGCCAAATATGTTGCATTGCACAAAATCCTTTGCTACAGTGTGCCTCAACAACCCACCCCCGTGAGGACACCACCATGACCCAGCAACTCAACAACCAGTTGTTCAGCTTCACCAAGCAGCTCACCGACAACGCGTTCAAGGCCCAGTCCTTGGCGCTGAAGAGCCTGGAAGCCGTCGCCGGCAAGCAGCTCAAGGCGCTCGAGGCGCAGAGCCAGGATTCCGCCGATTTCGTGGCCGAAGCCATGGACACCCGCGATGCCGATGGCCTGCGCAGCCTGTGGGAAAAGGGCGCCGCCCTGAGCCGCGAGAGCGCCGAGCGTTCGGTCGCCCTGTCGCAGGAAATCCTGGCGATCACGCAGAAGACCGCCGAGTCGCTGAACGCCCTGCTGCAGGAGCAGCGCCAGGCCGCCAACGATGCGGTCGCCGCCCCGGTTGCCGCTGCCAAGAAGGCTTCCAAGTAAGCGGGCTATAGCTGCAAGCGGCGCGTCGTTTTGCCGCACGGAAAAGCCGGACTCAGGTCCGGCTTTTTCATGCCCGCCTGCGCAACCGCCGCGCACCTTCGCGAGCCCGTCGTACGGCCATTTCAGGCAGCCGGCGCGTGGTCGCGGGGAGGCGCCGCGACGACCTCGCTCGTTTGTGGAAACAAACGTGGCCTGTTAAACTTCAAAGGCTTTGTGGCGCGGTTTCCAGTTTGGTTTCGATGATGCATGCGTCCAGGCCGGTCCGGTTGGCGGATGAGTCCAGATGATCAACTCCATTGCTGCAAGTCGCCGCTTGGCGACGCGTGTGCTGGCATGGCAGCTGGCACTGGTTCTGGTGACCGCCGCGCTGTTCCTGTTGCAGGACGTGCGCGCGGCATCGGCGGCGGCGCTGGGCGGGACGCTGGTCGTGCTGGGAACGGCAGTGCTGGGCCTGCGCTTGTTTGCCGGCCGGCAACGGATTGGCGCAGGCATGGCGTTGGTCGATCTGCTGGTCGGCATGATGTTGAAGTGGATGGTTTTCATCGTGGGCTTGTATGTGTTGCTGGCGCTTTGGCGGATGCCCGCCCTGGCGGTACTGGCGGGCATGGGAGCGGCCATGGCGGTTAATTTGTTCGCACTGCGATTCAAGGAACAGGCATGAGCACCGAAGCGCCCGTGGGGCTCTCCGAGTACATCACCCACCATCTCGGCAACCTGACCGTCCAGATCGGCCCGGGGGGCTTCTGGACCCTCCAGGTGGACACGCTTGCGGTTTCCCTGATTTTTGCCGTGCTCATCAGCCTCTGGCTGTGGAGCTTCGCCCGCAAGGCGTCGTCCGGCGTGCCCTCGCGCGGGCAGGCCTTCGTGGAACTGGTGGTCGAGTTCGTCGACGGCCAGGTGAAAGACGTGTTCCATGGCGACTCGCGCCTGCTTGGCCCCCTGGCCTTGACCGTCTTCCTCTGGGTGCTGTTCATGAACCTCATGGACGTGCTGCCGATCGACGCGATCCCGCGCGCGCTGGGCCTGGCTGGCGTGGAACACTTCCGCGCCGTGCCGACCGCCGAGATCACGACGACGTTTGCCATGTCGCTCACGATCTTCGTGCTGACCATCTTCTACAGTTTCCGGGCCAAGGGCTTCGGCGGCTACATGAAGGAGATCTTCACCGAACCCTTCGGGCCGTTGCTGGCACCGCTGAACCTGCTGATGAACCTCATCGAGATGATCAGCAAGCCAGTCAGCCTGGCCATGCGGTTGTTCGGCAACATGTACGCCGGCGAGCTGGTGTTCATGCTGCTGGCCGGGATGATCGGCGCTGGCAGCGCCGTGTTGTTCGGCCTGGGTGTCATAGGTTACCTGGCCTGGGGCATCTTCGAACTGCTGATCATCCTCATCCAGGCGTTCATCTTCATGGTGTTGAGCGTGGTCTACATCGCCATGGCGCAGCAGCATCACTGACTACATTTCACTTTTCGATCAACCGTTTTCCCCTGCAGGAGAATCCCGTGGAAACTTTGCAACAGCTCATCGGCAACATCCAGGCATTTACCGCCATCGGCGCGGGACTCATGGTCGGTCTGGGCGCACTCGGCGCCTGTATCGGCATGGGCGTGATGGGTTCCAAATTCCTCGAGGCGGCGGGACGCCAGCCGGAGCTGATGCCGGTGCTGCAGTCGCGCATGTTCCTGTTGGTCGGCCTGATCGACGCGTCGTTCCTGATTTCACTGGCCATCGGCCTGTTCTTCGCCTTCAGCAACCCGTTGCTGGAAGCGGTCAGGACTGCGGCTGGCGGCTGATGCCGTCTGGCCACATCGACTTGGTGTCCATTCCTGCTGAACCACGGGTAGCGTATCCATGAACCTCAATGCCACGCTCATCGGCGAAGTCATCGCCTTTGCATTGCTGATCTGGTTTTGCATGCACTTCATCTGGCCGCCGCTGCTGAATGCGATCAGCGAGCGCCAGAAGAAGATTGCCGACGGCCTCGATGCCGCCGAACGCGCGCGCGTCGAATTGAAGCAGGCCGGCACGCAGGTGGCCGACGAAGTGCGCAAGGCCCGGCAGCAGGCGAACGACATCCTGGGCCAGGCCCAGCAGCAGGCCAACCTGGTGATGGAAAAGGCACGCGCCGATGCGCAGCAGGAGGTCGGCCGCCAGCAGGCCGTGGCGCAAGCCAACCTCGAGCGCATGACGCAGACCGCACGCGAGCAGTTGCGCGACCAGGTCGCCAGCCTGGCCGTGCAGGGCGCCGCGAAGATCCTGCAGCGCGAGGTCGACCCGGCCGTGCACAAGGCACTGCTGGATCAACTGGTCGCCGAGATCTGACCGGCCATGGAGACTGCAACCCTGGCTCGACCCTATGCGCGCGCAGCCTTCGAGGTGGCGCGGGACACGGCCTCGCTGGAGGCTTGGTCCAAGGCCCTGGCGTTTGCCGCGGACGTCGCGGCCGACCCGCGCATTGCCGCCCTGGGCAACGACCCGCGCGTGCTGCCAGCGCAACTGGTGGCACTGCATCTCCCGGCGGACGTGGCGGCGGATGCGCCGTTTGCGCAGTTCCTCGGCGAAGTGGCCGAGCAGCGGCGCATGGCCGTGCTGCCGGAAGTAGCGCGGCTGTACGAGGCGTACAAGCGCGAGTCCGAGTCGCAACTGCTGGTCAGGGTGACCAGCGCGATGGCGTTGGACGAGGCGCAGGCCGAGCAGATCCGCGCCTCGCTGAAGCGCCGCTTCAAGCGCGAGATCGAGCTGGAGTCGCACGTGGATCCGGGCCTCCTGGCCGGCGCCGTGATCGACACCGGCAGCGAAGTGATCGACGGCTCCGCGCGCGGCCGCTTGGCGCGCCTGTCGGCCGGCTTGGCACAGTGAGTCAGCGCGAAACCGGCTTCGCGACCGCAAGAACGGCCTGACGGGGCCGCGCTGCAGAACAGAATTTCGCTACCAAAATTTGGGATGACGACCATGTCCAGCACCACCTTGAATCCATCCGAGATCAGCGAACTGATCAAGAACCGCATCGAGCAGTTCAAGCTCGGTGCCGAGGCGCGCAACGAAGGCACCTTGATCAGCGTTTCCGACGGCATCGTGCGCATCCATGGCCTGGCCGACGCGATGCAGGGCGAGATGATCGAGCTGCCGGGCAACGCGATTGCCCTGGCGCTGAACCTGGAGCGTGACTCCGTCGGCGCCGTGGTGCTCGGCGACTACACGCATCTGCGCGAAGGCGATACCGCCAAGACCACGGGCCGCATCCTCGAGGTGCCGATCGGGCCGGAGCTGCTTGGCCGCGTGGTCGACGCGCTGGGCAACCCGATCGACGGCAAGGGCGAGCTCGGGGCCAAGCTGACCGCGCCGGTGGAGAAGGTCGCGCCGGGCGTGGTCTGGCGCCAGTCGGTCGACCAGCCGATGCAGACCGGCTACAAGTCGGTCGACTCCATGATCCCGATTGGCCGCGGCCAGCGCGAGCTGATCATCGGCGACCGCCAGACCGGCAAGACCGCGCTGGCGATCGACGCGATCATCAACCAGAAGAATTCGGGCATCAAGTGCGTCTACGTGGCAATCGGCCAGAAGCGCTCTTCGATCGCGAACGTGGTGCGCAAGCTCGAGGAGCACGGCGCGCTGGCAAACACCATCGTGGTCGTCGCCTCCGCCTCCGAATCGCCCGCGCTGCAGTACATCGCGCCGTACGCCGGTTGCGCCATGGGCGAATATTTCCGCGACCGCGGCCAGGACGCGCTGATCGTCTACGACGACTTGTCCAAGCAGGCCGTCGCTTACCGCCAGATTTCCCTGCTGCTGAAGCGCCCGCCAGGCCGCGAAGCCTATCCCGGCGACGTGTTCTACCTCCACAGCCGCCTGCTGGAGCGTGCGTCGCGCGTGTCCGCGGCCTATGTCGAGAAGTTCACCAATGGCGAGGTCAAGGGCCAGACCGGCTCGCTCACCGCGCTGCCGATCATCGAGACCCAAGCTGGCGACGTTTCCGCGTTCGTGCCGACCAACGTGATTTCCATCACCGACGGCCAGATCTTCCTGGAGACCGACCTGTTCAACGCCGGCATCCGGCCGGCCGTGAACGCCGGCATCTCGGTGTCGCGCGTCGGCGGTTCGGCGCAGGCGAAGATCGTCAAGAAGCTGTCCGGCGGCATCAAGCTCTCGCTCGCCCAGTTCCGTGAACTGGCGGCGTTTGCGCAGTTCGCCTCGGACCTCGATCCGGCCACGCGCGCGCAACTCGATCGCGGTCAGCGCGTCACGGAGCTGATGAAGCAGAAGCAGTACGCCCCGCTGTCGATCGCCGAACTTGCGGTGTCGGTGTACGCCGCCGAGCAGGGTTACCTGGACGACCTGGCGGTGGACAAGGTGCTGGCCTTCGAGGCCGGCCTGCATGCCTTCATGCACCAGAACCACGAGGAGCTGATGCAGCGCATCGTGGCCACCGGCAACTGGGACAAGGACATCGAGGGCCAGTTCAAGGCTGCCCTGGACGACTACAAGAAGACCGGCAGCTGGTAATGCGCAGGACCGGGAGCATGTCCGGCGGCGCGCCGTGCAGCTCCTGCAATCCCCATACCTCCAGACGGGCAAAGCGAGCGAATTAGATGGCCAGCGGACGCGAGATCAAAACCAAGATCAAGAGCACGCAGAACATGCGCAAGGTGACGCGCGCGCTGGAAATGGTCTCGGCGTCGAAGATCCGCAAGGCGCAGGACCTGATGAAGGCATCGCGGCCGTATGCGCGCGCCATGCGCAAGGTGATCGCGCATGTGGCCCAGGCCAACACGGATTTCAGCCATCCGTTCCTGCTGCAACGCGACCCGGTGGCACGCGTCGGCTACATCGTCGTGTCCACCGACCGCGGCCTGTGCGGCGGCCTCAACTCCAACCTGTTCCGCCGTCTGCTGCCGCAAATCCATGAGTGGCAGCAGCAGCACGTGCAGGTGGACGTGGTCGCGATCGGGCAGAAGGCGGTGCAGTTCTTCAGCCACATCAAGGGAGTGAACCTGATCGGCAGCGTCGGCCAGCTTGGCGAGCAGCCGAAGCTGGAGAAGCTGATCGGCGCCATCAAGATCATGCTCGACGCCTACCGCAGCAACGGCGTCCAGCGCGTGTTCCTGGCCTACAACGATTTCGTCAACACCATGGTGCAGAAGCCGACGATCGACGCGCTCTTGCCGTTGCCCCTGGTAGCCGCGGAAATGGAGGCGCACCAGGCTGCCGGCGAGTCGGCCTATGCGGGCGTCGCGCTGGAGCGCGCGCACACCTGGGACTATCTGTACGAGCCGGATGCCGAGACCGTGCTGGGCTACGTGCTCGACCGCTACATCGAGTCGGTCGTGTACCAGGCCTCGCTGGAGAACCTGGCCAGCGAGCACGCCGCGCGCATGGTCGCGATGAAGGGCGCCTCGGACAATGCAAACAAGGTGATCGACGAGCTGACGCTGAGCTACAACAAGGCGCGCCAGGCTGCCATTACCCAGGAAATCAGTGAAATCGTAGGAGGAGCAGCAGCGGTGTAACCGCTGCTCCTCCTCCGGAAGCACAGTTAAATACCCGGAGTTATCAGCATGAACCAGGGCAAAGTTGTTCAGATCATTGGCGCGGTCGTCGACGTGGAGTTTCCGCGGGACCAGGTGCCCGAGGTGTACGACGCGCTGAAGATCGATGGCACCGCCATCACGCTGGAAGTCCAGCAGCAGCTCGGCGACGGCGTGGTGCGCGCGATTGCGCTGGGCTCCACCGAAGGCCTGAAGCGCGGGCTAGAGGCGCGCAACACCGGCGCCGGGATCAAGGTGCCGGTGGGCAAGGCCACCCTTGGCCGCATCATGGACGTGCTCGGCAATCCGATCGACGAGATCGGTCCGATCGACGCCGAGAACCACTGGGAGATCCATCGTGAGGCGCCGGCCTACAGCGACCAGGCCGCGGCCAACGACCTGCTGGAAACCGGCATCAAGGTGATCGACCTGGTGTGCCCGTTCGCCAAGGGCGGCAAGGTCGGCCTGTTTGGCGGCGCCGGCGTCGGCAAGACCGTGAACATGCTTGAGCTGATCAACAACATCGCCACCCAGCACGCCGGCCTGTCGGTGTTTGCCGGCGTCGGCGAGCGTACCCGCGAAGGCAACGACTTCTACCACGAGATGCAGGAAGCCGGCGTGGTCAAGCTGGACGACCTGCCATCGTCGAAAGTGGCGATGGTCTACGGCCAGATGAACGAGCCGCCGGGCAACCGCCTGCGCGTCGCGCTGACCGGCCTGACCATGGCCGAGTATTTCCGCGACGAGAAGGACGCGAGCGGCAAGGGCAAGGACGTGTTGTTCTTCGTCGACAACATCTACCGCTACACCCTGGCCGGCACCGAGGTGTCCGCGCTGCTCGGCCGCATGCCGTCGGCCGTGGGCTACCAGCCGACGCTGGCCGAGGAGATGGGCGTGCTGCAGGAGCGCATCACCTCGACCAAGAC
>DATNBK010000324.1:0-4613 GCA_035571995.1 Rhodanobacter sp.
GCCGGTCTTCTGGTATGGCAGGGCGCGGTTGCCGACCTTGGCAATGCCTTCCACCATGGTCTGCACGGTGCCGCCGACGTGGGGGAAGATGATCACGTCGTACTTGCTGCGCAGCTTACCCTCGCGCAGCTTGATGTCGCCGAAGTAGGTGTACGGCACGCCATAGGTATCCAGCGCCGCACGCACCCAACCCTCATCCTGGGTGCGCTGCCAACTGTGCACGTAGCCGATGCGTGGGATGTCCATGTCGTGGGTCGGCACTTCCGGCGCCGCGGCCATGGCCCAGGCCGACAGGCCGAACTGCTTGAGTTCGGGCTCCAGCGCGCCGCGGTTCGCATTGCGGATGACGATGGCGCCGGCGCGGAACTTGTGCCCGCCCGCCGTGAAGTCCTGTTCGGCCGCTTCCATCTTCGTCTTCGAGAACTTGAAGCGGAACGCCGCGACGTTGTTGTCGGCGGTGTTGTCCACCACGATGACGTTGCCGGAACCGGTGATACCACCCACCGCCACCGCATCGGTGGTGAGCAGGGTCATCGGATGGTCGAGCAGGCTCTTGTCGCCGACCGGCTCGATGACGACGTCGCGCATCAGCGGGAAGGTCCAGCCGGTGTCGTCATATGGCGTGGGGTTGGCGGTGGAGAACTGCTGCACCGGGAAATACATGTCCGCAATGGTGCGATACGGCTGGTCGCCGCGGATGATGTAGTCACCCGGCTGCACCGACAGCTTGCCCACCGTGAACGCATTGCTGGCAACGGAAACCTCCAGGCCCTGGCGACGCAGTTCGTTCACCGCATCGGCGGCGTCGGCCTTGCGGCGCTGCTGGGCAGGGATGACCCAACCGTTGATCGGGCCGTTGTGGCCCTTGTTCACGGCGTTCTGGTTCTTGCGCCAGTAATCATCCATGTACGTTTCGCGGTCATTGGCCACGTCGGTCAGCGAAAACAGGATCGCCGACTCCTGGATGTTGGTGTTGTTGCGCGGCCCCCAGTTGATGCTTGCGAGGGGCGGGTTGGTGCGGAACCACTCGCGGCTCATGGTCGTCTTGCTGGGCTTCACCACGTAGTTGTCCGGCCCGTAGCTCTGCACCTCGTAGAAGCGCCCGATCGCGTTGTGCGTGTGCGCGATGAAGAACAGGTAGTTTGGCGTCCAGCCGTCGTAGAAGCCGTAGGTGAACACCCCCGGCACGCCACGCTTGGTCATCTGCAGCACGTCGTTGGTGGCGAGCTTCCACCACTCGTTGACGGTGATCGGATCGATGGCCTCGTTGTACGGGCCGGTGCCAGTGGACGAATACAGGTAGGTCTGCGCCTCGTGCAGGTCATGCAGTACGGTCGGATGCCAATCGAGCACGGCCTTGGTCGTGAGTTTGGTGAGCTGCAGGAACTGGCCCATGCCGTCGCGGTTGTTGTCGTGCTGCACGTACTTGCCCCAGTACATCAGGGGCAGCTTGGCCGCACCCTTCGGCAGCTTCTTGTTGAAGTAATAGGTGTCGACCGCCTTGTCGCGACCGTCCGGTTCGATCACCGGGGTGATCAGGGTGACCACGTTGTTGCGGATGTTCTCGATGAAGGGCGAGGTATCCACCGCCAGCCGGTAGCCGAGCTCCATCAGCATCTCCGGGCCGCCAAATTCCGGCGAGTGGATGCCGCTGGTGATGTAGTAGATCGGCTTGGCGGTCTTGATGAGCTGCTGCGCCTGCTCCGGCGTGGTCTTGCGCGGATCGCCGAGCGCCGCGGCCATGTCGCGGTACTTGTCGAGATCCTTGATCGTGGCCTCGTCGGCAATCGCGACCATGATCATGTCGCGACCTTCCTCGGTCTTGCCGATGCGCCACACCTTGACCCGCGGCGAAGCGGCGGCCAGCGCGTCGAAATACTTGTAGATGTCCGTGGTGCGGTCGAGCACGCCCGGTTCGCCGATGATGTGGCCGAGCACCTTGAGCGGGGTCGGCACCGTGTCCGAGGCCGGCAAGTAATCGACCAGCTCGGTGGTGATGCGCGAATCCTGCAGGACCTTCTTGGCCTGATCCGTGTACGCCTGGTCAATCGCCTGCTGTGCCGTGGCAATCGAAGAAAACAGCAACGTGAGCGCAGCCGCGCACGCGCACACCAACGGGGCCCTGGACGGGCAAACCTTGGACGTCATCGTATCTTTGCTCCAGCAGCTAGTGATGTAACGACCGGACGGCCGCTCCCCGCCCCCGATCGTAGCGAACAAAATGCAAGGCAGGCAAGCGCCTGCCCACGGCCGCAGGTGCGAGTGCGCCGGCATCCTGCCTGCGGTATTTCGCCGCGCACCGCGGCGCAGGCCGCGGCTTCGCAGGGCGCATGGGAGAGGCACGCCCCAGGCAGGGAACAACAGCGCGCGAAATGACCTATGCTCAGGCTTCGCCGTGCCGGCCAGTGATCCGGCCATGCCACCTTCGATGAAGTACTGGTGATCGACACGATCATCGACGGAGGACAGCGGACGCGGCCCGGCGATACCCCAACGACCCATCCCAAGGGAGTTCCGGGCATGAAGACGACGCTACTCGCCCTTGTTTTTGCGTTCCTGGTGGCAGGGCTGCCGGCCACGACCGCTGCCGCTCCAGACGCCGGATCGTCCGCCGACCAGCAATTGCGCGCCCTGTACAACGCGGAGTTCGCCTGGCGCCAGGCCCAGCTCGGCCGCATCCAGGACCAGGACGGCCGCTGGGCCAAGCCCGGGCCGCACCTGCCCAAGGTCGACGCCGCAACCCAGGCCGCCCGCCTCGCGTATTGGAACAAGGCGCTCGCACAACTGGACACGATCCCGGTTGCGCAGCTTTCGCCGGCCGAGAAGATCAATGCGGCGGTGTTCCGCCAGTCGATCCAGACGCTCGCCAACGAGGTGAGGTTCAAGGCCTACGAGCAGCCGTTCAATTCGGACACCTTTTTCTGGGGCCAGCTCCAGCCGGGCTTTGGCGGCTTCGCGAACGCGGAGGAATACCGCAACTACATCTCCCGGCTGCGCGAGATCCCGCGCTATTTCGCGGAACAGACCGTCAACATGCAAGCGGGCCTGGCGCGTGGTTTCAGCGTGCCGCGTGTCACCCTGACCGGGCGTGACGACACCATCGTGCCCTACACCAGGACCACGCAGGACAACCCGCTCTATGGGCCCTTGAAGGCGATGCCGGCTTCCATCCCGGCAGCCGAACAGGCGCAGCTTCAGGCAGAGGCGAAGCAGGTCATTGACGGCGTCGCCGTGCCGGCCTACAGCAAGCTGCTGGCCTTTATCCGCAACGTCTACATGAAGCAGGCGCGCACCACGCTTGCCGCCGAAACCATGCCGGACGGCAAGGCCTATTACCAGGCCCAGATCCAGGCCTACACCACGACCGACCTTACCGCCGAGCAGATCCACGCCAAGGGCCTCAAGGAAGTCGCGCGCATCAGCGCGGAAATGGAATCGGTCAAGGCCAAGACTGACTTCACGGGCTCGATGCCGGAATTCCTGCACTTCCTGCGCACCGACCCGCGTTTCTATCCGAAGACGCCCGCCGAGCTGCTTGGCTACTCCGCCTACGTGATCAAGCGGGTAGACGGCCAGATCGGGCGTTTCATCGGCTTCCTGCCGCGCGCGCGCTTCACCCTCCGACCGGTGCCGCCCGAGATTGCCCCGATCTACACCTCGGGACGTGGTGGCCAGGGCTCTTGCCTGATGAACACCTACAACCTGCCCGCGCGTCCGCTCTACCAGAATACGGCACTGACCCTGCACGAATGCACGCCTGGCCATGCCTTCCAGGGCCTGGTCGCGCGCGAGCTCGGCGCCGACTTGCCGCCATTCCGCGCGGCGACCTATTTCTCCGGTTATGGCGAAGGCTGGGGCCTGTACATGGAGTGGCTGGGCACCAAGATGGGCTTGTACGACACGCCCTATGAGGATTTCGGCCGCCTGTCCTTCGAGATCTGGCGCGCCTCCCGCCTGGTAATCGACACCGGCCTGCACCATTACGGCTGGACCCGCGGGCAGGCACAGAAATACCTGCACGACCACACCGCCCTGGCCGAACACGACATCGCCACCGAGGTGGATCGGTACATTTCCTGGCCTGGCCAGGCCCTGGCCTACAAGCTGGGCGAAATGTTGATCCGCCGCGAGCGGGCCAAGGCCGAGCAGGTGCTGGGCGACAAGTTCGACGAACGCGCCTTCCACAACACGATCCTGGCAACCGGCTCGGTGCCACTGCCGGTGCTGGAGGCGCAACTGGAAGCCTATATCGCCAGCGGCGGCAAGGATCCGATCGAACCGCGCACCGGAGCCACGATCCACTACTTCCAATAAGTCGCGGTCGCCCGCCTGCGCTGCGGCCCGTTGGGAGCTGGGGCGGGACTGCCATACTCTAGGCAATCCCGCCAGGCGCCCAAAGAACCATGCGCGTCCAGTCCGATGCCGGCTCGCTCGTAGCCCGCGGCTTGTTCTGCGCCGTTGACGGCCGTGCACTGTGGCGCAACCTCGAGTTGTCGGTGCGCCCGGGCGAACGTTGGGCCATCACCGGACCCTCCGGATCGGGCAAGACGGTGCTGCTGCGAACCCTGGCTGGGCTGACACCCCCGCAAGGCGGGGAAATCCGCTTCGATGGC
>DATNBK010000325.1:0-8487 GCA_035571995.1 Rhodanobacter sp.
GACTTCGACGCCAACTTCGCCTACGTGTCGACCTCACCGGTGCCGCCGGGCTCCTGGTACTGGGTGCATATCGATGGCCATCGACTGGCCCTGGCCAACCGGCATGGCTTCCGCCCGCAGCAGACCCGTCCCGTGCTACGCATCGCCGATCCCGCGATCGAACGGGCGCCGCGCCAGCCGTATCGGGCAATCGCGCCGCAATCGACTCCCGCCATGCGCAACGGCACCACGCGCATGCCGGAGTCTCCAGACATCAACTGACCTCTTCCGCGGACCGCCGGACGCGCAACGCATCCGGCGGGTCCAGCTTGGGCTATCGTGGAACGCTTGGTGGCGACGGTACGCCATGGAGAGGAACGCGATGAGCTTGAAATTCGACACGCTGGCCGTGCACGCTGGTGCGGAGCCTGATGCTGAAACCGGTGCCGTGGCGCCGCCAATTCACCTGTCCACGACCTTTGCCCACTACCCGCAAGGCGGGAAGCCGGGCGCCTTCAGTTACCAGCGCGACGACAACCCGACCCAGCGGCGCCTGGAATCGGCACTCGCTGCACTGGAAGGCGGTGTCAGCGCGCTGGCCTATGCTTCGGGCATGGCGGCGATTGCCGCGGTCCTGGACCAACTTCAGCGCGGCGAGCGCATGGTGCTTCCGGAAGACTGCTACGTCGGCTTGCGCGCATTCGCCACCGAGGTGCTGCCCGAGCGCGGCGTGGACGTGGTTGTCGTCGACACCAC
The DNA here is from genome assembly GCA_035571995.1 of Rhodanobacter sp. Classification (GTDB taxonomy): domain Bacteria; phylum Pseudomonadota; class Gammaproteobacteria; order Xanthomonadales; family Rhodanobacteraceae; genus Rhodanobacter. The sequence continues at coordinate 736 of DATNBK010000325.1, forward strand.
CGACCTCGACGCGGTGCGCAAGGCCTGCGCGCCAGGCCTCGCCCTGTTGTGGATCGAATCGCCGTCCAATCCCTGTTTGCGCGTCAGCGACATTGCCGAGCTGGCGCGCCTGGCCCACGACCACGGTGCGCTCTGCGTCTGCGACAACACCTTTGCCACGCCGGTACTGCAACGGCCGCTGCAGCTGGGCGCCGATATCGTGATGCACTCGACCACCAAATACTTCGGCGGGCACAGCGACGTGCTGGGCGGTGCGCTGGTGTTCGCGCGCGACGACGCCCGGCATGCCGCCATCCGCCAACGGCGCCTGTTGTCCGGCGCGATCCTTTCGCCCTTCTCCGCCTGGTTGACCTTGCGTGGCTGCCGCTCTTTGCCGGCGCGCATGGCCTTGCACTGCGCAAACGCCCATCGGCTTGCCACCGCACTGGCCGCATTCCCGGCGGTGGCACGCGTCCACTATCCGGGCCTGCCCAGCCATCCCGGACACGCGCTGGCTGCCCGCCAGATGCGCGACTTTGGCGCGATGCTCAGCATCGAACTGCGTGGCGGTTTCGACGCTGCCGCCAACGCCGTGCGCAAGGTCGAAGTCTTCACCAACGCGACTTCCCTGGGCGGCTGCGAATCGTTGATCGAGCATCGCGCCGCCGCCGAAGGCGAACACAGCCAATCGCCGCCCGGACTGTTGCGGCTTTCGATAGGCCTGGAAGACGCCGACGACCTGATCACCGACCTGCAACAGGCCCTTGCCGCCTCCTGAGTTTCCACGGCCGCGTCACGGGCTGCCGCCAAGCCGATGCCCATGGTACGCGCTGGTCCAGACCGGCTGCGGTTCAGCGATCCGTCGGCTGCGCCGCGGTGGTATCGCCCTGCGGTGGCCGGCAGAAGGCAAGGACGTGGCGAAATACGGCGCGCACGTCTTCCGCGGGCAGGCCGCTGTCGCCGGGCGCGCCCAGCCGTGCAAGCAGATCTTCCGCGGCTTGCGCATCCGATCCGGGGGATATCGCTACCGCACCTGGCAGCGACGCCGCCCGGGCGCAAAGTTCGCGCCGCCGTTGCAGCAGGCTGAGCAGCTCGCGATCCACCTCGTCCACATGTTCCAGCACATCCTGTACCGTGCCGGCGTCGGCACCGCCGCCGTGAACCTCGGGCACAGACAACACGCCCAGATCCACCGGCGCCACCGACACGCGCTGGTCGATCAGGGTCAAGGCCTCGATCAAGTGTTTGCGGGTCGCCGCGGCATAGGGATTTTCACGCTGGATGGCGTTGAACAGGTGCCCGGCATCGGCCCGCACCGCGGCAATCGACGAGGCAAGCGCGGCGAAGCTCGGCGGCGTCCAGTGCAGGTCCTCACCGACGCCGAGCTCCAGCAGGCCGCGCGCCAGGAAAAATGCCATGGCATGGGTCATGGCCATGTGGCGGTCGTGCTCGGCGGGCGTCATCTCCGCAATCTCGCTGCCGATCGAGGCAAAAAGCGCGCGCGCCTGCGCCGCAGCTCCTGGATGGCGCGGGCTCGGGCAGATGATGGTGCGCAGCGGCTCGGCGCGGGCAATGCTGAGCGGACCGAACAGCGGATGGCAACCGACGTGGCGGATGTCTGCTCCCAGCACCTCGTCCATCAGCCCGCAGGGTGCTTGCTTGACGCTGCACACGTCCAGCACCTGGTGCCGGGCTGTGAAGTGCGGACGCAGCTCCCGCAGTACCGTGGCAAACATGCCGGCCGGCACGGCGATGACCACGATATCGGCCCCAGCCAGCAAATCGACTGCGTCGGTCGCAGCGTGCGGCTCGGGTACGGGCCGGCCCGCATCCCAGGCGCGCCAAGGGTAATGGTGTTCGGCCAGCAAACCGGCGAGCGCCGCCCCAAACCGCCCATAGCCAAGGATGCCGACACGCAACGCTCGATTCATTCGCCCATCCGCCGTCAATCGTGACCCCGCCGCCAGCCACCCGTCGAAGATGGGTGGGAGCGCACTTCTGGAGTCCTATCGTACCGGCAAGCACACTGGCCGATGGCGCGAGATCAGCGCGACTACGCGCAACCCACGGGTAGCGAAGTCTCCAGACATTGCCGGTCGAGCCACATGCAGCAGTCAGTGCCGTCGCTTCCGGTCACGCCTGCTTCGTCACGCGTAGCGCCGGTGGCCACGATCAACGGAATCGAATCATCGGGACGGCTTGCCTGCCGCCGATCGCCAGGACGGTTGACCGACGGGTTCGCCGGCATATTGCTTCGGGGTCAGGCTGGGATACAGCGTATCGACCGGCTTGCCGTCGGCATCGAGCTCCGGCGACCGAGCGAAGCTGCCTGAAAAGCCGGGGAACTCTACCGGGCTTTCCCACCCACCCGCCCCGACCGCAGACACGCCAAAGAAGTAGTCATCGAGGATGACGTTCGTCAACACGATCTTCGTCGCGTCTCCGGCGTCCCGCTCATCACTCCATTGCGGTGCCGTTGTTTCCCGCCACCAGGCGCGGTAACTGGTGGCGCCAGGCGAAGCCTGCCACCACAAGGTCGTGTCGTACGCTACCGCGCCCTTGACCTTGAGATCGCCTGGAGGCATGGGTGCATGCGCCATGCTGGCCATGCTGACCGCATCGAGCCGGGTGACCTGGGCCAGGTAGTCGAAATCCACGCCGCTCACCAGGTCGCCATAGTGCACGCCATTTTCCACGCGCACGTCCTGGTGCTGGTGGCTGTAATCCTCCTGCGATTCGGACAGGCGCACGGCCGGGTAACCCTGCTCGAGGAACGGCACCTGGTCGCCTGAGCGCCCCCAGCGATCCGTGCGATACACCATGCGCACGTGGAAGTCGTGCAGGTATGCGTCGGCAAGCGTGCTCATGTAGCGTGCAATGTTGCGCGACGGGGAATCCACGCCGCCGCCGTGATAGCGGCGATAGGCCGCCTGTTTGAGCGTCTCGTGGGTCTTGGTGCCTTCGGAAAAGACCCGGATCGTGTGCGGATCGTAGACACCGTTGCCGCCGTGGGAGTTGCCGACCATGTCGTTGTTGAGGTCGGCCTCGACGTTCCAGCCTTGGTCGGATGCATATTGGGCGATGATCAGGCCGCCGTACAAACCCTGTTCCTCGCCGGAATCCGCCGAGTACACCAACGTGGCGGCAAATTTGTGCTTGGAAAGGACGCGCGCAGTCTCGATCATGGCTGATACCCCGGCCGCGTCGTCATTGGCGCCAGGGGCATCGCCCGTGGCGTCCATGACGTCCGAGCGCCGCGAGTCGAGATGCGCCGTCATCACGATGACGCGATTCGGCTCGGAGGTGCCGCGCTGGATGGCCACCACATCCATGACTTCGGCTCCCGTTTTCGGCATACGCGGACCAGTGAAGACCTGTGATGGCGTCACGACCTCAATGCACCCACCGCAATCTTTCGCAATTGCCTCGAAGCGCGACTTCACCCAGCGCCGCGCCGCCCCGATCCCGCGAGTGGCGGAGTGGGTATCGGACAGGGTGCTGCGCGTGCCAAAACCCACCAGCCTCGTGTCAGTGTCACGCAGGTTCGCCGCCTGCACCGCGTCGGCGATGGCGTGCAATTCCGGATGCGCATTGCCCGGTGGCGACGCCGGCATCACCGGCGTCACCGAGCAGATCATCAAAATCGCACCAATGGAAAACGTCACGCCACCGTGCATAAAGCCTCCCGCCTTCCCAGGACACGAGCGCACTCAAGTCCGCTGGCTCAAAACGTGTAGGTTAGCCGCGCCCAATAGAAGCGTCCGATCGGATCGAAATAGTTCGTGGCGGTGTTGCCGTTCCCTGCCCCGCCGTTGTTTTCGTACAACATGGGTGGTTGCTTGTCCGTCAGGTTGTTCACGCCCACATCGATCCGCGTATTGATCGCCTTTATTTCATAGCCCGCGGATACATCGTTGTAGATATACGCTCCATAGCGCAGCACTTGCGGATTATCGGGCTTGAACCCGGGAATGCCGCTATATCCACGGGAGGGGTCGTGCGAACCCAAATTGAAAGGACCCATATAACGTATGCGCCAAGCCGCATTCCAGGATCCAAGATTCCACGTCAAATTGGCCAATCCCTGGACCCGGGGCATGAGGCTGTTGTCCGTGTCGTAGTTGATGTTCCCGGCCTGATGGATGACCTGATTGCCTTCCAGGCCAGGAGCAGTCTCCAGATCGTAGCGAGTGAGGTACGTCGCCTGAACGCTCGCCACAAACTGCCCAAACGGCAATTCGGGAAGACGATACGTGGCTTGCAAATCCGTGCCCGAAACGTCGACCCGACCGAGATTCACCGTCGGCAGCAACATGCGGATGAACTGCCCGGGGTTTTCGGTATCCGCGCCAAAACGCTGGATCAAGGGGCAGAATTGGCTGACACCGTTGAAGCAGGCGCTGAGCACGGTCTGCCCGGAGACGTTCGTGATGACATCCTTCAGGTAGATCCGCCACGCATCGACACTTGCCGAGAAGCCTGGCAGGTAATCAGGTGAGTACACAGCGCCAAAGTCAAATGACTTGCCCTGCTCCGGCTTGAGCGGAAATCCTGCAAACGCGGAACCGGAGGACAGTACATTCGTCTGCTGATGACTGGCCACTTGCTGATTCACGAACGTCCCATCGAGTGGCACGCCTACGCAGGCGGCGTTCGCCACCGTAGCGTGATCGCACGGGTCGGCGTTGATGACCTGGCCAAACGCTCCGGGTGCCGCGAAAAGGTTTCCTATCGTTGGCGCGCGGAATACCTTGGCAACGGTTCCGCGCAGCAACAAATCGCGAATGGGTCGATATTCAATACCAACCTTCCAGTTGCTGGTGCTCCCGAAGTCGCTGAACTTCGAATAGCGGTCGCCGACGTCCAGGTTCAAGGAGTACACCAGCGGCAATTCCTTGAGCACTGGAACGAACAGCTCGCCATACGCTTCCTTGACGCTGAACCCACCGTGCAGTGGCGAACTGCACTGGCTGCTGAACGTGCAGGTCCCCAGGTCATTGATGAGCAGTACCGGGTCCACCTTGCTCGTGGTGTACTCGGAGCGCCACGACGCACCCAAGGCCAACTGCGCCGTCCCGGCCGGCAAGTCGATCAGGCCCCCGCTCACGTCAACGTGCTTCACCCTTTCAAGCGACATCAGGCTGTTGCCCGCAGGCGACGTGGCGGAGGCCTGAACCTGTTCCGAAGCGGGGTTATTCAAGTTGAACGTGTCCCACGGGGTGCAACCCGCAATAGCCGTGCTTGGGTCACCTGCGGTACCCACGCAGGTAGGCACGCCGTTGATGAACATCGAAGGGCCCAATCCCGGGTTCAAGACGTCCAGGTTCGCCAAGCCCCGCACCGACCGGTCCTGGCTGATGTGGCCGAAGTTGTAGCCGGCATCCCAGGTCCAATCCTGGTCGAACACCGTCAGATTGCCCTTTACCGCGAAATTCACCTGGTCCGTCGTGGTCGTGATGGCGGTAAACCGGTTGCCCATCGGCACGAGGCGGGAGCGGAAAATGTTGCCGTTCGTGGGTGTGTAGTCGATCCCGAAAGGGTTGTAGATGCTGTCCTTGGACAGGAGCGCGCCAACGTTGTTGCCCCACACCGGCGGCCCCAACTGGAAGCCGGAGCTGGTCTTGTTGTGGGTATAGGTCAGGGTGGCGTCGATGTTGCTGGTGACGTGGTACAACCCCTTGAAAAATGCGCTGGTGCGTTCCTGGGGCGTCGTCAATGGCCGATACGGCGAAAAGCTGAAACGGTCCGTCTCAGGGTTAAAGCAATGGTAGTCAGCCAAGGTCGTCGGTCCGCTGCTGCCAACCGCCGATGGGTTCAGGGATACCGTCTTGCATCCGAATTCACCCTGCAACGACTTTGGCAATACGATCGAGCCGCGCGGGGTAAAACTTGAGCCACCAAAAAAGACATGTGGCGGCGTATTGGTGCTGCCGGAAATGGAGACCGTGTTCTTCGAAACATCCCGCGCCGTCTCCGGGATGGCATCGATCTTGTTGTAATCCACGCCGGCCATGACGCTGCCAGTGTCTGTGGTTTGGCCAAAAACAAAGTTGCCACCGCGGGTTTTCCCGTCACCACGACTCGAGATCCCGTCGTTGAGCTGCAACTGCGCACCCTGATAATTGGATTTCAGCAAGACGTTGATGACACCGCCTATGGCATCCGAGCCATAAATCGACGATGCGCCGCTGGTGAGTACTTCGATGTGGTCCACCGCAGAAGCGGGAATCGCGTTCAGGTCATTGCTGATGACGCGTTGCCCGTCGACCAGCACCAACGTCCGGTTTGGCCCCAGGCCGCGCAGGCCCAGCCGCACCGCGCCGTCGCCGGCCGCATTGTTGATGTTCGGGCTCGAGTTCGTGCCCGTAATCGATGGCAGGCTCTGTACCACGTCGCCCAGGGTGACCGAGCCCGTCTGCTGTATGAGCTCCGGCGTCACCGTCACAATCGGGTTCGATGTCTCGACATCAACACGCCGAATTCGCGAGCCCGTGACCACGACGGCTTTCAGGGTTTGTGCCGCAGCCGGGTTGGCACCGGCCCCCGCCTGCTCGCCCGACGTCTGTTCCTGTGCAAATGCTGGCATGGACAAGCCCACAGCAACCACGGCACCAAGAGACAAGGCCACGCGCACAGCATCGCTCAACTCAGTCCGACAAAGTTTCATAAGTTCGCCCCGGGTCACAGTCGCGACGCGAATAGCAAGCGCGCAGCCACTTTCACTGCGCGCAAGGTCACGACAATAGTTCGCATGCTCTTGGGCGGCGCCTGCCATCGCAGGTGACGCGAACGAGTCCCTTACGGTCCTTGCTGCTGGCTCCCGCTGTTACGGAGCAAGACCGTGTAAAGCACCGTCACCGTACTCTTGCATTTGGACGTCCACAAGCGTGACCTATGGCATAGGCGGGACGTACAAATGGACGTCCACAATAAATGCCCAAGCTGGACAAACTCGCCGCAACCAGATGTAAGCAATTGACTCTGTTGACGCTGCGACCTGTTGGGACGACCTCCATCCGTGCCACCAGTTCGCTGCGCAAGCCGGCACTCCCTAAACCCCAAATAAATGTGACAGGAGTGTTATGACATGCCCTCAATTGTTAACGCCGCCGGGCACGCACAGATATTGGCGTGGTTCGCGGCACTCGCCGCCCTTCATCAACATGCTGCCGGACGTGGCCGCTTCGGCAGCACGCGGTGTAGCCGCCGCCTTGCGGCTGCACCGTGCACGCACTACCTTCCACGTGGATCCACACTGAGCGGGTGCTCTGGTGGGATCTTCCAAGGCGCCCTCAGCCCTGACACCAATCCAATCAGCACGATTGCCCATCAAGTTCGAGAGCGGCTTGGTGAGGCCAAAGGACGAATCCATGCACAAGTATCTGTTGACCCCGATCGCGCTCGCCATCGGCGTGGCGTTGGCCGTTTCCGGCTGCGGCAAGAGTGGCCAGGACCAGAATCCGTCGGCATCCGCGTCGACGCCCACGCCGGCGCACAGCGCGCCCGCGGCGGCCGCAAGCGTGGTCGTTCCTGCCGACCAACCGATCGCGTTCACCCTCGACGACCAGTACAACCCTTGCGACGACTTTGCCAATTACGTGAACGCGAAGTGGGACCAGGCCAATCCCATGCCAGCCGACCAGACCCGTTGGGGCGCATTCGGCATCCTGCATGAGAAAAGCCTGCTGCAGCAAAAGCAGCTCCTGCAGAACGCGGCGCAGGACGTCAAGAACCACACGGGCAGCGAGCTCGAACAAAAGCTCGGCAAGCTCT
>DATNBK010000326.1:0-5727 GCA_035571995.1 Rhodanobacter sp.
CAGGGATGTGCGCAAAGTCCCAGCTCGTGGCCTCGGTGCCGCTCAGCTCCAGGTCGGTCTTGCCGGCAAACGCCGTGCGCGCCCGCGCCTGCCAGCGTGCACGCAACTCGGCCAGGTCACGGGAATCGCCCAGTACCCGCGTCGCGTGCCCACGCGGTTCCTCGTCATGCAGCTCGAAGCGCATCTGCAGGTGCGCCGGCAAACTCACCACGGCGAAATCCGCGGCGCCCACCGCCACGCCGGTGGTCCGCTGCAGGAAGGCCGCCAGGACTTGGGCCAGCGGTTCGTCGCGCAGCGCCTCGGCGGCGACGAAGGCACGGGCAAAATCCGGCGCCGGCACGAAGTTGCGGCGCAGGCCCTTGGGCAAGCCGCGGATCAGCTCGGCCACCTTGTCGACCAGCAGGCCGGGCACCAGCCATTCGCAACGCGCCGCCGGCAGTGCATTCAGCAGGGGCAGCGGCACCTGCAGGGTCACGCCATCGGCGGCGTCGCCGGGCAGGAAGCGGTATTCCAGGCGATAGGCTTGCCCGCCCACCTCCAAGCGTGGGGGGAACGCCGCCGCATCGGTCGCGGACGCCCCGGACAGCACATCATCGAGCGACCAGTGCAGTGCAGCCCGCGCAGCGGGCGTGGCGCGGCGATACCAGGCCTCGAAGGCGCGCACGCTGGCAATCTCCTCGGGCAGCTTGCCGGCAAAAAAAGCCACAAGCTCATCCTCGTGCCGGAGCAGGCCACCGCGCCGCTGTTTGGCCTCCTGCTCCTCGGCCTGTTGCAATACGCGCCGGTTGGCACGGACCAATGCGGCCATGCCGCCCGCGGCCCGTGACCCCGTGTGCTCGGCGACCTCGCCGCGGACCAGGCCATCGCGCACGAAGATCTCGTGCGCGAGCGCCGCGTCCTGGTGGAACAGCACCGGCCGCTGCTCGGCCAGGACCAGGCCAAACAGGCTGACCTGCTCGAATGCGACCACCGCACCGCGGCGCTTCGACCAATGCGGATCACGGCAACTGGTGCGCAGCAGATGCGCGGCCTGCTGCTCGATCCACAGCGGATCCACGCGCGCATTGGTCATGGCCCAGACGCGGCCGCCGACGTCGAGGATTTGCGCGGAGCACAGCCAGTTCGGCGGTGCCTTCGCCAGGGCCGAGCCGGGGAAGATCTGGAACTTGCGCTCGCGGGGTCCCTGGTAGGCACCGCGCTCGTCCTTGCGCCCAACCAGGGTGGGCAGGCCGCTGAGAATGCTGCGATGGACTGCCTCGTACGAGGGGTCAGAGTCAGTTTTTGCCGCCGGTACTGCCTGATGCGATAAAACCGGTTGCAAAAACTGACTCTGACCCCGCTTTGGCTTTGGGGCGGCGACTGGGGCGGCAGCTGCAGGCGTCGCCGGATCAGCCGACCAGCCCAGCTCCTGCGCCGTCGCCAGCAGTTGCCGGTGCAGCTCGCTCCATTCGCGCATGCGCAGGAAGCTGAGGAAATGGCGCGAGCACCAATCGCGCAGCCTGGATTGCGTCAGCTCCTCATGCGCCGTGCGATAGGCGCGCCACAGGTTCAGCACACCCGCGAAATCGGATTGCGTATCGGCAAACACCTTGTGCGCCGCGTCGGCCTGCGCGCGTGCATCGGCTGGCCGCTCGCGCGGGTCCTGCACGCTGAGGAAGGCCACGATCACCAGTGCCTCGCGCAGGCCGTGCAGGCGCTGCGCCTCGACCAGGATGCGCGCCAACTGTACGTCGATCGGCCAGCGCGCGAGGGTGCGGCCGATCGACGTGAGCCGGCGCTCCCCGTCGATCGCGGAGACTTCGGCCAGGCGCCGGTAGCCGTCGGCCACCACGCGCGGGTCCGGGGCTTCGAGGAAGGGGAAGTCCTCGACCGCGCCCAGCTTCAACGCCAGCATGCGCAGGATGACGTTGGCGAGCGAAGAGCGCAGCAGCTCCGGATCGGTGAACGCCGGCCGGGCAGCAAAATCAGCCTCGTCATACAGCCGGTAGCAGATGCCCGGACCGACACGTCCGCAGCGACCCTTGCGCTGGTCCGCCGCGGCCTGGGAAATCGGCTCCACATGCAGGCGCTCGATCTGGCTGCGCCGGCTGTAGCGCTTGATCCGCGCCGTGCCGGTGTCAACCACGTAGCGGATGCGCGGCACGGTGAGCGAGGTCTCGGCCACGTTCGTCGCCAGTACGATGCGGCGCAGGACCCCCGGCTTGAACACGCGGTCCTGGTCCTTGGCCGACAGTCGGGCGTACAGCGGCAGGACTTCCGTCGCCCGATACTGGCGGCGCGACAGCAGCAGGTGTGCGTCGCGGATCTCGCGTTCGCCGGGCAGGAACACCAGCACGTCGCCACGCAGGTCGGTGCGGGTGATCTCGTCGAGGACGGCGGAAAGGTCAGAAAGGGGGTCAGAGCCACTTTTCGCCCGAGGCAACGACGTATCCAGCGCCCCATCCGGCGGAAAGTGGCTCTGACCCCCCTTCTCCCCCCGCCAGCGCACCTCGACCGGGTAGGCGCGACCTTCCACCTGGACCACGGGCGCGCCGTCGAAATGCTCGGCAAAACGCGCCGTGTCGATGGTCGCGGAGGTGACGATGATCTTGAGGTCTGGGCGCTTGCCTGCCAGCCGCTTCAGATACCCCAGCAGGAAATCGATGTTGAGGCTGCGCTCGTGCGCCTCATCGATGATCAAGGTGTCGTAGGCACTGAGCCAGGGATCGTGCTGGGTCTCGGCCAGCAGGATGCCGTCGGTCATGAACTTGATCAGGCTGCGTTCGGACACCTGGTCGGTGAAGCGCACCTGGAACCCGACGATGTCGCCCACCGTCGTGCCCAGCTCCTCGGCCACGCGCCGCGCCATCGAACGCGCCGCCAGACGCCGCGGCTGGGTGCAGCCAATCATGCCGGCCTCGCCGCGCCCGGCAGCCAGGCACAGCTTGGGCAGCTGCGTGGTCTTGCCCGAGCCGGTCTCGCCAGCGATCACCACTACCTGGTGCTTGCGGATCAGCGCGACGATGTCGTCGCCGCGCGCGCTGATCGGCAAGGCGGCGTCCAGCGTGACGCGCGGCTTGGCCGCCACGCGTCCCCGACGGCGCGCCGCCGAGCGCTCGATGTCCGCAGCGAGGGCCGCGAGCTTGCCTGCGTCGGGTTCGCGCGCAAGCCTGCGCCAGCGTTGCTGCAGTCGGTGGAGATCGCGACTGGATACGGCCTCGAGCTGCCGGCCCAAGGCCTGCAGCTGCGGATCAGGTGCATCGTGCGCGCCGGAATGTTTCATCGAGCGGCAAATGATACCGGGCCGACGAAAGGGGGTCAGAGTCACTTTTCGCCTGGCGCGCCGGCACCCCCGACGTTCCTTCCGGCGAAAAGTGACTCTGACCCCCTTTCTCGACGTCAGGCGTCGGGGGTCAACGAGGCCGGTGCACCGCAGGTCGAACCCTGGGTCAGGCACGGGTACTTGATGCCGAGCTGCTCAAGATACGTGCCGTACTTGGCCGGGTTGTAATAGAACTTCTGCATCAGCGGCCGCATGATCTTCATCGACGCGTCGTTGATGTGGATCGCGGGCGCGGCATCGGCCGGCAGGAAGGATGCATACACCACCGGCTTGTCGGCCCCGTAGGCCTTCTCGGCAAGCTTGGGTTGCTCCTCGTCGAAATACTTCTTGGCTTGCGCGACGAGCTCCGGATCCAGGTAGAGATCCAGCGCGGTCATCGCCAGCACTTTGCCCTCGGTCACCGATCCCTTGTGCGCGATCGGCGTCGCGCCGGCCAGCGCCGCCGCCCAGTTGTGGCCGCCGATGCCGGGGATATTGCTGGGGAAGATCAGGCGTACGCTCGGCACTGACCACATGACGTCGCCGATGTCATCCGAGCCGCCGCCGGAAGGATGCTCCGTTCCCGTGCCAAGCTCATCGAGCTTCGTCGTCAAGCCAATTTCCGGCTTGCCGACGAGTTTCTGCACGCCCTTGGCATAGGCCTGGTCGGCCTCGCTCCACTGCGGCAAGCCCACCGCCTGGATGTTCTTGTATACCGCCTCGGCCAACGGCTTGTTGGCCCAGGACGGCCAGGCCGATCCCACCACCTGGCTTGTGAACGTGGTGCCGAACATGTCTGCCGCCGCCTGCGCGGCCCGGTTGCCGGCTGCATAGTCGGACAGGATCCATTCCGGTGTCACCTCGCGGAAGTAGTACCAGTTGGTGGCCAGGTGCGGCACGATGTTCGGCTGGTTGCCGGTGAATGGCAGCACGTTGTGCGTGCGCGAGCTTGGCCGGAAGAACTGCCGCATGAAATTGATGCCGACGTCCATCATTTCGACCGAAGCGAATGCACTCTTGCCCTCCCAAGGCGCGCCGGCGGCGTGTACCGACTTGCCGTTGAAGGTGTAGACCACGGAGATCAGGCCGGTGCCGGCGGTACGCCCGTATTCGGTCTTCAAGGCCGAACCGACGTGGGTGGAAAGCACGGCGTCGACGTCCTTGAACACGCCGGCGCGCACATACCACGCCTTGCCACCGACGATCTCCTCGGCGACGCCAGGCCAGACCTGGATCGTGCCGGAGATGTTGTTCTTGCTCATGACCTCCTTGAGCGCGAGCGCCGCCACGACCATGCCGCCCAGGCCGCTATTGTGCCCTTCGGCCTGGCCCGGACCGCCCACGATCATGGGATCCTCCTTGAGCACGCCGGGCCATTGCGACAAGCCCGGCAGGCCGTCCTCGTCGTTGTTCAGCGAGACCGTGGGCTTGCCCGACCCGTGGCTCCAGGTCGCCAGCCACGCCGTCGGCATGCCGGCAATATTGGACTGGATCTCGAAGCCGTGCTTGCGCAGGATGCCGGTGAGGTATTTCTGCGTCTCGGTCTCGTGATAGCCGATCTCCTGGAAGCTGAAGGTGGAGTCGACGATCTGCTGCACCAACTTCGCGTTCGCGTCCACGTACGCCGCCGCCTGCTGCTTCAGTGCCTCGCGATCCGGCGCCTGGGCCTGCGCGGCCTGGCCGGCGGCCATGGTCATGGCCGCAGCCATGGCGAAAATTCCGAGCGCCCGCGCGCCCACGTGTTTAGCCGACATCGTGTCTCCCCCGTTGGTGTAAACCCGAGGCCATCGACCCGCGCCGGTGGCCGCCCCTCTCCCCGTTCGTGCCCGATTGTTGCACACCCCCGGACATGGGCCACACGATGCAGAGGTGCAAATAGCTGGCGACTATCGTCATGATGCAAACAATTCATTTCATAAATTCACCAGCAACCGCTATGGTCTATCCATACACGACGACAAGGAGAAGCACATGGCCATCTCAATCGGTATCGCCAAGGAAGACCGCGAGGCCGTCGCCCGGCATCTTTCGCACTTGCTGGCAGACACGTATTCGCTTTACCTCAAGACCCACTCGTTCCACTGGAACGTGACGGGCGAGCAGTTCAACAGCCTGCACCTGATGTTCGAGGACCAGTACAACGCCTTGTGGCAGGCCGCCGACGCGGTCGCGGAAAGGATCCGCGCGCTCGACGTCTTCGCTCCGGGTTCCTACAGCCAGTTCGGCAAGCTCACCAAGATCGCCGAGGAAGCCGGCGTGCCCGAATGGAAGGACATGGTGAGGCAACTGGTCGAAGGCCACGAAACCGCGGCCGCGACCGCGCGCGAAGCCATCCGCGCGGCCAACGAGGCCGGCGACGAAGGCACCGCCGACCTGGTCACCAGCCGCCTGATGGACCACGAAAAGACGGCCTGGATGCTGCGCTC
>DATNBK010000327.1:0-4113 GCA_035571995.1 Rhodanobacter sp.
GCAGGGGCCGGCGTTCAAGGCCGGCCTGGCGCCGCACATGCGCCTGCTCTCGGTCGATGGCCATGCCTACAGCACGGCGGCGTTGCGCGCCGCCATCGTGCGGGCACAGCACAGCAAGCAGCCCATCGAGATCCGCGCCGAGGGCGACGGCGTCACCAAGCTGTACGCGGTCGACTACCACGCTGGCTTGAGGTATCCACACCTGGCCCGCGTGTCGGGGACAACGGACTACCTGAAGGAAGTACTGGCGCCGCGCCCCACCACCAGCGGTTCCTGATCCGCAGCACGGCTGCGTTCCCTCCCCATGGGTGACATACCCAGCACGAAGCTTATCTCTCGTCATTCCCGCGGAAGCGGGAATCCAGTGCCTTGGCCCTTACAAATTGCCTGAAAGCGCTGGATCCCCGCTTCTGCGGGGATGACGGGAAATCTGCAGTGCGGCATGGGTTCAAGGCTCCGCCTGCGGTGTCAGGAACAGATGGCCGATGGTCACGGCGAGCGGATAGGGCCGGCCATGGTTGCGGTTGCTGAGGATCACCACGGTCAGGTGTTGCTGCGGCCAGCGCACGATGACATTGCGAAAGCCCATGGTTTCGCCGGAGTGCCAAAGACTTCCGTCGCCGCCAATCCGCCAGCCATAGCCGTAGCTGAAATCGGGATCGTCCAGCGGCTCGTGTGCGCTGAAGGCCGCGTGGCGCGAGGCCGCGCTGAGCAGGCGGTCGTCGTACAGCGCCGCGTCCCACTGCTGCATGTCGTCGATGGAGGTATAGACGCCGCCGTCGCCGCGCGTGGCGCTGGTAACGCTCTGGTCGGTGCGCACCCACTTGCCGTCGACCTGGGTGTAGCCATAGGCGCGATCGCTCACCTGGGGGCCGCGGTGGTGTTCGTAGAGCAGTGTGTGCTGCATGCCCAGCGGCTGGAAGATCCGCTGGCGCATGAAGTCCGCCAGGTCCATGCCCGAGGCGCGCTCGACGATCAGGCCCAGCAGCACGTAGCCGCCATTGCTGTAACGGTGCGCGCTGCCGGGTGCGAAATACAAGCGCTGCTGGCTGGCGATCAGCCGCAGCACGTCCGCATCGTCGATCTGCGCCGTGGTCGTCGCCGGGATGAGATCCTCGTAGTCGACCAGGCCGCTGGTGTGGTCGAGCAGGTTGGCGATGGTGATCGCCGCATCGCTGGATGGGAGTCCCGGCAGCCACTGGCGTATGGAATCGGTGAGCTGCAGCTTGCCGTCCTGGTGCAGCAGGAGGATGGATGCTGCGGTGAACTGCTTGGTCACCGAGGCCAGCCGATAGTTAGTGGCCGGCGTGGTCTTGGCGTGTTCCTCCAGGTTGGCGTAGCCATATCCCCGCCGGATGACCGCCTTGCCGTCCTTGATCACCAGCAACGACGCGCCGGGGCCGTCGCCGGCGTAGCGGCTCATCAACGCATCGATCTGCGCCGTTTGCGCCTGTGCATGCGCGATGGCACCGATGCCGAGCATGGCCACGGCAGTCAAGGCAAGCAGCAAACGAGGCATGGCTGGTTCCGTCAGTCGACATAGGGCAAAGCTATTGCACCGGCACGTTATACAGCTCCGTGGGCTGCGGCTGCATGGTCAAGGTGTAATGCCACCATTCCATGGCGTAATTCTCGAAGCCCTGCGCAGCCATGGCCTGGCGCAGCAGCTCCCGGTTGGCGTGCTGGGCGGTGGTCACCAATTTGGAATCGGTATGCGCGCGCGGGTCGAACATGTCGAAATGCGTGCCCATGTCCAGCGGCTGGCAATGCGCATCGTGCCCATCGCAGCGCATCATGGTGAGGTCGATCGTGGCACCTCGGCTGTGGTTGGATACCGGCGCAATGTAGTCGCCCAGCAACTGGCTCTTGTCGAGGTTCGGATAGTGTCGGGACTTGGTCCTCTGGTCCGCCAGGTTGTGACCCCAGCGCACGAACGCCGCCACGGCGCGGGTCGGCCGATAGCAATCCCACAACTTCAGGCGCATGTGCTGCTTGCGCAAATCCTGCTCGACCCGGGCCAGTGCCTCGGTCGCCGGTCGCAGCAGGAAGCACTTGGTCGCGCGGTAGCCGTCCACTGGCGCGCCGGTGAAGTTGTCGCTGCCGGCATACTTGATGTCCTGCGCCATGTCCGGCACCAGCGAGCGGATGTCGACCATGCCCGCTTCGCCCATCGTCGTCGCCGGCGAGACCGCGCTCGGCGCCTGGGCCTGGAGGCCAGCGGCCACCGCGCACAGGGCAATGCACATCATGCTCAGAAGCAGCTTACGAGGGATCATGCAATCTCCACAGGCAACCGATGCACCGTCGCACGACACCGCCACGGCTGCTGCCGGAACCAGCGCTGGCAACCACGCGGTCAATAACCGGCGGCCAGGCCTGCCGGGCGGCGCAGGTCATCGTTTGCGCCTTCGAGCAGGCCGGTCTTGGGATTGACCAGGATCGCCTCGACGGCGCCACCGCGGAAAGTCTTGAACGTGTAACCCATGCCTTCCAGCGTGTGTCGTGCCTCGGGCGTGAGCATGCCTTGGCCTACGTAGACGACGTCCGGATACCACTGCTGGTGGAGACGTGGCGCGTTGACTGCCTGCTGCATGTTCATGCCGAAATCGACGACGTTGAGGAAGCTCTCCAGCACCGACGAGATGATGGTGGCGCTGCCCGGGCTGCCGGTGAGCATGAACACCTTGCCATCGCGCAATACGATGGTCGGCGTCATCGAGCTCAGCGGACGTTTGCCCGGCTCGACCTGGTTGATCACGCCCTGCACCAGGCCGGCGCCGTTGGCGACACCGGGCTTGGCAGTGAAGTCGTCCATCTCGTCGTTCAGGAAGAAGCCGGTGTCACCGGCAATTTGCTTGTTCCCGAACAGGAAGTTGACAGTGTAGGTCACGGCGACGGCGTTGCCGTCCTTGTCGACCACCGAGTAATGCGTGGTGTGGTTGCCTTCGGGCGCGCCAAGGCTGCCGGTGATCTCCGACGACGGCGTGGCCTTGTCCGGGAGGATGCCGGCACGCAACTTCGCCGCATGCTCGGGCGAGAGCAGCTCGTCGATCGGGTTGTGCACGAAGGCCGGATCGCCGAGGTAGGTGTTGCGGTCGGCAAACGCGCGGCGCTCGGCCTCGACCAGGTAGTGCACGGTGTTGACCGAGCCGTAGCCCCACTTGGTGAAGTCATAGGGCTTGATGATTTGCAGGATCAGGCACAGCGTGGTGCCGCCGGAACTCGGCGGCGGCGCGGACACGATGGTGTAGCCGTGGTACTCGCATTGCAGCGGCTTTTCCCATTGCACGGTGTAATCGGCAAAATCCTTGAGCGACAGGATGCCGCCATTGGCATCGCTGGCCGCCACCACGGCCTTGGCGATGGGCCCCTTGTAGAACGCGTCGGTGCCGCCGTCGGCAATCAACTGCAGCGTGTGCCCCAACTGTTTCTGCACCAGGCGCTCGCCGACCTGCCAGGCCTTGCCGTCGTTGAGGAAGATCGCGGCCACGTTGGCATGCTCGGCAAAGGCCTTGGTGTGCGGGCCCAGGCTCTGGATGTCGCCCTGCTGGAGCACGTAGCCTTCATTGGCCAGCTTGATGGCCGGCGCCATCACCTGCTTGAGCGACATCGTGCCGTATTTCTTCAACGCCGTGTTCAAGCCCATGACCGTTCCGGGCACACCCACGCCCAGGTAGGTGTCGGTGCTGCGATCCTTGACCACGTTGCCATCGGCATCCTGGAACATCGTCGGCGTGGCCTTCAGCGGCGCCTTCTCACGGAAATTCAGGAACAGGCTGCGGCCATCCTTGAGGCGGATGTTCATGAAGCCGCCACCGCCAATATTGCCGCAGCACGAGTGCACCACCGCTTCCGCATAGCCGACCGCGACCGCCGCATCCACCGCGTTGCCACCCTGCTTGAGGATCTCCACGCCCGCCTGCGTGGCCTCATGCTGCGCGCTCACCACCATGGCGTGTTCCGCAGTGACCGGCTTGGCCTTGGCCAGCTCCTCCCGGGTGATGGCAACATCGTCGCCGGTCTCGTCGGGATTGACCACAGTCGCCGGATGCGCGGTGGCCGCTGTGGCGGGAGCCCCCGCCGAGGCCGTGTCGGCCGGGCCTGCAGCGGTCG
>DATNBK010000328.1:0-8884 GCA_035571995.1 Rhodanobacter sp.
CAGTGCCCGAGCGCACGACGTAGACGGACGCTTCCTTGCCGCTTTTCAGCGGACGCAGGACTTCGTCGATCACACCATCGTCAATCAGCGCCTGCAGGCCGGCGGGGGGATTCATGCGCGGGAAAGCTCGGGAAAGGCAGACAGCCTCCCATTATGACTTACTGGCCGCCGCCTGATGTATACGCGGGTCACCCGTGGGGAATCCGATCGTCGGTGTCGCCCCACCGGCGTGGCGATCAACCCCGGCTTTGCTCCACCGGGGCATAAGCCCGCTTTTGCCGCAGCCATGCATCCAGGCTCCATGGGCCGCCGCCTGCCGCGGCCACGTACAGGAACGCAAAGCAGTACAACACGGCCAATTCCCCGCGGTTCACCAACGGGAAAAAGCCGCCGGGCGCATGGGCCATGAAATAGGCAACCGCCATCATGCCGGAAAGGATGAAGGCGACCGGGCGGGTAAACAGCCCCAGCAGGAGCAAGCAGCCGCCAAACGCCTCGAGCACGGCGGCCAGGCCATGGAGCGAGAGCAGTTCAACCGGGCCCATCTCGGCCGGGTACTGGAACAATTTCGCCGTGCCATGCGCCATGAACAGGAACGCCATGACGATGCGCAACAGGCTCAACAAATGGGGCTTGGATGAATCGGGCAGGTGCTTGAGGCTCATGCGGGTCTCCGGTCTGCGTGGCCGAACAGGTAGGTACGGAAATGGCCGGCAAGACCGTGAACCACGTAAGCGGACTGTCGGCTACCGGCGTAGCGTACCCTACCAACCTCCACCGCCCCCGCCGCCTCCACCGCCACCGGAAGATCCGCCACCGCCCGAGCTCGAGCCCGGCGCCGTGGTGGATGAGGCAATGGCGCTGGATACGCCCGAGCCCAGGCTGTCGGCAAAGCTGCTGAAGCTCGCGGTGTCGAAGGCGCCAAAGCCGCTGCCACGGTACCAGCGCGGCGTGGCCGCCTCCATCTGCGCCGGCGTCAATGCCTCGGCAAAACGCTCGGCCCAGGTATTGCCGACGTCCAGGGCGAACGCATACGGCAGGTAGGCGCCAAACAGCTCCGGCTTCGACTCGGGCCGGTAACGCGAATCCAGCTCCTGCTTTTCGGCCACGCCCAGGTACCAGCGGAAGCCCTTGATGCCGTCAAGCAGGCGCGCTCCATCCTGGGTCGGCGCCTTCATCCAGTGGTAAAACGCGACGTTGGTGCCGATCAGCGCGGCAAACACGGGCAACATGGCGTAGCCGGCAATGCGGCCAAACATCCACAAGCCCCCGACTTCGGCAGCCACGAAGGGCAAGGCGAACAGCCAGATGCCCAGGCTTTTCGGGATGCCGAGCCATCCGCCGCCACGGCTGACCGTGATCGCCAGGCTCAACAGGACAAACACCGCCAGGCTCCAGAACGACAGCCACACGAGCATGCCCCAGGCCTCCGGCGGCCCGCCGCGCATGGCCGCGACCAAGGCCACGAGGCTGATTGCAAGCCCTGGCAGCAGCTTCCTGCGGTTCGTCATGAAATACTTTTTCTCGTAGCCCAGCGCCAAGGCGGCCTTGTGCGCGCTGCGCGCCGCACCCATCACGGCATGGCTGGTGTTCTTCAGCACGACGCGGCCGCCGGCGGCAAACAGCGTCGCCAGCAGGCGAGTGGCGTCGGGCGGCAGTGGCGCTTTCGCGACCTCCGTCGAGCGCACCAGCGTATAGATGTCCGCCTCGTCCTGTTCGATGTCCAGGCGCCCACGTGCGGCCAGGTCCAGCACGCCGGCAGTGAAGCAGGTGTTGTCATAGCCCATGTCCCGCACGTAGCGCAGGGCGGCAGCCGAGTCGCCATCCGGTGGTTCATAACGTGCCACCAGCGGCGCGCTGTCCGGGTCGCGGCCATACCGCGCCCAGGCCCAACCGTAGTAGAGCCACAACGCCAACAGGCCGAGCAGGCCCACCAGCAGGCTGCGGTTGTCGCGCAGCAACCAGACGAACTTCTGTGCGCGGTCCGGCTCGGCGATGATACCCTTGGGAAATTCCAGGACCACGCTCAGGTTTTCGTGCGGCCCCAGCGGCCGCGTGGTGGTGTAGCGCGCCCCATCGGGCAGGACCTGGACGGAGAGATCCTGCGCCCGCGAACCCGCCGCGCCGGTGTAGCCGTACGCGTGCAACGCGGCGGCTGGCGCGTCCACCGGCAGTCGCAAGCTCGCACTGGCCACGGCAATCGGAAAGTCCCAACCGGTACCGGTGACATTCCAGTACAGCTCGTCATGGTCAGCGAAAAAGCCGAGCTGGCGCGTGGTGTGGTAGCGGATCACGTAATGGTGCTGTCCCGGGCTCACGTCCCGGCTTTCGTCGCCGAGGTAGACGCGCACGCCGTTGCCGCGGCGCTCGCTGCGCCATGCCACGGGAGCACCGTCAAGATCCGCGCCCAGCACCGTCAAGTCGACGCGGTAGCGGTTGCGCTGGGCATCGCGGTAATCGGTGGGAAAGTCGCGATAGATGCCGTGCCGGATCGCGGCGCCCTCGGCCACCACCACGATGTTCTCGGCGACGGTCATGCCGCCGTCGACGTCGATCAGGATGTCGCTGTGGTACTCGGCAATGCGCTCGGCGGCGGCCACCGGGACGGCAAGCAGCGCCATGCAGGCGAGCAGCGCCAGGGACAGCGCCAGGCGCATGCGCCTCACGTCGGGCGCCCCTGGTCGAGCTGCACCTGGACGGTGGCACGCGCGTCGTCTTCGGCGGCGAAGAAATCCGCGTCCCGGAACCCCGTGGTGCGTGCGACAAGCATCTCGGGGAAGCGCTGGATGTCGGTGTTGTATTCGCGCACCGAGCCGTTGTAGAAGCGCCGCGCGTGGGCCAGCGCATCTTCCACCTCGACCAATTGGCTGGACAGTTGGCGGAAATTGGCGCTGGCCTTGAGTTCGGGATACGCCTCCGCCAGCGCGACCAGGCGGCCAAGGTCGGTCGAGAGGGCGGTTTCCTTGTCGCCGCGGTCGGCGATCGACTGCGTGTCGCGTGCCCGGCTGCGCTCCAGCGCGACCCGTTCGAGCAGGCCGGCCTCATGCTGCAGGTAGCCACGCACCGACTCGACGAGCGGGGGCACAAGGTCATGCCGCCGCTGCAACTGCACGTCGACGTCGCTCCACGCCACATGCACCTGGTTGCGCGCGCGTACCAGGCGGTTGAATACCCAGGCCACGTAGGCGGCCAGAACCAGCAGCCCAAGCATCGGAATCACGCCGTCCCCCCTGCCCGCTTGGCGCGCCCCTGCGCATCGCCAGGCCGTCCAGCCGGCATCGTCGCACAAAACCGGAGGCGTGCAACGTGCCCGTCCGTGCCTTCGCCGGGCTTGCGTCGCGGGGACCGGCCCGCGGGCGCCTTTCCCCGGTCACCCGCAGGGAATATCACCCTCCTGCCAGGCTCCTGCGTCGCTGCCAACAACGCATCCGCGCGCAACCTCGTGGTATATCGTGCGGAGCGTATGCAAGGCTCTCGGCGGGGGTGTTTCCATGGATTCAACCGACATGCGGCGTCGCGCCTTCCTCAAGACGGTGCCCGCCGTCGCGGTGGGCCTCGCGACCTTGCAGTCATCGTCGGCAGGGGGCGCCGCACCTACGTCGCAAGCGCCCATTGCGGAGGCGAGCTTTCCCCGCGGACGCGACTATCCCATGCGGCCCCTGCCATTCTGGGACGTGACGCTGAAAGACGATTTCTGGGCGCCCAAGGTGAGGCGCAACGCCGAAGTCACCGTGCCGTTCGAAATCAGCAAGCTGGGCGTCGTCGGCGATGGACTGGAGGGCGGCGTGCTGGAGGCGGCCATCTACATCGCCAGGTCGCGGCCCGACCTGCACATGCAGGATTACATCGAACGCTGCCTGCAGCCCATGCTGGCAGCACCGACCGCGGGCTACGAGCACCGTCAATTCGAGCTTGGCGCGGCGCTCTGGTTCACCCACGGCGACCGCCGGCTGATCGACAAGTGCCTGCCCCAGGCGGCCGCGCTGGAACGCGAATTCCGCGAGCAGGACCCGCCCTATCCCGGCGGCGAGCGGCCATCGATGAGCTGTGCGTTCCTCTACCGCGTGACGCGTGACCCGCGCCACCTTGCGCTTGCCAAGCACTATCTGGACATCCGTGGGCGGGCCGATTCCCCCGGGCGCAGCCGCCACACCCAGAGCTGGCTGCCCGTGCTCGAACAGCGCGAGGCGGCGGGCCACGCCGTGAACGATGCCACGCTGATGCTGTCGCTGCTGGACGTCGGCGTCTACACCGGCGACCGGCGCTATTTCGATGCTGCCCACGCGATCTGGACCGACGCCGTCGCCAACAAGCTCTATGTCACCGGCGGCATCGGGCAAACCGGCAATGAAGGTTTTGGCCGCCCGCACGTGCTGCCCAACCTCTCGGCCTATGCCGAAACCTGCGCCACGGCGATGTTCCAGAACCTCAACCAGCGCTGGTTCATGGCCACTGGCGACGCGCGCTATATCGACCTGCTCGAGCGCGGCATGTACAACAACCTGCTGAGCGGCGTATCCCATTCCGGCGACCACTTCTTCTACGTCAATCGCCTGGCCAGCGCCGGCGACGGGCGGGACGAGCGCTGGCAGCACGCATCGCTGGAATGCTGCCCGCCCAACCTGGTGCGTTTCCTCGCCTCGATGCCGGGGATGATCTACGCGCAGGACCAGGCTGGCGCCATCCACGTCAATCTCTACGTATCAAGCGAGGCCACCTTCACCGTGGGTGGCGGCACGCTCCGGCTGGCGGTGGAGAGCCAGATGCCGTGGCGCGGCCGGACACGGATCAAGCTGGGTGCGGCCACGCCGCTGCAGGCGACCCTGCGCCTGCGCATCCCCGGCTGGGCGCGCGACGAGCCGGCGCCGGGCAGCTTGTATCGTTACATGGATCGCGCCAAGCCGGTGGCCATCAGTGTGAACGGGGCGGCGTTGTCGGCGCAGCCGGATCGGCTGGGCTACGTGGCCATAGCGCGCGAGTGGCGCGACGGCGACCTCGTGGTCATCGACCTGCCGGTGGCGCCGCGCCGCATCGTCGCCGACGCGCGCGTGCACGACACGGCGCGGCGCGCGGCCATCTCGTTCGGGCCCATCGTCTATGGCGCGGAATGGCCCGAGGCGCCGGGCCGCAAGGCGCTGGACCTGGTCGTGGCACCCGATGCGCCGCTGATCCCGCGCTACGACGCCGGCTTCATGGGTGGCGCCATGCTGATCGACACCGTGGCGCACCACGCCGCCGATCCGGCAGGCAAGACCGCCAAGCTCACGCTGATTCCGTACCATCTGTGGGCCAACCGCGGTGCAGGCGAGATGAGTACCTGGCTGCTGATGGCGGACTACGAAGTCGGCGACGTGGGGCCGGCCGGCGGCCTGATCTTCCACAAGAATCCAAACGCTACCCGCGACGGCTGGCGCTATCTGGAGGCCATGCCGTTCGACCAGAGCCAGAGCGCGAAGTGGGGCTGTTTCCGCCACGACGTCACGGGTGCCAAGGGAACCGCCATCGGCACCGGCAAGCGCAACACCGCCGAGATGCTGGCAAGCTGTGACGAGCCGGCCAGCGCCGCCCGCCTGTGCGCCACGCTCAGCTTCAACGGCGTGAGCGACTGGTTCCTGCCCTCGCGCGATGAACTGACGGCGATGTACCAGGCACTGAAGGCGACCGGCATCGGCGATTTCCGCGACGGCGGCATGCCTGACAACTGCGAATACTGGACCTCATCGCAAAACGACACGGACATGGCCACCCACATCGATTTCGCCGATGCCGGCCGCGTCCACGGTGACGACAAGGACTTTCCACGCCGGGTACGTGCGATCCGGGCGTTTTGACAGGGAGAGCGGAGCTGGGCCGTGCCCGCGGCCTGGGTTTTCCTCCAGCCGCCGGCCTATGGACTGGCCACCGTAGGCGTCGATGGCTCCCGGCGCATGAACCAGTTCGCTACGCCGAGCACCGGCTCGCGGCAGGCGACGACAAAGCCAAGGGTTTCGTAGAAAGCCACGTTGGTGGCGAGGTCGGTCTCCAGCCACGCGACCGTGCCCAGCGCATCCAGCCGTCGTGAACACTGCAACATCAACGCGCGCGCGATGCCCTGCCGGCGCCACGCCGGCAGCACGCCAAGCGGGCCGATATGCGCGTGCGGTGCGACTGGGTCGTTGCGCCTCCAGGCCGCAAGCCAGTGCAGGATGCGCCACACGCCTGCCGGCGGATTGGCGCGCATGATCGACGCCAGCAAAGACGCCGCTGCCATCCTTGATGGGCGGCAGCGGTGCGGTGGCAGCATGCCCAACACGCCGACCAGCTCCCCTTGCATCCACGCCCCCAGCACCTCGCCGTTGCCACTCACATGGGCCAGCAACGGCGCCAGAAATCGTTGCACGCGTTGTTGGCGCCGCAGCGGCTCCATGCCGAACGCCCTTGCATGCAACGGGTTGTCGCGCATGGCAACCGCCAGCAGGCTCGACGCCGCACCAAGCTCCCGCCGCAAGAGCGGCCTGATTGCGACATCCTGCCTCGCGTCGGGGGTGGTCGGAGGCGGCACCCGCCGCACAGCCATCAGTAGCGGTAGATCGCCGCCAAGCCGGTACGCGTCGGCATGCGCTCGGTGGGCACGACGATCACTTCACCGCCACTGGCCAGTACCCGCTCGCCGAGGTCGTCCAGCACGTCGTCCATATCCGGAGCGTCCAGATTCCCCAACGTGATGGCGCCGCTTTCGACATCCATGCGCCCGGCGACATGGCGCTCCGCCTCCAGCAGCAAGGTGTCGACGCGGCCGGCAACCGCAGCCTTTGCCGCTTCGGCAAGCTCGTCGGTCGCCTGGTTGCGAGGGAGCGCGGCGTGGAAGCGATCGACCAGGCCGGCAAGGCGCTGCAGGTAGTGCGGCAGCAATTGCTCCCAGGCCCTTTCGCGCAGCGCGTCGGGAGTCAGATCGTCCGGATGGACGTCGAGAGTTGTGTCCAGCAGATGCGGATTGCGGCTGACCTCGCGGAACAGGTGGTGATGTTCCGGCACGGCTGCCAGCAACAGCGGCAACCCGGTGGGCCGGGAGTGATGTTCGAGCACGGCGCGGTCGACCGCGCGGAAGAAGTGCTCGGTATCGGCGCGGATGGCATCCTGCTTGACATCGCTGGCGCCGTGGCGGCCCATCGTCTGCGGTTTGATTGGTCCATGCGTGCGCGTGGCGCGCTCGCGTTCGGCGTTACGATCCAGGACGTCGGCGAGCGTGCGCGGCACGTCGGGTGCCAGCTCGATCTCGTCGAGGCGATCGCGATTGCCCTCGAACAGCCGCGCCTCATGGCGATTGATGCCCAATACCTGGTAGCGGTCCGCGGACTGCATCATGCGCAGCAACGGCTTGGTGTGGAAACTGTCTGCCACCACCGCCAGCTCAGCCACCGGCCGCTGCAGGCGGTATGCGCGGAAAAAATCCGTTGCCACCAGCACCGCCAGGCCGTCCAGGGTGTGGTTCCAGAACTTGCTGTCGCCGGCCAGCGCGTGGAGGGGCGCCAGCAGCGTATCAATGTCGCGTTGCGGATACTTTTTCTGCAGTGACTGGCTCAGTTGCTTGACCAGATTACCGAAGCGGATCGGATCCTGGAGGTTCCCGGGGTGCTGGCGGTGCGTCGGCTGGTACAGCGTCAGGCACGGCGCGGCACGGGCGGCCAGGATTACATCGGGGTAGTCATTGGCGAGCAGGTCCATCGGCAAGGCTCCTCAGTGGCGGATCCCCCAACCTCATATATCTTGGCGGTTCATGCCGGTTTCAAGCGGCCTTCCTTGGGCCGGATTGCGCTTTGCGAACCGCTGCGCGAGCAAGTGCGCCCGTCGTTCGCTTCCTGAGCGACCGCGTCGTCGTCAGCGGCGAACCGCGCAGAAGGTCTTTTCATCGATACCGGCGTCTGTTTTCCAAGGTCGAGCCGTCGGCACTCAAACATGAACGACCCAGGTGCTGACGAGCGCGGCCAGCGCCACCAGTACCAGGAAGCCGTTGATGCCCATCAGGAGCCAGGACGGCAGTCGGCGGATATCGGGACGAGGCGGTGGCGCACCGGGGTTCAAGTCTCGCCAGACGCCTGCAAAGAAGCAGAATGCACTGAACAGGATCAGCAGGGAAGCCGTCGCACTGGCCAGCCATGGGTCCACCGCGTCCTTCAGCAGGGCTTTGGCGCCGACGCCAGCAGCCAGGGCCGCAAGTCCGGTCCTGACCCATGCCGCATAGGTCCGCTCGGCCGCGAATATCGTGCGGTCTGCTGCAAGTTCCGTCCGACGATCCGCGCTGTCGGTCTGCTGGAGCGCGCTTTCCTTCAACTTGCTCGCACTTTCGGCGAGCTTGGCTTGTGCGCGATCCGTTTTCTGGGTCTCCGTCATGTCGAGTTGCCTGCATGGGAGCGAATGGGTCAGGGTCACTTCTCGTGCGTCAGGAAGCGAACCTCACGCCGTCATGGCAGTTGACCTTTACTTGCCTCAATGAAATGTCAATCTTGGCGGCATCGTGTCTCGATCGAGCTTTCGTGCTGGTTCTACACCGATTTGAAGCCTTGGGCGGCCCAATAAAGTCGATCAATATGAGTTTCACGTCAGCAGGAAAGTCGCGGTAACCTGCCAGGCGTTATCCGGGCATGGGTTTGCCTGCGCGAGGACCCATCAGAAAACCCGGTGTTTTTCCCATCGATGGCCGCAGTCAGGAAGTCAACCTGGCACCGTTCTATCCATCCGCAACCGGAGCCGCGCCATGATCATTTCCGTCGTCAACCGATCCAAGTTGCTCAGCGATGAAGAAATCCACACTGCGATACGCGCGATCAATCGACAAATTGCCTGTGATTTCGAGCCGTACTGGAGTTTTGGCGCCACGCTTCGCCTGGAGGGCTCACTCGGCGAC
>DATNBK010000329.1:0-9283 GCA_035571995.1 Rhodanobacter sp.
TCTCGCGCTGCATCGACATCCTGGGGGGCCTGCGCGACAGCCTGGACCGCAAGGTGGACGAGCAACTCGTCGATCGGCTGGACTCCTTGTACGAATACATGAGCCGCCGCCTGGTGCAGGCCAATCTGCGCAACGACCTGCACACGCTCGATGAAGTGGCCAAGCTGCTGACGCAGGTGCGCGACAGTTGGGCCAAGGTGGCGCCGACGCCGGCGGGTGCGCCACCGCGCGCCGTCAGCGCATGAGCGGGACCCTGGCCAAGGCGCTTGCGATCAGCCAGCAGATGCTGGTGGCAGCCCAGGCGGCCGAATGGGAGACCGTGGCCGCACTGTATATCGAACGCGAACCGCTCCTGCTGGGTGTGCATGCACCCGACGGTGCCACGCGCAACCAGTTGGCGCAGATCCTGGCCTGCAATCGCGAGCTCGAATCCCACGTAGCCCGTGCCCGCGACGAGGCCGCCGCCAACTGGCAACGCGAGCACGCCCGCGACCAGGCAATCGCCGCCTACGTCAAGCGCTGAGCGCCACGCCGCTTGCTCCCTCTCCACTGACTTGTCGGGGATGAGGGGGAGAGGGGGCCAAGGCTCGACTACGTGGCGTTGATCGGGCACCTTATATATGTGCCGCCGGATCGTCGATCCGCCCTGCCTTCCCCTGCCACCCACGCTACCCGAGGAGCCGCATGATGAGCGCAGACCATTGGGACGATTTCGAGCAGCGGGTGAGTTGCGAGGAGAGCCTGCACGTGGACAGCGAGCCGCTGGTCTGGCCACCATCGTCCAGCCGGCAACTGCGTATGGTGGAGCGCAACGTCACCGCGCTGACCGCGATTGCCGCGCTCGAGGAGCGCGCGCTGGAAACGGCGGACGATGACAGCCCCTTGATGCAGGAGATGCTGCGGCTGGATGCCAAGCTCACCGCGCTGGTGGACATCGTCAACCAGTTGCTGGTGCCGACGACCGTACTGCCACCGCGGCAATTGCTGCGCTTCAACGTGGTCGGCGCGCTGCTGCCGGCTGCCCTGGCCCCCAGCGGCGACGCCATCGTCCTGCGTCCGCGCTTCGACGCCTGCCCCGGCTTGCACCTGGAGCTGGCGGCGCAGGTGGAACGCCGATTCCCTGACGGTCGTGTGTTTGTCGTCTTTGCGTTGCTGGGTGATGCGCTGAGTGACGCGATTGGTCGCCTGGTTTTTCGTCATCACCGACGAAAAGTGGCAGAAGCGCGTCAGCTTGCCGGCTGAGTCAAGCCTCAGTCGTGTGATGCAGTTCACACCTGCATCGTCCCCATGAAGTTTTTTTGACACGCTGCAAAATCGCACGCGGGCGTTGGGCGTCGCCCGTTGTCACCAAAGAAATCAATAAATATCAATAATTTGTGATGACGCCTCAGACGCGATCCGGCAACGCCCGGGTGCGCGTCGGCAACTTTCCCCAGACCCTGGTGACGCTTTCCCGCCAGTCTTGGCACGTGGCTGGCCCTGTTATTGCTCTGTCATTCAGCGAGCCGGCGACGTAAAGCCGACGAACGAAAGGCAATGCGGGTCAACCCGGTTGCCAGGGCATGGGCGCAAGGAGAATGGGGATGGACAAGTACGATTTTCTCGTGATCGAGTCGGACCAGGCGCGCCTGGCCGTGGTGCTGTCGGCGCTGCAGTTCCTTGGCTACCAGCCCCAGGACGGCGCGCTGTGTGCACTGGCCGATGCGGCCACGCATGCCTGGCGCGGGGTTTTCGTCGGCACTATCGCCGCGGCCGCCGAGGCCGAGCGGCAGTTGGCCCTGCTGGGCGACGAGGCGGCCCACGTGCCGATGCTGGTCGCCGCCGATTCGGCATGGGCTGCGCGTTTTGCCAGTGCCGCTTCCACCTTTGCCACGCGCAGCACCACGGTGGACTTCCCGCTGCGCTACGAACAAATGACCGACGCGCTGCGCAACGCCAGCAGCAAAGCCCTGGGCCGTGTCGGCAGCGCGACACGTCTGATTGGTGAGTCGGCGGCGATGACCCGGGTCACCGGCTTGATCCGACAGGTGGCACCGTTTGATTCCAGCGTCCTGGTGCTGGGCGAGTCCGGCACGGGCAAGGAAATGGTCGCCCGCGCGATCCACCACCAGTCGCCACGGCGCGACCGCCCGTTCGTTGCCATCAATTGCGGCGCGATTCCCGCCGAGCTGCTGGAAAGCGAACTGTTTGGGCACGAGAAGGGCGCATTCACCGGTGCCATCAGCGCGCGCAAGGGCCGCTTCGAGATGGCCGAAGGTGGCACCTTGTTCCTGGACGAGATCGGCGACATGAGCCTGCCCATGCAGGTCAAGTTGCTGCGCGTGCTGCAGGAGCGCGTGTTCGAGCGCGTCGGCGGCAACAAGACCCAACGGTGCGACGTGCGCATCATCGCCGCCACCCACCGCAACCTGGAGCAGTCGATCCGGGAGGGCGGCTTTCGCGAGGATCTCTATTACCGCCTGAGCGTGTTCCCGCTCGACCTGCCGCCGCTGCGCGATCGCCTGGAGGACCTGCCGTCGCTGGTCGCCGAGTTCAACCAGCGCCTCAGCCAGCGCGGCCTTGGCGCGGTGCGCTTCAGCGCCGCCGCGATGGAGGCCCTGCATGCCTATGCGTGGCCGGGAAACGTGCGCGAACTGTCGAACCTTGCCGAGCGCATGGCCATCATGTTCCCGCACGGCGAGGTGCGTGTGCGCCAGCTGCCGGAGAAATACCGTGGCCCCGAGCGTGCCGAGGAGTCCGCGCTTGGTGCCTTGTCGCCGCTGCTGCCGGAGGAGGGCGTGGGCGCCCTGGTCGGCATGCCGCTGGGCGGTGCCGAGACCCTGGGCATCCTGCCCGAGGACGGCCTGGACCTTAAGGACCACCTGGCCGACATCGAGGTTGGCTTGATCCGCCAGGCACTCGACGCCACCGGCGGCGTGGTGGCCCATGCGGCGCGGCTGCTGCACATGCAGCGCACCACCCTGGTGGAGAAGCTGCGCAAATATGGCATGCAGGGCAGCATGGCCGCCTAGACGGCCATGCTGCGCACGGTATCTCTCCCGTCCCGCGCTTCCCCGTCTGTCGTTCCCGCGACCCTTCCATTCGTCGTTTCTGCGGCACCCTCCCTGCTCGTCATTCCCGCTTTCGCAGGAATGACGAGCGGAAGGGGCGAGGGATAGGGGGCGGAATGACGTCCCTAATGGCATGGCTCGTGCATCCATCACTGTAAACCCGTCACGCGGCGGGATTCCGACACTCCAGCTCGACGGTGCGCCTCGATGAACACGATGAACACGATCGACGTCAACAACCTCCTGGCGCAGATGCGCCAGATGAGCAGCCAGATCCGGCGCACCGACATTGCTCCGCCGGAGACGGCGTTCAAGCCGGCCGCGGCAAGCCCGCAAAGCGATTTCTCGGCCTTGCTGCACAAGTCGATTGCCGCCGTGGGCGAGACCCAGCTCGAAGCCGGGCGCATGGCTGCCAGCTTCGAGCGCGGCGACAAGGGCGCCGACCTCGGCCGCACCATGATCGCGGTGCAGAAGGCCGACCTGTCGTTGCGCACCATGGTGGCGGTGCAAAGCAAGCTGGTCGATGCCTACAAGGAAATCATGAACATGCCGGTTTGATGCCGGCCATCCACACGCCTTCCCTCCCATACCTAGACGACGAACGACACCATGGCCGATAACGCCGTCGCGACCACCGAAAGCGGTTCGCGGCTGGATCCCTGGAAGCAGCTGACGCAAAACCCGGCGACGCGCCAATTGGTGCTGCTGGTGGCGGTGGCGGCTGCCGTGGCGCTCGGCGTGGCGGTGGTACTGTGGTCGCGCGGCCCGAACTACGGGCTGCTGTACGCGGGCCTGGACCAGAAGGATGCCTCGGCGATTGCCCAGGAGCTGCAGGCGACCCACGCCCAATACAAGCTTGGCCCCGACGGCACCTCGATCATGGCGCCGATGGCCGACCTGGCCGCGCTGCGCCTGCAACTGGCGGCGCGTGGCCTGCCGCAGGGCAGCGCGGCGATGAATGCGACTGACGCCGCGAATTCGCCGTTCGGCATGAGCGACCTGGCCGAGCGCACGCGCAACCAGGAGCGGCTGGAAGCCGACCTCGGCGCCACCATTGGCGGATTGCAGTCGATCCGCGCGGCGCGCGTGCACCTGGCGCTGCCCAAGCCTTCCGCTTTCATCCGTGACAGCCGGCCAGCCAGCGCCTCGGTGCTGGTGTCGCTGTACCAGGGCCGCAAGCTCGATGCCGGCCAAGTCGCCGCCATCGTGCACCTGGTCGCGTCCAGCGTGCCCGAGCTCGACGCGCGCGAAGTCTCGGTGGTGGACCAGCAAGGCCAGTTGCTGACGCCCGACCCGAACAGTGCCGATGCCATCGACGACAGCCGGCTGCGCATCACCACGCGCATGGAGAACACCTACGCGCAGCGCATCGAGGACATCCTCACCCCGCTCGTGGGCCAGGGCAGGGTACGCGCGCAAGTCTATGCGGATGTGGATTTCAGCCAGAGCGAGAAGGCCACCGAGACCTTCAACCCGGACAAACCAGCCTTGCGCAGCGAGCAGGTCAGCAGCGAACACCACACCGGTGGCGTCGATGGTGGCGTGCCAGGCGCGCTGAGCAACCAGCCGCCGGTCGCCGTGCCGCAGGCAACGGCGGCCAATCCCAACGGCGCCAAGGTGGCCGCAGGCAAACCCGCCGCGTCGGCGAGCACGGCCACGGTCGCGCAAGGCGACAGCTCGAGCAGCGCCACGCGCAATTACGAATTGGATCGCACGATCAGCCATGTGCGTGATCCGGCCGGCCGACTGGCTCGACTCACCGTGGCGGTCGTGTTGGACGACAAGCTGGTCACCACCCCGGCCGCCACGGTCAACGGCAAGGCCCAGCCGGCGACGCAAAAGAGCGTGGCGTTCACTGCGGACGAACTGGCCCATCTCACCGCGCTGACCAAGAACGCCGTGGGCTTCGATGCGGCGCGCGGCGACAGCGTCAGCGTGGTCAACCAGTCCTTCCAGCCGGGGCCGAGCATCCAGGCCTTGCCCGAGCTGCCGCTTTGGCAGCGCCCCGGCATGCTGGACCTGATCAAGCAGGGGCTTGGCATCGGCTTGGCGCTGTTGGTTGCCTTCGGCCTGTTGCGACCGGTGTTGAAGGGGCTGCTGCGCAGCGATTCGCGCGAACTCGCCCTGGCCGGCGCCGGCCCCATGCCGACCATCAGCGTGCGCACCGAAGACGAGCCTGGCGAGCAGGCGGCGCCGGCCCAGCTTGGCTCCGCCGCGCCGGCAATGCAGGCGACGCTCAATTATGAGAAACGGGTCGAATCGGCGCGACGCATGGTAGGGGAGAATTCCAAGCAGGTCGCGCAGGTCGTAAAGAACTGGGTGAACGAAGATGCCGGCTGAGCCAAAACAAGTCCCGATTGACGGCCCGCAGCGCGCGGCCATCCTGTTGCTGACCCTGGGCGAGGACGATGCCGCCGAGGTCCTGAAGCACTTGAGCGCGCGTGACGTGCAGACGGTCGGCACGGCCATGGCCGGGCTGAGCAAGGTCAGCCGCGAACAGGTGGAGAGCGTGCTCGACCGCCTGTCCGACGACATGGGCCAGCAAACCGCGCTGGGCATGGGCACCGAGGACTACATCCGCAAGATGCTGATCAGCGCCCTGGGCGAGAGCAAGGCCGGGGGTCTGATCGACCGCGTGTTGCTTGGGCATTCCAGCAAGGGTATGGAATCCCTGAAGTGGATGGAGAGCCGGGCAATCGCGGAAATGGTGGCCCAGGAGCACCCGCAGATCATTGCGCTGGTGCTGGCCCACCTGGATCCGGACCAGGCGGCCGAAGTGATCGGCTACCTGCCCGACCGCATGCGCAGCGACGTGGTGATGCGCGTGGCCACGCTGGATGGTGTGCAACCGCAGGCCTTGAGCGAGCTCGGGGCGGTCATGCAGCGCCAGTTTTCCGGCAATGCCAAGAGCATGAAATCGGCAAAGATCGGGGGTCTCAAGGCTGCCGCCAACATCCTCAACGCCATGGAAGGCAGCCGCGAAACCGAGATCATGACCGCCATCCGGACCCAGGACGAAGTGCTGGGTGGACACATCGAAGACCTGATGTTCGTCTTCGAGGACCTCCTGGAAATCGACGACAAGGGCTTGCAGTTGCTGCTGCGCGAGGTCCCGTCGCCGACCCTGGTGACCGCGCTCAAGGGCGCGGAGCCGGCAATGCGCGACAAGATCTTCGCCAACATGTCCAAGCGCGCCGCGGACATGATGCGCGACGACCTCGAGGTCAAGGGCCCGGTGCGCCTCAGCGAGGTGGATGCCGCGCAGAAGGAAGTGCTGATTGCCGCGCGCAAGCTGGCCGACAGCGGCCAGCTCAATTTGTCCGGCGGCGGTGAGGAATACGTCTGATGGCCGCCGTGCTGGGCGAAGAGGCTGTGGCGATCCAGCGCTGGGTATTGCCGGATATCGGCAGGACGGCGATCGCCGAGCTTGCCGCCAATGCGCCCGAGGCTCCCACCGTGCAGGAGCTGGCCGAGATCGAAGCCCAGGCGCGTGCGGAGGGCTTTGCCGCCGGCCATGTCGAGGGCCTGGCGGCAGCGCAAGTGGATATCCGCAAGCAGCGGGCCCAACTCGAGGCCTTGTTCGAGGCTGCGGCCAGGCCGCTGCAGGCATTGGACGAACAGACCGAACAGGCGCTGGCCTCACTGGCCATGCTGGTTGCCCGCCGCGTGCTGGCCGGCGAGTTGCGCATGGCCCCCGAACTGGTGCTGCGTGCCGTGCAACAAGCCGTGGCGGCCGTACCGACGGCCGGGCAGGGCTTGCGCGTGCACGTGCATCCCCAGGATTTGCCGCTGCTGCAGGCGGCGGCAACCACCGACAGCCATTGGGAATGCGTCGCCGACCCGCAACTGGCGCGTGGCGATTGCGTGGTGGAGAGCGCGCGCTCGCATCTGGATGCGCGCGTGGAGACCCGCCTCGCAGCCGTCATCGACGCCGTGCTTGGCGAGTCGGCCGGCGTGCCCGAGGTGTCGGCGTGAACGCCGCCCAGGTATTGAGCGACCGTCACGGCCGTTGGCAGGCCGAGCTTGCGCAGCGCGCCGACCGGGCGGAAAGCATTCGCACGCTGACGGTCGAGGGTTGCCTGCGCCGCGTGGTGGGACTGACCCTGGAAGCCGAAGGTTGCGAGGCGGCACTTGGCGCCCGCTGCCTGGTGGACGCAGTCAATGGCGCGCAACTGGATACCGAGGTGGTCGGTTTTGCCGACGAGCGCCTGTTGCTGATGCCGGTCGGCGACATGCAGGGCGTGTTGCCGAATGCCCGCGTCCGGCCCTGCGCCCGGCGCGGCGGTTTGCCGGTCGGCGAGGCCCTGCTGGGCCGGGTCATGGGCGCCGATGGCGTGCCGCTGGACGATCTCGGCCCCCTGGGCGTGGAAAGCCAGGCGGCCTTGCAACGCGAACCCATCAATCCCATGGCGCGCAAGCCGATCGATACACCACTTGATGTCGGCGTGCGTGCCATCAATGCCTTGCTCACCGTGGGCCGGGGCCAGCGCCTGGGCCTGTTTGCCGGATCGGGCGTCGGCAAATCCATGCTGCTCGGCATGATGACCCGCTACACCAATGCGGATGTGGTGGTGGTTGGCCTGATCGGCGAGCGCGGCCGCGAGGTCAAGGAATTCGTCGAGCATACGCTGGGCGAAGAAGGCCGGCGTCGCGCCGTGATCGTCGCCGCGCCGGCCGATGCGCCGCCGCTGAAACGCCTGCGCGGCGCCCAGTACGCCACCGCCATTGCCGAGTATTTCCGCGACCAGGGCAAGCGCGTGCTGCTGTTGATGGATTCGCTGACGCGTTACGCCCAGGCCCAGCGCGAGATTGCCCTGGCCATCGGCGAGCCGCCCGCGACCAAGGGCTATCCGCCCTCCGTGTTTGCCATGTTGCCGGCCCTGGTCGAGCGCGCCGGCAACGATGCCGAAGGCCGCGGCTCGATCACGGCGTTCTACACCGTGCTGACCGAGGGCGACGACTATCGCCACGATCCGATTGCCGATGCCGCGCGCGCCATCCTGGATGGCCACATCGTGCTGTCGCGCGACCTGGCCGAAGCTGGCCATTACCCCGCGATCGACATCGAGGCCTCGATCAGCCGCGTGATGCCGTCCATTGCCAGCCGCGAGCATTTCCGTTCGGCGCAACGCTTCCGCCAGGTGTATTCGGCGTACCGCCAGCAACGCGACCTGATTGCCGTGGGCGCCTACCAGAAGGGTTCCGACCCGCAGGTGGACCAGGCCATCGACTTGTGGCCGACACTGCGCGAGTTCCTGCAGCAGGACGTCGACGAGCGTACCGACCTGGAT
Source organism: Rhodanobacter sp. (assembly GCA_035571995.1). Classification (GTDB taxonomy): domain Bacteria; phylum Pseudomonadota; class Gammaproteobacteria; order Xanthomonadales; family Rhodanobacteraceae; genus Rhodanobacter. The sequence goes on from DATNBK010000329.1 coordinate 8,342, forward strand.
ACCGCGGTCACGCTGCTTGGCGCCTTGGCCGCGCAGGTGCACGCATGAAATCGCGCGCGGCCAAGCTGCAGCCGGCGGTCGAACAGGCCCACGACCGCTGCGAGGACGCCCTGGGGCGCCTGGCCCAACAGCAGCAGCTCCTCGCTGCGGGCCTGAACCAGCTGGAGGAACTCAAGCGCTATCGCATTGAATACGCGACCCCGGGCCAGGGCGGCCAATCGGTGAGCGCGCTGCTCAACCGGCAGAGCTTCGTCGAGCGCATCGACCGCGCCATCGTTCAGCACGCGCGCGACCTGACTCGACTCGAGCGGGGCCTGGACCACGCACGGGAGCAATGGCGGCTGGCGCATGCGCGGGAAAGCGCCTTGAGCAACGTCGTCGAGCAACATCGCGAGCGTGAACGCCAGGCCGAGGACCGCCATGAACAGGCGGAGGTCGACGAGCGCATGCAGTACCGGAAGCCGCAGCGATGACTGCCGCTGCCGTCCCGCATGCCGATTTTTCCTGCGGGTGGCCGCACTGCCTGTGCGGCCGTCCCACTTTGCATGGAGCTGCCTGACATGCCAGCATCGAACCTTCCGGCCCCGGTCACCCCGGCGGCACCCATCGCACCACGCACCTCGCCTTCTGCCGGACGCGACACAGACGGCACCGACGGCCAGTTCGGGCGCCAGCTCGATGCGGCCCGCGGCCGGCAGGACGGTCCCGCCACTTCCGGCGGCAAGGCCGATGGCGCTGCCGGCAAGCGGGCTGGTGCGGCGCAGTCCGGCACGACGCCCGCTGCGGCCGCGGCCACGCCGGATGCCGCTGCGCCTGCGCCGGGTCCCGCCGGTGCCGCGGCTGCCGTCGTGCCCCAGCCTGCAGCCGCGGATGTGGTGGCCGGGCAGCCTGGCGACGACGAAGCCCATGCCAGGCATGATGACGATGCCGACGATGGACTGG
>DATNBK010000330.1:0-7303 GCA_035571995.1 Rhodanobacter sp.
CGCCGCCAAGGCGATCCGCGAAGGCACGGCCAACGCGCAAGGCCTCGCGCTGCACCTGGAAATCGGCCCCGACCACAGCGCCGGCTTCCAGCTCGCGCCGGCCAGCGAGCACGACATCGTCGCCCACGCCAACGGCCTCGAAGTGCACTTCGACCCCGCCAGCGCCCAGCGTGCCAAGGGCATCGTGATCGACTGGGTCTCCACCGTGCAGGGCGAGGGCCTGAGCCTGAAATTCCCCGGCGCGCAGGAAGTGAAGTCGCTCACCGTGCAGGAACTGCAGCAGCGCCTCGCCGCCGGCAGCATCACCTTGATTGACGTACGCCCCGCCGCAGCGCGCGCCCAGCTGTCCGCGCTGCCGCAGGCGCGCATCCTCGAGGACGAAGGCTACGAGGCGCTCGCCGCCCTGCCCAAGGACACCGAGCTCGCCTTCGTCTGCCAGCGCGGCATCTCCAGCCAGGGCGTGGCCGAACGCTTCGCCGCGCACGGCTTCAGCCACGTGCACAACGTGGCGGGCGGGATGGAGGCGTGGGCGGCCAAGGGCGACACCGGTTCGACACCGAACTGAAAACCGCCGCCCCGGAGCTTCGCCAAACGGCGTTGCGACCGCCATCCTCAAGCCAACCCGATCGAACGACGCCCCGCGAGGGGCGTTGTCATTTGAGAAGGAAGGTCTGATCAGTTGGCTTCTTGCTCGTCATTCCTGCGAAAGCAGGAATCCAGCGCCTTTGCATTCAAGGGATTGCAGACACTGGATCCCTGCTTTCGCTGGGATGACGAGCAAAATCAGGGGTTCTAGAAGCCGGCAACAAGCTCGGTGTCCGCCGCCCGCGATCGCGGGCGCCTGAGCGGATGCCGCTGCCCCCCATACTTGGGCCGGTATGCGCTCCCGGTGCCTGCCTGGAGCCGATACGAAGCATTCGTATTGCTGCCGTCTGCATGCTTCCCCTTGCGCAGGGCGGCTCTTTTGCGGTCCCGGCATCACCCGATGCCGGAAGAGTCCGGACGGGCTTGCTCCTGCATGGGGGCTGCCTGTCGCCAAGAGCAAGCCGCCAGCCTGGGACGCAGCAAGCCTCGACAGATGGAAATCAGCCGTCGCGGCACCAGCCAGCGAAACGGGCATCTTTCCGATCACCGCACGCCGCCCGCGGCCGGCAATCGCAGCAGCGTCGGTAAACAAGCCCGGCGATTCACGAAAGAGTCACTTTAGAAGCGCCCAGCCAATGCCGTCCGGTGCAAGCCGGAGGACTTCGCAGTGCCTTGCCTAATCGATAGCAATATCTTGCGCATGAAATCGAATGACCTTTCAGCATGATCCATGGCAGGGATGCGCACTCAGAACATTGATGCTGAAAGCATTTCGTGTTGCACGGCTATGACATGCAAAATAATACGGCGCGAGAGCTGCAAGATTGCGCGAAAGCCGCTAAATCACACCGCAACTTAATATGAAAACGCATTAAATTTCATGCGCTTGCATTATGTTCGCAAGTTGCTAAAAAAGCGTTGACAGGCATTAAGAAGCCGCACTAATTTCGACTGCGGAAGGCGGTCTGTCCGGTTGCCTTGCGCGGAAGACGGATACGGAGTCGAGGCAGAGCGACTCTCATCGAGCTTGAACCGTTCGCCGCACCATCAACCGGTCGCAGCCATTTGCATCCAGCTCCATGCCGCCGCGAGGCGGTTGGAGTGATCGATTTCTAGTCACCCATATCGGGTTGTCTTTTGGGGAGTAGTGCAATGAACAAGCGTTTCATGCGAGAGAGCCAGTACCGCCGCAATACCTTGGCTGCCGCCTTGGCGGTGGGTCTGGGCATCAGCGGCTTGGCCTATGGCCAGGCCACGACCGGTTCGGTCTTCGGTACCGCCCCGGTGGCGGCGGGCGAGACGGTTCGCGTCGTCAACAACCAGACCGGCCTAACCCGCGAAGTGGCAGTCGGCAGCGATGGCCGCTATGGCGCCAACCAGTTGCCGGTGGGCGACTACACCGTGTCGCTGATGCAGAACGGCAACGTGGTGGCCAAGCGCGACCATGTGCAGGTGAGCGTGGCGGGTGGTACGTCAGTACCGTTTGCCGCCGCCGAAGCCGGCAAGAACGTGCAGAACCTCTCCAGCGTCACGGTCACGGCCAACTCGCTGCCGGCGATCGACGTGTCCTCCACCCGCCAGACCTCGGTGATCACCGCGCAGCAGTTGGCTACGCTGCCGCTGGCGCACAGCGCCGAAGATATTGCCTTGCTGGCTCCGGGCGTGAACGCGGGTCCCTCCACCCTCGGCAGGGGCCCGACCGGTACGCCGCTGGTTTCCATGGGTGGCAACAGCGTCGTGGAAAACGCCTATTACCTCAACGGTTTCAACACCACCGATCCGATCGGTGGCTCGGGCGGCATTGCCTTGCCGTACTTCGCCATCGCCGAGCAGCAGACCATCACCTCCGGCTACGGTCCTGAATACGGTCGTTCGACCGGTGGCGTGATTAGCCAGATCGGCAAGCGCGGCAGCAACGAGTTCCATGCCGGCGTGTACGTGAACTGGCGGCCGTCGTTTGCGGAAAGCAGCTACGACAACGTCTATTACAGCAATCCGCGGACGCCAGTCGGCGCTCTGGGGTCGAATGGCCAGCCTTGGATGACCACCCAAGGCACCACGGCCTATCCTGCTGGCTTTGGCCAGATCCAGACGGGCAACAAGCAGAGCAGCGATTGGACCACGGTATATGACGCCTACGTCAGCGGTCCGCTGATCAAGGACAAACTGTTCTTCTTCGTGACGGCCGAATGGCAGCATGACAGCCAGCAGTACGGCCTGGGGAACACGGGCACGTCGTCGCCATCGGGTTTCTGGGCGTCGACGGGTGATTCCAAGCCCAAGCTGTACGGCAAACTGGATTGGAACATCAACGACAACAACGTGCTGGAGTTCACGGGCGCCCGAACCAAGGATCAGGACCTCACCCACAACTACTACAACTACAACTATTCGAATCAGAGCGTCGGCTCCTACTACGGTCCGGGCGTGTTGACCAAGAACACCTTCGACGTCGGCATCCTCAAATACACCTCGTACATCACCGACGACCTCACGCTCGAAGTCTTGTACGGCCAGATGGGTGGGCAGTACTACACCAGCCTGTCCGGTGGTGGTAACGCGGCACCGGTGAACTTCAGCCCAGGCGTGACGGTGCCGGCAGGCGTTGTCGTCCCGAACCTGGTTCAGACAACGATAGGCAACCCGGAGCACACCACCAAGACCGCCAATCTGCGCGTCGACTTCGATTGGAGGATCACGGCCGACCACGATCTCAAGTTCGGTATCGACAACCTGCAGTACCGTGACGATCACGATGGCATCACGACGCTTGGTGGCGGCAGCTGGAACTACCTCACACCCGGCAGCCTGCCGCCCTACGCCTCCACCGCGCCTTACGTCACCCCCCCGGTTGGCGGCAATTACGTCGTGCAGAACCTGTTTGGCTCTAACGTCTCGCTGGCGGTCCGCCAGAAGGCGCAGTACGTGGAAGACAAGTGGCAGGTCACACCCAACCTGTTGCTTGACCTTGGCCTGCGCAACGACCAGTTCACCAACCTCGGCCCCGGCGGCATTCCCTACGTGCGGGAAACCAAGCCGCAATGGGCGCCGCGCCTGGGCTTCAGCTGGGACGTGTTTGGCGACAGCACGTTGAAGGTCTTCGGTAATGCAGGGCGTTACTACCTCGCCTTGCCAGCGGGTCTGGCCGCACGCAACGCGGCCATGGGTACGATCAACGGCGAAGTCACCTATACCTACACCGGCATCAGCCCGAATGGCGTTCCGACGGGGCTGACCCCAGTGCTCGTGAAGCCGGCTCCGGGTGTTACGACGCCAGGCTACTACTCGCCGGATGGCGAGAACGGCGTTCCCGGCAATAGCAAGGACTATGCCTCGACCAACCTCAAGGCCTCGTATCAGGACGAATACGTGCTGGGCTTCCAGAAGATGCTCGGCAATACCGGCCTGGTGTGGGGCGAGCAGGCGACCTTCGAGAAGGTCGGCAACCTCGTGGATGACACCAACCTCGTGGCGTGTGGCACCGTCGCTGGCGCCTTGGTCAATCCGGGCAAGACCAACTACATTCCGGAACCCTGCGGCCTGTCCACATGGAATCCGAACACCGGGCAGGGCGTATTGACAAACTTCGTCAATACGTTCCCGAAGCCGTCGCGCAAGTACTACGCCCTGGACACCTACCTGGAACATACCTGGGACGGCAAGTGGTACGGCAAGATCGACTACTTGTTCTCCAAGTCGTACGGTAGCAGCGAGGGTCCGACTGAAACCGGTACGGGGCAGATCACCAACCAGAAGAACGGCGGCATGTCCGGTTCGACCACGGCGCAGTGGGACTTCCCGGACCTCATGCAATATGCCAACGGTGAACAGGCCAACAGCCGTCGCCACACCCTCAAGCTTTTCGGCGCGTATGCCATTACGCCGGAATGGACGGTCGGCGCCACCTTCATCATGCAGTCGGGTGCGCCGAACATCTGCTTGAGCGGTTACGGCGACACGATCGATTCGGATCTGTATGGCGGCCCCTACCAGCACTTCTGCGGTGGCGTGCCGAGCGGCAACTCGACTGTGCCGGATCCCAACAACCCTGGCGGGTTCCTGGGTCACGGCGGCGTAGGTTCTCCTCCGGGGACCAGCGGTCACACGCCGTGGACCCATCAGCTCAACTTGAATGTGACATACACGCCGGCATGGGCGAACAAGCACCTCACCTTCCAGGCGGAAGTGCACAACGTGTTCAACGAGCAGAATACGTTGCTGTTCGCGGGTCCCAACAACGGTTACGTCGTGTACCAAGGTGGCACGGGCTACTACAACCCGGTCTACAAGACCCCGGTTTCGGTGGAAGCGCCGCGCTATGTGGATCTCGGCGTGAAGTTCGATTGGTAACAAGCGGCAGCCTCCAGCCTCATACCGCCGCCAGCCGGCGGTATGAGGGAGGGGGATACAAACAGACTAAACAAGGCCGCCGGGCAACCGGCGGCCTTGTTCGTTTCAGCGCGCCAATCCCTCGCTGAGGGGCTGCAACCATTCCAGATACGGCACGCTGTGCGCCGTGTCGGTGCGGATGGGCTCGCGCACCTGCGCCGCGCTCGCCGTACTGAGCACTTCGCGTTGGGTCTGATGCGGCGTGAGGCAGGCGGCATCGAAAGGCAGATCGCAGAAGTCGAGCAACCGGCGGATCTGCGCTTCAGGTTCCCGCGCCAGAGTTTCGTAGGGATAGTCGAGCACGTGTCGTGGATGGCGTGCCAGCCAGAACGCGCTGAGGCGTTCGTAGTCGCGGTAATACCCGGCCATCTCGGCCAGGTCGTAGCTGTAATGCACGCCGTGCCGGAACAGGTGGCGGTAGCAGGAGAAGCAGGTTTCGACCGGGTCGCGGTGGCAGTGGATGATCCTTGCGCCGGGCAGCATCAGGCGTGCGGCGCCCAGCAGTGGCCAGTTGGCGACGTTCTTGTCGGTGAAGCGCGGGCGTCGCTCGCGCCAGCGTGCAGTGCGGGCGAGGTAGTCCTGGCCGAGCCGGTGCCAGTCGTCGGCCGTGGCCGCGCCGACCCAGTCCGGGAAGGGCTGGCCGCGGCGACGCGACTCGTCTTCGATGACCTGCGGAAGGTCCGGAATTTCGTTGGCGCCCTCGACGTCGGGATGCGTGGCGAGGATGTGCTCGACCAGGGTGGAACCCGAGCGCGGCATGCTGGCGATGAAGATGACTTCGTGGCCCAGCGTGGGATCCATCGGCTCAGGCAGCGGGGCACTGAAAACCGCCATGATGCGGTCGATCTTCGCGTGCTCGGAGGCAGCGCTCCATTCCACCAGGCGTCGCTTCTCGCTGTTCGCCTGACGCAGCGCTTCGAAGGCGCCCGCGTAATCCCGTTGGTCCTCCAGCGCTCGATACAGGCTGAAACCCAGCAATACCCGCGTATCAGGCTGGATACCTGGCTGGCGCAAGGCACGCCGGAGTTGCTCTACGTCGGCGGCGCCCAGCGGCTGGGTCTTGAGGTTGGCCAGCCCATGCCACGCCTCTGCGCAATCGGGCTGCAGGTGCAGCACGTGCCGGTATTCGGAGACGGCATGGTCGATGTCGCCTTGCATGGTGGCGATGTCGGCAACGCCGATGCGTGCGAGAACGTGCCGCTCGTCCAAGGCCAAGGCCCGGCGCAATGCATGGGCGGCATCCTGGAGCCGCCCCCCCTGCTTCAACGCCTTGCCCAGGTTGTACCAGGACGGCGCATGCCCGGGCGCCATCTCGCAGGCGCGCCGCAGATGGGTTAGGGCCTCGTCCAAGGCTCCTGCGTCGTGCAGGGCACAGCCCAAGTACATCCGGATGCTCGCGTCGTCCGGGCGCTGCCCGGCAGCCTTGCGCAGAAAATCCGCTGCCTTGGCGCCGTCTCCGCGCATCAGGCAGGCAAGGCCAAACAGGTATTGCGCATCAACCTGCCCCGGCTCCACGGCAAACACCTGCGCAAGCGCCCGTTCGGCAAGATCGGGCCGACGCTGATTGAGTGCCGACCCGGCATCCGCGAGCAGCCGGCGGGTCGCCGGCGAAAGTGGGGGTTGTTGCGACATGGACCGCTGCGCCCGGTGACTGATCAGGTTTGGACTTGCTCGTGCATCCCGTCTCAAGGACGCACCGCCGCGCGACTGAGCGTCTTGAACGGCCCGATTGTCGCACGCGAGTCACCCGAACCAGCGCCCCAGCTGCGCGCAAGCGCCGCCTCACTCCCCCTCGCCATCCTCCTCGAAGCGCAGGTGCTTCACGCTGCGACCGTTGCGGCGGACCAGCTTGAGCGCCTCGATGCCGATGCGGATGTGCGCCTCGACGTACTTCTCGGTGACCTTGCGGTCGCTGGCTTCGGTCTTCACGCCCTCCGGGATCATCGGCTGGTCGGAGACCAGCAGCAGGGCGCCGCAAGGGATCTGGTTGGCGAAGCCGGCCGCGAAGATGGTGGCGGTCTCCATGTCCACCGCCATGCAGCGGGTGCGCCGCAGGTAGGCCTTGAAGCCCTCGTCATGTTCCCAGACCCGGCGGTTGGTGGTGTAGACGGTGCCGGTCCAGTAGTCATGGCCGAGGTCGCGGATCATGGTGGAGACGCCGCGCTGCAGCTGGAACGCGGGCAGTGCCGGCACCTCGGGCGGCAGGTAGTCGTTGCTGGTGCCCTCGCCGCGGATCGCGGCGATCGGCAGGACCAGGTCGCCGATCTGGTTCTTCCTCTTGAGCCCGCCGCACTTGCCCAGGAACAGCGCGGCCTTCGGCGCGATCGCG